>CAJXWH010000037.1 GCA_913062915.1 uncultured Acidiferrobacteraceae bacterium | reverse complement strand
TTAACGCAGTATACGGGGTGTACTTTCCCGAAGGTCCACCCGCGCGATCGGCGCTGGTCAGCGAATTTCTGGTGGACATCCGGGTTGAAATCGAATGTATTGCATACAAGCCAAACTGAAGATGGGGGCGAAGGGATGTCCGAATTAAAATCGTACCAGATGTATATCAACGGCGAGTGGGTGGATGCTGAGGACGGAAAAACGTTCGAAAGCGTTAACCCTTCTACCGGCAAATCCTGGGCCATCATCCCGGAAGCGAGCGAAACAGACGTAGATGCAGCCGTGCAATCGGCACATCGCGCATTTACCGAAGGGCCGTGGTCGAAAATGACGGCTACCGAACGCGGCAAGTTACTGCGCCGCCTTGCCGACATCCTTGCCGAGCATTCTGAAAATCTCGGTCATACCGAAACCGTCGATACCGGAAAACTTTTCAAGGAAACAAGATGGCAGGCCCGCTACATCTCAGACTTCTTCCACTATTACGCGGGACTCGCAGACAAGGTCCAGGGGGACACCCTGCCGATTGACAAACCCAACATGTGGACGATAACGGTGCGCGAACCCCTGGGCGTGGTTGCCGCAGTCGTGCCTTGGAATTCGCAGCTCTTTCTCGTCGCTGTCAAGATCGCGCCGGCCCTGGCTGCCGGCAACACGGTGGTACTCAAAGCGTCTGAACACGCCTCGGCACCGATGCTTGAATTTGCAAAGGTTTTCGAAGAGGCGGACTTCCCGCCGGGCGTGCTTAACGTCGTTACGGGCCTGGGTGAGCCTTGCGGGCGCGCACTGACGAGTCACCCGCTGGTCGATCGCATCAGTTTCACCGGCGGGCCCGAAACCGCTCGCCAGGTCATTCGCAACTCGGCTGAAAATTTCGCCGAAGTCTCGCTCGAGCTCGGTGGGAAATCTCCGGTCATCGTGTTCGAAGACGCGGACCTAGAAAGTGCGACCAATGGCGTCTTGCTCAGTATTTTCAGTGCCAGTGGACAAAGTTGTGTGGCAGGATCGCGCCTGCTTCTGCACGAGAAAATTCACGACGAGGTCCTAGGTGAAGTGGCCAAGCGGGCAGCCAACATCCGAATCGGCGATCCACTCGACGAGGCAAGTCAGATGGGGCCACTCGCAACCCTCGGTCAACTCCATAACATTCAAAACGCCCTCGCCGAAGCGACATCAAGTGGCGCCCGCCTGGTACATGGCGGGCAGCAACCCGAGGGTCTTGGTGACGGCTGGTATTACGAACCCACGGTGGTGGCCTGCCCGAGCCAGGATCTTGGGATCGTGCGCAACGAACTCTTCGGCCCCGTGGTCAGCGCGCTTCGCTTTCGCGACGAGGAGGAAGCCATTCGACTGGCAAACGATTCCCGCTTCGGGCTGGCCGCCGGTGTTTTTTCCGGCAACCTCGGCCGCGCCCTTCGCGTTACCCAGGCCCTTCGCTGCGGCATTGTCTGGGTCAACACCTACCGCATGGTGTCTCCCCTGGCCCCCTTTGGCGGCTATAAGAACAGCGGCTACGGGCGGGAGTCGGGCCTGCAGGCCATCTACGACTACACCCGACCCAAAACGGTATGGCTGAATACTTCACCCGACCCCATTGCTGACCCCTTTGTGATGCAGTAGGTGGCGATCGAAACTGCCTCTACCTTCCGTTTCCATGTCCCGACATCAATTCAACCGTTTCATCCGATTCGATATGGCACTGGCATAATTATCGACATGCCCGCCCCGCAATAACTAGCGAGCCCATTCAATGAAATTTCAGTTGGCCATCAACATGGAACGGATCCATCCCGACACCGACATGAATGAAGTCGCCCGCCACACGCTCGAGATGGTGCAAATGGCAGATACAGGAGGATTTGACATCGTCTGGGCAGCGGAACACCACGCACTCGAAATGACCATCGCCCCCAACCCTTTCCAGATTCTGACCTGGTGGGCAGCGCACACCCAGCGGATTCGTCTCGGCACCGCCGTCGTGGTGGCACCGTACTGGCACCCGATCAACCTGGCCGGTGAAGCGGCCTTGCTCGACCTCTACAGCGGGGGCCGACTCGAATTCGGGATCGGATCCGGCGCCTATCAGAGGGAGTTCGACCGCATGTTTCCCGGGCTCCCGAAAACCGATGGCTGGAAGTACATGCAGGAAATGCTGCCCGTGGTCAAAGCGCTTTGGCAAGGCGATTTTGCACACGACGGCGAATACTGGAGTTTCCCTACGGCCACCGCCGTACCCAAGCCCCTGCAGCAACCGCACCCGCCGATCTGGGTCGCGGCCCGGGCGCCCGTCACTTATGACTATGCTGTCAAAAACCAGTGCAACATCCTCTCCTGGCCTCTCACTCGACCGATGTCCGAGGTCGAGACGTATCTCGGCCGCTTGCAGCGTGCGCTCGACGACAACCCAGACCAGAGACGACCGATCTTCGCGACCATGCGCCACACCTGCGTCTACGATCATGAAAAAGACTGGATGGTGCCGGTGGAGGCCGCCATCCGCCAACTCGCCCAGTTTGAGAATCTTTTCAAGAATGCGGGTGGGGTAGATAACGGTTTTCCTGCCATGATTGATCTGTCCACAATCGAAAACCGCGACGAGTACGATCCAAAAATGCTGCATGAGCATCTGATGTTCGGCACCCCGAAGGAAGTCATTGCCAAGCTCAAACACTACGATGACCTTGGCGTCGATCACTTCACCTACTACGCAAGCCTCGGCCTCGGACTGAGAGAGCAAAAACGTTCGATGGAACTCTTCATCCGCGATGTCATGCCGGAGTTTCGCGAGACCTGACGCTGCCGGATCGATACAGCGTGAGCGTTTTCCGACCGGGCGAAGCACAACCCAGCCACACGATAGCGTGAACCGGACCGGTCCTCTTACCCTCGATACTGATCGCCTCGGCCCCTATCTAGCAGCCCGGATTACAGGCTTCGAGGGGCTTCGTTCCACTGAGAAATTCTCAGGTGGCCAGTCCAACCCGACCTTTCGTATTAAAGCCGCGAGCGGCGAGTATGTGCTCCGTCAAAAACCGCCAGGCACGCTGCTGCCATCCGCCCACGCGGTGGATCGCGAATATCGCGTTCTGAAAGCCCTGGTCGATACCGAGGTGCCCGTCGCGCGTCCGTACCTACTTTGCGAAGACGAAGCCGTCATCGGCAGCATGTTTTATGTCATGAGCTACGTACCGGGCCGTATCTTATGGAAGCCGACCTTGCCCGGGCTCTCCCGGGCAGAGCGGGCGGCGTCGTTCGATGACATGATCCGGGTGCTCGCGCTTCTTCACAGCATTGATATCGATGCGGTGGGGCTTTCCGACTTCGGGCGAGCCGGCAACTACTTCGAGCGCCAGATCCACCGCTGGAGCCGTCAGTACCGGGCCAGCGAAACCGAATCCATCGACGCAATGGAGCGGTTGATCGAAGAGCTGCCATCGAGCGTGCCCCCGAACGACAGTCAGGTTTGCCTCATTCACGGCGATTACCGCCTCGACAACCTGATCTTTCACCCCCAACAGGCCCGGATACTCGCTGTGATCGACTGGGAACTCTCGACGCTGGGACATGCAATGGCAGACCTCGCCTACTTTTGCATGTGCTTGCGTATGCACCCCTCCGAACACATCGCGGGCCTTGGCGGCGTGGACCGGACAGCACTCGGCATCCCGAAGGAATCGGCGATGGTCACGCGGTATTGCGAGCTGCGCGGCATCGAGTCAATCGACCACTGGCCGTTTTATCTGACGTTCAGTTTTTTTCGCCTCGCGGCCATCTGCCAGGGCGTTTTGAAGCGCTCTCTGGACGGCACGGCATCGAATCCCAATGCCGCCCGCGTCGGTGGCATGGCCCGAACCCTGGCCGAGATGGCGGTCGTAGTGCTCGACGAAACCGGATAGACTGGGATTGACGCCAAAACAATCCATGGACTTTTCCTACACCTCAAAAGTCGAAGATCTTCGCCAGCGCGTTCAGGCGTTTTTCGATGCGCATATCGTCCCGCGTATTGGCGACTGGCATCGTGAAGTGGATGAGGGGCAACTGCCCGTTTCGTTCGTCGAGGAATTAAAAACAAGCGCCCGGTCGGAAGGACTGTGGAATCTCTTTCTCCCTGGATTGCGGGACGACGAGCCGGGAACCGCGCTGACCAACCTCGAATACGCGCCCCTCGCAGAAATCATGGGTCGTGTCAGCTGGGCATCGGAGATCTTCAATTGCAGTGCGCCCGACACAGGCAACATGGAGTTACTGCACCTTTTCGCAACTCCCGAACAGTACCAGGAATGGCTTCTGCCGCTTTTGAATGGCGAGATCCGTTCAGCCTTCGCAATGACCGAGCCCGACGTTGCCTCGTCCGACGCCACCCAGATCCAGACTCAGATTGTTCGTGACGGAAACGACTACGTGATTAACGGGCGCAAGTGGTTTATTTCTAATGCCGCCCATCCCAACTGTCGGATTCTCATCGTGATGGGAAAAACCGACCCCGAAGCCGAAACCCACCGGCAGCAGAGCATGATTCTGGTCCCCATGAAAGCCCCGGGGGTTGAACTGGTACGCAACATCCCCATCATGAATCACCGGTCTTCGGAAGGGCACTGTGAACTGGCCTTTCGCGACGTACGGGTACCCGCGACCGCGCTTCTGGGCGAGGAAGGCAGTGGTTTCGCCCTGGCCCAGGCACGCCTCGGCCCGGGGCGGATCCACCACTGCATGCGCTCGATTGGTGCTGCCGAACTAGCCCTCGAACTAATGACCGCCCGCGCACAGGAACGCAAGACCTTTGGCAAGTACCTGCATGAGCACGGCACCATCGCCGACTGGATTGCCCGATCACGGATCGAGATCGAACAGGCCCGGCTGCTGGTGCTGAAGACCGCCTGGATGATCGACCAGGTCGGGACTAAGGCCGCCCGCAAGGAAATCTCCATGATCAAGGCACTCGTGCCGAGCCTGCACACCACCGTGCTGGACCGCGCCATGCAGGTGTTTGGCGCCATGGGGATCAGCCCGGACACCCCGCTGGCAGATCACTGGACCTGGGGTCGGGCCATGCGCTTCTTCGATGGCCCGGACGAAGTACACCTGCGTGTGATCGCCCGCATGGAGATCAAGCAAAGCCGTGCGGCTCTTGATGCGAGCGCTGCCTACCTCACGCCCCCCTTGCGCGAGTAAAACGACACGCGCCGATTCCTGCGCTGGCGTATCGTCAGGAAGTATCGCCTGGTGATTCGTGCGCTGCCTTGAGGCTCGATTGCATCTCTTCGAGGTGGGCCCAGCGATCTACCGCTGCATCGAGCGCCGTTTGCTTGCTGAGCATGTCATCAAGCACGGGGCGCGTCTCCTCGAACGGGCGATCATAAAAATCGGGGGCCGCGATTTCGGCCTCAAGCGACGCAACCTCGGTCTCGAGCGATTCGATCATAACCGGCAGACCATCTAACTCGCGCTGCAGCTTGTACGTCAGTTTGGCCGGCACCTTGCGCCGGCGATTCGTTTCGGAAGTCGCCGGTCGTCCGGTTTTCTTCGCTAATGGATCATCGGCTGTTGCCAGTTGTCGACCCCGGCGGGCCCAGTCGCTGTAGCCGCCGACGTATTCTCTGATTTCACCGTCTGCTTCAAACACAAGGATGCGGTTGACCACCTGGTCGAGAAACTCGCGATCGTGGCTCACCACGATCAGCGTGCCACGGAACTCGGCAATCTTGGCTTCTAGAACTTCCAGGGTTTCTACGTCGAGATCATTGGTCGGCTCATCGAGCACCAAGAGATTTGCGGGCCGGGTGAACAGGCGGGCCAACAGGATTCGGTTCCGCTCGCCGCCTGAGAGCGCCCTGATCGGGGTCATGGCGCGCTTTGAACTGAACAAAAACCCCCGCAGATACCCCACGACATGGCGCGGCTTACCATCCAGCAGCACGTAATCCTTACCGTCTCCCACCACCTCGGCGACAGTTTTGTCGAGGTCAAGCTCACGCCGGTGCTGGTCGAAGTAGCCTGCTTTGAGATTGATGCCATGCTTGATCGAGCCGCCCTGCGGCTCGCGCTCGCCAAGGAGCAAATGCAGGAGCGTGCTCTTGCCAACGCCGTTGTTGCCTACAAGGCCAATACGATCACCCCGCATAATCCGGATCGAAAAGCCCTGAATCAAAGGCGTCGCGCCATAGCCGTAGCAAAGATTCTTCACCTCGAGGACTTTTTTGCCCGAGCGTTCCGCCTCCTCGATGTGGATGCGGGCCGCGGCATCCCTTGGGATGCGCTGGGCACGGGTTTCGCGCATCGCAGCCAGTGCCCTTACCCGTCCCTCGTTGCGGGTGCGCCGGGCCTTGATGCCCTGGCGAATCCAGGCCTCTTCGTCGGCGAGCTTGCGATCGAACTCGGCGTTGGCCCGCTTTTCCTCGCCGATCGCTTTGTTCTTATCTCGAAGATAACGCCGGTAGTCACCCGGCCAACTGCGCAACTTGCCCCGATCGATCTCCACGATCCGCGTTGCAAGGCGATGAAGAAATGCCCGATCGTGGGTAATAAAGAGCACCGCCCCGGGGTAATTCCGGGCCCGGGTTTCCAACCACTCGATGGTGCCGAGATCCAGATGATTGGTCGGCTCGTCTAGAAGAAGAAGGTCTGGATTCGAAACCAGCGCCCGGGCCAAGGCCACGCGCCGCCGCCAGCCCCCCGACAGATCGCCCAATCGCTCATCTGGCGGCAACTCGAGTTCTGAGCAGACCGTATCGACCCGCTGCCGGATATTCCAGCCCCCGTGCGTATCGATGTGCGCATGCAACTTTTCGAGTTCGCGAAGACCTTCGGAATCGAGTTCGAGTTGCGACCTGCGCTGATACTCCTTGCAAAGTGTCTGAATTGACGAGATCCCACCTTCGATGAACACCGTGACGGTGCAATCCTCTTCCTGAGGCAAAGTCTGCTCGAGTTGGCTGACCACAAGATTTTCCGGCCGGCGGATCTCGCCCTGATCGGGCTCGAGTTCGCCGGTGATGAGTCTCAGCATCGATGTCTTGCCGGCGCCGTTTCGACCGATCAGGCAAACCCGCTCGCCGCTTTCGATCGAAAAGTCGGTCTCGCGAAGGAGCGCTTGCGCTCCGAATGCAAGGCTCACGGCATCAAATCGGACCAGCTGCATCTGAGTGTTTGTTAATGGTGATCATCACAAAGTGTTTTTAGTTCTTTAGCCGTTAGTACGTATTCTGCATAAGCATCCTGCGGTAATGGAGGACTATAGTAATACCCTTGAGCTATATGACAACCAGCACCGAGAAGAAATTCTGCTTGATTCAACGTCTGTACTCCTTCCGCTACTGTTCTGAGATTCAGATTCCTAGCCAATTCAATAACCGAACGAATGATTAACCGATTCCGCTGACCAGGATTTTGGACAAAATATTGGTCGATCTTAAGTGTGTCGATGGGTAATCGAGATAAATAAACCAAACTTGAAAAACCAGTACCAAAATCGTCTAGGGCTATCCGAACTCCCAACTCCCGAATCGACGTCAGGACTTCATGAAAAAATTAAAATCTTTCACCAGAATCGATTCGGTGATCTCAAGTTCAAGCAATTCCGGTTGTAAACTGGTTTCATTAAGTACAATCTGGATCTGCTCGACAAAACCCCGCTGTAAAAATTGCCCTAAAGATACATTTACTGATGTTGTTGTAACGACATGACTCTACACCTGCCAGCAAACCGCCTGTCGGCAAGTTTCGTGTATTGTCCATTGCCCGATGGAATTAATGATTCCGATTTCTTCGGCGGCCGAAATAAAGCCAGCTGGGCCCAGTATTCCTAGCGAAGGATGTTTCCAGTGGAGTAGCGCTTCGACTCCTACGAGACGGCCATTAGCAATCTCGATCTGTGGCTGATAATGCAATACAAACTGCTTCTCCTCCATCGCAGTTTTAATTTCCTCCTTCAGAATAGCCTCCCTACCAACCATTTCTCTCTTGGGATGATTATAGGCTCCGTCGGGACGATGGCTCAGGCACCGGTACGTCTGGTACTTGAGCTTGATCTACACTCTTTTCAAAAAAAACTTTGTCTTTTCCCCTTCCCGCTGCGTGAACGCAAGCGTACACTTCGCGCCGCCTAAATCCACCAAGATCGCTGTCGTTGAAAAACGCCCTCTCAATTGTTCGTGCGCTGTCGGCCCTCATGCTGTCGGTGATGCTCGTCATGATGGGGAACAGCTTGTTCACTACGTTGATCGCCCTGCGGGCCGATATCGAGGGCTACCCCAACGCGATGATCGGCCTGATGACTTCCGCGTATTTCTTTGGGTTTGCAATCGGGACGCTTCGCGTCGGGCCAATCATCAACCGGGTCGGGCACATTCGGAGTTTTGCCGCCTTTGCTGCGATCACATCAGCCACCATGCTGTCGTTTCTGCTGATCCTGGACCCTTGGGCCTGGGTAGTGCTGCGGATCATCATGGGCGCCGCCATCGCGGGATGCTTCGTTATAGAAGAAAGCTGGCTGAACAACCGGGCCACCAACCAGAGTCGCGGCGTGCTGCTCTCGATCTATATGATGATTGGGTATCTGGCATCGGCCACCGGGCAGCAGTCTTTGCGGATTGGCGATCCCGGCGACTTCAATGTTTTTCTTTTTGCCGGGATCTTGCTCGTCCTTGCCATCGTGCCCGTTGCTTTGACCCGGGCAACCCACCCCGACCCCGTGTCACAACCACAGCTGAATTTGCGCCGGCTCTTTCGTATCTCGCCAACAGCGCTGTCGGGCTGCATTCTCGGTGGCGCCATCGTTGGCTCGATGTGGGGGCTCGGTCCTGTGTATGCCCGCGAATTGGGCTTTGAGGTCGACCAGATTGCAACCTTCATGAGCATTGCCGTAGTCGGCGGTTTGCTATTCCAACTGCCAGTCGGGCGCCTTACCGACCGCTTTGATCGGCGCACCGTTCTCCTTGGCGTCAGTGTGGCTGCCATCGCGCCAGCCTTGGTACTGAGTATCGGCTCCTCGTTCAATCCACTGCTGCTGTTCTTAGGTATCGGTTGTTTTGGCGGACTGGTTTCGACCATTTACCCGATCAGTATCGCCTACGCCAACGACTACCTGAACCCGGAGGATGTGGTCTCGGCCAGTGCCGGCTTCGTGCTGGCCTTTGCCATGGGTGCTGTCGTTGGACCCCTTGCAGCATCGGCCATGATGAGCCTGGTTGGGGCCGGCGGGCTGTTTCTTTTGACGCTGTTTGCGCTTGCCACCTTGATCGGATTGATCCTGTGGCGCATGCGAATCCGCCAATGGGCGCCCGTGGTCGAGAAAGAATCCTTCGTGGCCCTGCCGGAAGTGCCAGCTATCGTCACCGACCTTGATCCGCGGGCCGCGGTGGACGAGCAATACGATCTCGGCCCAGACAAGATCGACATAGAGGACGGCTGGGGTGGGAAGTCTTTCTCTTACCCGAGGCGTGGTACCGAATCGGCAAAAGATCCCGGGCAAGACCCTGCAGGGAAAACAACATCCACGAAAGACGAGTCGAGCGACATCGATTTACCCCGGTCTTAGCTAGAACGAGGTGTCACTCGTTGGCGTCGTCTGACTTCGCCTGGTATCGGACTTTTAGAATTTCATAACGACGGGTACCGCCCGGGGCGGTGAACTCGACCTCATCGCCCACTTCCTGTCCGAGCAGCGCACGGGCAATCGGTGAACTGTGCGAGACCTTGCCGATGCTGACGTCGGTTTCGAGTTCCCCCACAATCTGGTAGGTGACCTCGCGGTCGCCTTCCGCCTCCCAAAGTTCAACCCACGCACCGAAGACCACTTTACCCGCGGCATTGAGGTCAGCGGGGTCGATCACCTCGGCTCGAGCCAGCTTGGCTTCCAGTTCCCGGATTCTTCCCTCGGTAAATCCCTGCTGCTCCCGTGCCGCGTGGTACTCGGCGTTCTCTGAAAGATCACCGTGGGCCCGGGCCTCGGCAATGGCCTCGATGATCCGTGGCCGGCTTTCTCTCTTAAGGCGGCCAAGTTCCTGCCATAGCATCTTCGAGCCCGCGGTTGTAAGCAATACTCTGTCCATAACCGGAATCTCCGGTACCCCGGATCGCGGTCAGTCCGAAAGACCCAGAACGTCCTGCATGTCGTACAAACCGTTGGGCTGATCCATCAGCCAGCGGGCCGCTCTAACGGCGCCGGCGGCATAGATTGCCCGGCTCGTTGCTTTGTGTGTGATCTCGACGCGCTCCCCCGTACCTGCAAACCAGACGCTGTGCTCACCGACCACATCGCCGGCCCGGATCGTCGAAAAGCCGATTGCTTTGGCGTCGCGCGCACCAATCTGCCCGTGGCGGCTGTAAACCCCAGCCGTTGCCAAGTCGCGTCCAAGCGCCTTGGCCGCGACTTCTCCCATGCGAAGAGCGGTTCCCGACGGCGCATCGACCTTGTCTCGGTGGTGCGCTTCGATCACCTCTACATCGACGCTGTCGCCGAGGGTTCGCGCAGCCAGCTCGATCAGTTTCAGTGTCAGGTTGACCCCGACACTCATGTTGGGTGCGAACACGACGCCCATGTGCTCTGACACTGAGGCGACCTCGCTTCGCTGGCCCTCGTCTAACCCGGTTGTTCCGATCACCATCCGCCGGCCCTGCGACTGGCAATAGGTGAGGTGCTCCATGGTCGCTGTTGGCGTTGTAAAGTTGATGAGAAGGTCAAAGTCCCCACTGCCGATGGTGTCGGTCAGTGAGATTCCGACCCGTTCGAGCCCCGCCACGACGCCGGCATCGGTTCCAAGCGAGGCGTGCCCCGGCTGCTCGAACGCGTGGGCCAGTTCAGTTTCGGCATCCAACGATACGGCCTGGATCAGCGCCTGACCCATTCGGCCGGCGGCCCCGGCGATAGCGATGCGCGTCATGGGTGTGTTTCCTCGAGAATGTCCTTTTAGCAATCGACCAGGAAAATCTACATCACGCCTAGCCGCCGATGTGCGACATTTCCACTCGGTGCGCGCGGTTCACTGTGGCCGATGTGGAACTGCGAAGTTCAGAGTATCGATCCTCGCGACTCATCCAGATCGTGCGAATTCGCCGAGCCAAGACTTTGTCGCTTGCCCCTTCGCGAATCAGATCTCGCAGGTCATGGCCTTCGGTCGCGAAAAGACAGGTATAGACTTTGCCTACAGCCGACAACCGCGCCCGAGCGCAGTCGCCACAAAACGGCTCGGTCACTGAAGCGATGAACCCGACTTCCCCGGCACCATCAAGATACCGCCATCGCTTCGCGACTTCGCCGCGGTAGTTCGGCGAGACCAGGACGATCGGAAACTCTGCATGAATGATGTCGGCCATCTGACGGGCCGATACCACTTCGTCGAGTTGCCACCGGTTGGTCGAGCCGACGTCCATGAATTCGATGAATCGCAAGATGGCACCGCTGCCGCGAAAATGGCCGGCCAGCTGTAAAATGCTGTGCTCGTTGAAGCCGCGCCGGATCACCGCATTGATCTTCACCCGATTGAACCCAACTGCCTGCGCGTGTTCGATGCCCTGCAACACCCGCCCGACCGGAAACTCGACATCATTGATACGTTGAAATGTCGGCTGATCCAGCGCATCGAGGCTGATATTGATTCGCTTCAGGCCGGCAGCATGAAGCGACCGGGCCCGCTCTCGCGTTAACATCGAGGCGTTGGTGGTCATGCTGATGTCTTCTATCCCCTCGATCGCGGCAATCATTTCCACCAGTCGCTCGAGATCACGACGGATGAGGGGCTCGCCGCCTGTGATTCGGATCTTGCGCACGCCCTGTTCCGCAAAAGCCCTGGCGATCCGCGAGATCTCTTCGAGGCGCAACAACTCGCTTCGTGGAACAAACCGGTAGCCCGGTCCGAAAACCTCGCGCGGCATGCAGTAAACGCAGCGAAAATTGCAGCGATCGGTGACCGAGACTCGGAGATCCCTCAGCGGCCGCTGTAACTGGTCTTCGATCGAGTCCCGAAGTTTTTCTATCATCACTTAACCGCCACCCCTGTGAAAGGCAAGATCGAACCGCTCGAGAAAAAGCGCCCGCTGCGCCTTTGAAAGATTACGGAATTCGAGAGAAACCCATGTTCGCGGCAACTTCATCAAACCCAACTGACGTTGGCTTTCAGGCCCCAACGCGATGTGGATCTCGCCCGAATCATACTCCACGATGGCGCCACTGTCGCTGACCCGACAGGGCACCTCACGGGCTAAAGTCGCAAGAGACGCAAAGAATTCGCGGTGACTCAAACCCATATCTTTTCTGAGTAAAACAACGTTCTGACATTCATCTGTCGACACTTCCATTATCCCCCGGCTACCGGCGGCCACATGGCAACCGCATCTCCGTCGTTAAGGATTGGGTCATCGCGCTCAGATTCTTGCCTTGACGTGCCATTGATCAACACCAGATGAACCAGGTCACGCGGGATCCGATGCTGGTCGATCAGGTCGTTCAACGAACACGACTCCGGCACCTCGAGCACAATCGCGTTACGCACTGCGTTGGCCGGCAGGTACTCGGAGAGCCCTGCAAAGAGCTTCAAAGTAATCTTCATGAGCCCGGAGCGGGCAGCTACGCTAAACGGAAGTATTGACCCCGTCGCTAACACCATGGGCTGCCGCCACATAGGCTTCCATCAACTGCAACGGGTTTTCTAGCAACCGGTCTTTCCATCGGCCGAGGCGCAGCTGCGTCTGAATCATGCCGCGGATGACACCGACATGCTGCGTCAATCCCAGCGCATTCGCGCCCACCAGCACATCGCCATCGAACTGCAGATCAAGATAGCGGTAACGATCGGGATCGGAAAGCTCAGCCGATTGCCCGCCGTCAACCCCCTCCCAAGCTCCAAACGAAGTGGAGACGAGGCCCATGGTATCGAGGATATTCATGTTGAGGCAGCCTCGGTGCACGACTTCTTTCCCCTCGACCATATTCGAAGCCGCCGTCTTGCCATGTTCTACGGCCGTCGGCTGAATGGCCTGCACGCTGTATTCTCCGGTCGAGAAGTCCCGGCCCTGGGCCACATCACCCGCCGCGAACACACCGTCGCAGGCGGTTTGAAGATGCTCGTTGACGAGAATTCCGTGGTCCACTTCCACGCCACTGTCCGCCACAAACTCCGTGTTCGGGCGCACCCCCGTCGCGCTGATTACAAGATCAGCCGCGAGCGTTTCTCCTCCTGATAAAGACACTTCGAGCGGCTGACCACCACTGATCCCTTCCACCCGCGTAGAGGTCAACACCCGCACGCCACGACCTTCGCACCAGTTCTTGATCAGGCCACCCGATGCTTGGTTCATCATCCGCGGCACCATTCGGTTTTCGAGTTCGACCACGGTCAGTTCCACACCGCGCGAGGCCAGAGCTTGGAGGATAATGCAGCCGATAAACCCCGCACCCATTAGCACCACCTTGGCGCCAGGCGCCGCCCGCGCCGCAATGGCCCGGGCATCTTCCAGGGTCCAACAAGGATGAACCCCGGGTAAACCGATCCCGTCGATGGGCGGCGACGCAGGGCTCGACCCGGTAGCGATGAGAAGCCGGTCATAGGCGCGGCTGTCACCCAATGCGAGAGTAACGGACCGGTCTTGCGTCGAGATTGCTGCGACCCGGTCCTGAACGACTTCGATCTTTTGCTCCTCGAAATAGCCGGTCGATTTTCGAAGGTACGTACCCGCCTCGCCAATCTGGTCGCTTAAAAGATATGGAATTGCCATTCGGGAATATGGCGGCTCCGACTCGTCGCCAATCAGCGCAATGTCTGAGTCTGGGTCCAGCCGCCGCAATGACTCGGCTGCTACGACACCCGCCGGGCCGGCACCAATGATCAAGTGACGCATGGGTTCTTTTTTCTCCCCCGGGAGCGAACAGGGCGGCTTCATGCCGCCCTGCAAGGGTCTCCCATCTTTGGTTCTACCTTGGCGGATCGAGCACCTGTGTCAAGCCGGAAGGCCAAGCCGCGACCGGGTCTCATCGGTAATCTGGCCGTCGGCCGTCCAGCCCCGCTCCTGATAATACTCAGGCAGCATTTCTGCCAAACCAGTTACCTTACCTTCCGCTGGCCCCGATTTTGCACGCTCTTCCAGCAATCGAGGCGGTAGGGTGTCATCGGCTGCGGTAAAACCCGCCTTGGCGTTAAAGTCTCGCTCCAAATTCCAGATCCGTTCCCCCGCCTCCAGGAGTCGATCAGCAGTCCACTCACCCTCGCAGGCGGCGTCCATTTGGGGCGCGACATTATCCAGCGTCCAGGCAAAACTAGTAAACAAACATAAGCCGGTTGAGTCCCAAGCCGCTGTCACATCCTGGAATGCTTTTACTAGGCCAGCCTTCCCGTCAGTTTCTAATGGATCCGTCTTTTCCGGGATACCGAGAATTTCTGACGCGACAGTGTAGCCGCGTAAGTGGCAGGCGCCTCGGTTCGATGTTGCATAGGCCAATCCCATTCCCTGAATGCCTCTCGGGTCATACGCGGGAAACTCCTGGCCTTTAACCGTCATAGAGAGTTCCGGATGGCCGTACTTTTCGCACAGACGCTTGGAACCAAGCGCAAGATCCGCGCCAAAACCCTCGCCGGTCGCAACCTTCTCGGCTGCCCATGTCAACGCTGCCGCCGCACCGAACTTCAGTTCTACACCACCGGTATGCTCAGTCGTGATGGCCCCGATTTCGAATAATTCCATTGCTGCCGCCACCGTAGCACCAAAAGTGATCGGATCGAATCCGTCTTCGTTGCAAAGAAAGTTCGCGTAGGTCAGGGCGTCGAGGTCATCGACACCGGTATCGGCACCCAGCGCCCAAGCCGCTTCATACTCGAGCCCACCCGAATTACCCCAGTATTGCGGTTTGTTTTCGACAGTGAAATGCCCCTTATCAATGGTCGAAATACGCCCGCAGGCGATGGTACAGGCGAAACACGCTGCGTTTCTTGTCAGATTTGGCTTGCCGTCGCTCTTTCTCGGCTCCGCCATTTGCTCAGCAGAAATGTTGTGTGCCCCTTCAAATTGACTTTCTCGCATATTGCGTGTCGGCAACGCACCCGACTCATTAATTACGTTCATAAGAACCTGCGTGCCAAAAGTCGGTAATCCTTCGCCAGTCACCGCGTGATCAGCCAGGACTTTCTTCTGCTCCGTCGTCGTCTGCATAAATCGCGCAGGGTCCTTGATGTTGCCAACGCCCTTCGTGCCTCGAACCGCCAATGCTTTGAGGTTCTTAGAAGCCATGACCGCACCCACCCCGGACCGACCCGCAGCGCGATGCAAATCGTTAACGATCGCGGCATACAGACAGCCGGTCTCAGCGGCCCGGCCGCAGGCTGCGATGCGCAACTGCGGATCCTGGTGCTTCTTGTGCAGGATCTCATCGGTCTGCCATACCGATTTGCCCCAAATCTCGTCCGCCGCAAGCAACTCTGCCTTGTCGTTCTCGATATAAAGATAGACAGGCTTTGCCGACTTTCCTTCCAGGATCACCATGTCCCAGCCGGCCGAGCGCAACTCGGCGCCGAGGAACCCGCCTGAGTTCGAACAAGCGATCGCGCCCGTCAGTGGCCCTTTTGTAATCACCGAATAGCGCCCACCCGTTGAGGCCATGGTGCCGGTCAGCGGGCCGGTGGCAAAAATCAGATGGTTCTCCGGCGCCAATGGATCGACCTTGGGGTCGACCTCCTCCACAAAATAGCGGGTCGCAAGACCCCTCTGGCCGATGTATTCACGCGCCCACTCCATGTTGAGTGGCTCGCTCGTGCAGGTTCCCTTTGTGAGATTGACCCGCAACACATTTCCTGACCAAGACATACGTTACCTCCTATGCATTCGCCTGCGCCACGGTTCCGGTTTTCTCGGCCCATGCGCGCATTCGATCGTAGCCTGTTGAATCAGCATCGATGAAAGTGAT
>CAJXWH010000036.1 GCA_913062915.1 uncultured Acidiferrobacteraceae bacterium | reverse complement strand
CCGATGAAAATTCGACCGCTGCATGATCGTGTAGTCGTGCGACGCATCGAAGAGGACAGCATGAGCGCCGGTGGCATCGTGATCCCGGACACCGCTGCCGAGAAGCCCATGACCGGAGAAGTGCTGTCGGTCGGCAACGGCAAGGTCCAGGACAACGGTGAAGTCCGTGCGCTCGACGTCAAGGCCGGTGACAAGGTGTTGTTCGGAAAATATTCCGGCACCGAGGTCAAGGTGGAAGGCGACGACGTCCTGGTCATGCGCGAAGACGACATCATGGGGGTGATCGAGGGCTGAATGTCCGCCCGATCCCCTTTTTAATTTGTTGTGCAACCGATTACCCACTAGAGGACAAATGAACAATGGCTGCTAAAGACGTGAGATTCGGCGAAGCTGCTCGCAACGCCCAGCTGCGCGGCGTAAACGTGCTGACCGACGCCGTGAAAGTAACCCTTGGCCCCAAGGGCCGCAACGTGATACTGGACAAATCCTTCGGTGCGCCGACCGTGACCAAGGACGGTGTTTCGGTCGCAAAAGAGATCGAGCTGAAGGACAAACTTGAAAACATGGGTGCCCAGATGCTGAAAGAGGTCGCATCAAAGACCTCCGACGAAGCGGGTGATGGCACCACAACGGCCACGATCTTGGCCCAGTCGATTCTGCAGGAAGGCCTGAAAGGGGTTGCCGCCGGCATGAACCCAATGGACCTGAAGCGTGGCATCGACAAGGGTGTTGTGGCCGCGACCGAGGCACTTAAAGAGGTTTCCAAGCCGTGCGCCGACCACAAGGAAATTGCTCAGGTGGGCACGGTTTCGGCCAACGACGACGTATCGGTGGGCACCATCATTGCCGAGTCAATGGAAAAAGTCGGCAAAGAAGGCGTGATCACGGTCGAAGAGGGCAAGACCCTCGAGAACGAGCTGGAGGTGGTCGAGGGCATGCAGTTTGACCGCGGCTACTTGTCGCCCTACTTTATCAACGACCAGGACACCATGCAGGCTAATCTGGACGCCCCGTTGGTTCTGATCTACGATAAAAAGCTTTCGAATATTCGCGATCTGTTGCCGATACTGGAAGCCACCGCCAAGGCCAGCCGTCCGCTGCTGGTGATTTCTGAGGACGTCGATGGCGAAGCCCTGGCAACCCTGGTGGTCAACAACATCCGTGGCATCGTCAAGGTTTGCGCGGTCAAGGCACCAGGCTTTGGTGATCGGCGCAAAGCCATGTTGCAGGATATCGCGATTCTGACTGGCGGTCAGGTCATTTCTGAGGAAGTCGGGATGAGCTTGGAAACTTGCAGCATCGATGATCTTGGCAGCGCCAAACGGGTGCAAATCACCAAGGAAAACACCACCATCATCGACGGCGCCGGCAGCAAGAGTGACATTGAAGGGCGCGTCAACCAGATCCGTGTCCAGATCGAAGAAGCCACGTCCGACTACGACAAGGAGAAGATGCAAGAACGCGTCGCGAAACTGGCCGGTGGTGTGGCGGTGATTCGAGTCGGTGCCGCGACCGAGATCGAGATGAAAGAGAAAAAGGCCCGGGTCGAAGATGCGCTGCACGCGACCCGCGCTGCCGTCGAAGAAGGCGTCGTGCCGGGCGGCGGCGTCGCCCTGGTACGTTGCGTAAATGCTGTCGCGGCGGCAGAAGTCGATAATCCAGACCAGGAGACAGGGATCCGTATCATCAAGCGGGCGTTGGAAGAGCCGCTTCGCCAGATTGTTGCCAATGCGGGTGAGGAAGGTTCGGTGGTGTTGAACAATGTTGCCCAGAAGGACGGCAACTACGGTTACAACGCCACCAGCGGGGAATACGGGGACATGGTGGCCATGGGTATTCTCGATCCGACCAAGGTGGTTCGTGTTGCCCTGCAGAACGCGGCGTCGATCGCCGGGCTCATGATCACCACGGAAGCCATGGTGTCAGAGCTGCCGGAAGACAAGCCGGCGATGCCGATGCCAGGCGGCGGTGATATGGGCGGTATGGGCGGTATGGGCGGTATGATGTAAAACCGACCGACTGTCTGTTTTTGTTAAAGAAAGCCCCGCATTTGTGGGGCTTTCGTTTTTGAAGGCGCACTGAATTCGTGGACTCAGACGATTTCAATCAGCGCATCTAAAACGTCGTTGGGGCGTTCCATCATGAGTGAATGACCGGTCCCTTCGAGCAGCACAACCCTCGAATTGGCGACCACATCCGACATTTCTTTGCCTGCTCGGGCCGGTGTCATGAGGTCGCGGGTGCCAAGGATAAATAGCGTGGGGCACTGTACTTGGTTCGCGTGGGCCATACCGGCAGCATAGCGATGACAGGCATCAAGGCCGGTATGAATCACATCCTTTCTCGATTGTTCCAGCAGTTTCATGGTGCCACCCACCATCCACATGCCGGGATTTTCATTACCCCCCAGTTGGGCCGCCTTGCTGTAACCCCAATACGTCAGCATATCAATGGCTGCGTGGTCGTTCTGTGCTGCACTTGTCAGCAGGGATTTGTGGACCGCCATAGGCACAGCGGTTCCAATCAGAGCCAGTGAACGCACTCGATCCGGATACCGCGCCGCGAGCGCGAGGGTGACGAGCGATCCCATACTGTGGCCCACGAGCGCAGCACAGCCAATTTTCGCGGCATCCATGGCCGCAACGACTTCATCAGACATCTGTTCGATGCTGGTGGCCGCTGAACCCTCAGAGCGCCCATGTCCGGGCAGGTCTGTGGCCAGCACATTGAACTGGTGATGGGAAAAATAGCGTGCAGGTAATAACCAAACGGTATGATCCATCCCCGTGCCATGAACGAAAACCACGGACTCAAGCCCCTCTTGATGGGATCGGGCACCGGTATACGCAAAGATTTTTTTATCGTTGGCACGCAAGTACATGTAAGGCGGCCCCTTCCCTTCAAATATTTTGCGAGGCCCGAAGAGCCCCTTCGAGATCCTGCAGCAGGTCTGCCGAGTCTTCGAGCCCGACCGACAGGCGAATCAGCCCCTCGGAAATGCCAGCGGCTTCGAGCGCTGCGGCGTCCATTCGGTGGTGGGTGGTACTGGCCGGATGGATAACCAATGATTTCGCGTCCCCCACATTGGCGAGGTGCGAAAGTAGCTCCACTTTCTCTATGAATCGCCGGCCCGCGGTGCGGCCGCCCTTAACGCTGAAACTGAATACGGCACCGCAGCCGCGCGGGAGAATCTTCTTTGCCAGTTCATGGTCTGCATGCTCGGGCAACTCCGGATAGCTGACCCATTCCACTGCATCGTGGTCGGCGAGGAATGCAACGACTTTGCGGGTGTTTTCGACATGTTGTTGCATGCGCAAGGGCAAGGTCTCCATGCCCTGCAGGACCTGGAAGGCAGTCGTTGGGCTCATGCAAGCCCCGAAATCCCGGGCGCCTTCTTTACGGGCCCGGCTAATGAAAGCGGCCGGACCGAATTCTTCGGCAAAGTTCATGTTGTGAAAGCCGGCATAAGGCTCTGTCATCGTCGGAAATTTTCCGGACGCCGGCCAGTCGAATCCACCGCTATCAACCAGCAGGCCGCCGATGACCACGCCATGGCCACTGAGAAACTTGGTGGCGGAGTGAAAGACAATGTCCGCGCCAAGATCGAAAGGGCGGCAGAGATACGGTGTCGTGAAAGTGGAATCAATCATCAACGGCAGGCCGTTTTGGTGTGCTATGGCAGCGACTTCTGGGATATTCAAGACTTCGAGCCCGGGATTTCCCAAGGTCTCACCGAACAACAATCGAGTTTCGGGGCGGATCGCCCCCGCGAAGGCACCCAGGTCTCTCGGATCGACAAATGTGGTGTCAATGCCGAATCGCCGCAGCGTATAGTCCAGCAAGTTGTGGGTGCCGCCGTACACCGATTGGGACGAGACAATATGCGACCCGGCGCCCATCAGTGTGGCGATCGCGAGATGACAGGCGGCTTGGCCGCTGGCCGTGGCGATGGCACCGACACCGCCTTCCAGTGCTGCAATTCTTTCCTCGAGAACGGCGTTGGTCGGATTGGTGATGCGTGAGTAGACATGACCGGCTCGCTCGACATTAAACAGCGACGCGGCGTGGTCTGGGCTCTTGAAGACGTACGCAGCGGTTTGGTAGATCGGTGTGGCACGGGCGCCAGTGGTGGGGTCGGGCCGTTGCCCGGCGTGCAGGGTCAGGGTGTTAAAACCGAACGTTTTCGGCTTGCTCATGGTGTTCTCCGAAGTGGGCTTCCGATGGGGCACGAACAATCGCTAATGTTTTAGCTAGGCTAGAACGCTGTTCCATTACGAGAGCCTCTCAAAATAGCATCGTAGTGTATTGAATCGCGTGCCTCGATGAAATGTGGTGTGCTGACACGCGTTTACCGTGTTGCATCATGTGTCTTAAAAAAATTGTGGGAGGTTGCAGATCACCTAGATCATGGCACCAACGGCTGGGTGCGAACGGCGAGAGGCCGCCAAACCAAAACCAGTCGCGAAGGAAATAACGGGGGTAGGAGCGCTGTAAGAGGACTAGGTGTGGGGAAGTTTGTGCATTGCGGCATGCAAATAACCACCCCCACCGGCGACTGCCTGCTAGGCCGTCATGGCCCTTCGTCGATTGACCCCCTAGATATCATCAATTGCACTTCGAATCGCCGCAGTTGAGACAAGTCATGCAGCCGTCCAGAAGTACCATGGCCTTGGTATGACATTTCAAGCACAAATGTGCGCTTTCGGGAAATGAAGTCTCCGGCTTTTCACCCGTGGTGGGGGTATAGGGCGTGGGTTGATTTTCCAGTTCACGACGCTTTTCGTCGATCAGTTTCTGCTGGTGCGGCTCGAGCCCGTCGTCACGAATCATCCCAATCATTCGCATATGCGCTTCGATCGCGTCACCAATTTCAGCGACCAAAGACGGGGTGTATTTTCCGCCCCGCTTGAAATAACCGCCCTGCGGATCAAAGACACTACGCAGTTCCTCTACTAAAAAAGTAACGTCGCCACCCTTGCGAAAAACAGCTGAAACGATTCGGGTGAGCGCGACGATCCATTGGAAGTGGTCCATGTTCTTTGAATTGATAAAGATTTCAAAAGGTCGGCGTTTCTCGTAGGGGGTGTCAGGATTGAGTACGATATCGTTGATGGTCACGTAGAGGGCGTGATCAGACAGTGGGGTCTTGATTTTGTAGGTGCTGCCAAGCAGCCTTTCAGGGCGCTCGACTTTTTCATGCATTTGCACGACATTGGCCGGGATCCTGTCCGTCGCGTCACCCAAGGGTAGCTTTTCCGTTGAGCGTTCCGGTGGCGCTGGGCTGTTGTCCTTTATCTCGGTAACGACCTCGTAGCCGCTGATCTGGTTTTCAATTTTGATTGGCATGTCGGGGTCAGCTAAAACTTTCCGTAATACCCTTCCTTTAGGGCGTCAAACAGGTTTGCAGCGGTGTGAATATCGCCGTCGTAGTCGATTTCTTCGTTGCCCTTCACTTCGACAACCGCGCCGTTGTCCAGGGTAAAGCGGTAGGTCGTGTTCTCAAGATCTTCTTGTTTGATCAGAACACCCTGAAAAGCTTCTGGGTTAAAACGGAATGTGGTGCATCCCTTCAAGCCTTTCTCATGAGCGTACAGATAGATGTCCTTGAATTCTTCGAACGGGAAGTCGGCAGGAACATTCGCCGTCTTGGAAATTGAGGAATCGATCCACTTCTGGGCGGCCGCCTGTACGTCGACATGTTGCTTCGGAGAGATGGAGTCAGCGCTGACAAAATAATCGGGTAGCGCATTGTGATCTGTGGCTTCAGGTTCAGCGTCGCGGTTAACTAAGTGCCGGTAGGCAAGCAACTCGTAAGACAACACATCAACCTTTTCTTTGGTTTTGCGATTTTCGCGAATTACGTTTCGGGAGTACAAATGAGCAAAAGATGGCTCGATTCCATTGCTGGCGTTATTGCCGATCGACAGGCTGATCGTCCCCGTAGGCGCAATCGACGTGTGATGGCTGTAACGAACCCCTTCCCGGGCGATATCATCGGTCAAAGAATCTTCGAATTGCTGCATATAGCGGCTGTATCTCGCCATCAGCACGGATCCTTTTACTTTGTCCCCAACGCTGTATCCGTCCCGTTCCATCTCCGGTCGACGCCTCAGCATCTCTGGGGTAACCTCAAAGTCATCCAGCATGATCGGGGCTGGCCCTTTTTCGCGAGCCAATTCCAGCCCAGTGCGCCAGCCGACCTCAGCCATTTCGCGCGCGACTTGTTCGGTAAATTCGAGCGAATCCGGCTCGCCGTACTTCATGCGCATCATCACCAAAGCCGAACCGAGGCCGAGAAATCCCATGCCGTGCCGCCGCTTGTAAAGGATCTCGTCGGCTTGTTGTTCCAGTGGTAGCCTGTGCACTTCAACAACGTTGTCTAGCATGCGCGAGAAAATTGCCACGACTTTGCGGTAGCGTTCCCAATTAAATTGGGCTCGGTCGGTAAATGCGTTTTCTACAAAGTGTGCCAAGTTAACTGAGCCCAGCAGACAACTGCCATAAGGCGGCAGCGGTTGTTCTCCGCAAGGGTTTGTGGCGCGAATCTTTTCACAAAACCAGTTGTTGTTCATTTCGTTGATTCGATCAATCAAAATGAAACCAGGTTCGGCGAAGTCATAAGTGGACGACATGATTAAGTTCCAGAGTCGACGAGCAGGTATGGTGCGGTATATCTTGCAGGCAACCTCGCCCCGGTCGTTTACCGTGTAGCCCGTTGTCACTGGCCAGTACTGCCATACGATCGCAGTTTCCGGATCCTCGAACTCGGCCCTTACCGCGGGGAAGATCAACTCCCAATCAGCATCGTTTTTGACTGCCGCGATGAAGTCTTCAGTAATCAAACAAGACAAGTTGAATTGGCGCAGTCTTCTGTCTTCACGCTTGGCGCGGATAAATTCCATAATGTCCGGGTGCCGGATGTCAAAAGTGCCCATCTGGGCGCCCCGGCGACCGCCAGCTGAGGAAATGGTGAAGCACATGGCATCAAAAATATCCATAAAGGACAATGGTCCGGAGGTGTAAGCGCCGGCGCCGCTGACGAACGCTCCTTTGGGCCGCAAAGTGGAATACTCATAGCCAATACCGCAACCTGCTTTAAGTGTCAGGCCCGCCTCGTGTACTGCAGAAAGGATGCCATTCATCGAATCTGGGATCACGCCGGAGACCGTACAGTTGATCGTGCTGGTCGCGGGTTTGTGATCTTGCGCTCCGGCATTTGATATGACGCGGCCTGCTGGAATTGCGCCATTTCGCAAGGCCCACAAGAACTCCTGGTACCAGTGTTCGCGGTCGGTATCGGATGGTTCGACATCTGCCAAGGTTTTGGCAATGCGCTTGAATGTATGATCAATGGTCTGGTCTAAGACGGTACCGTCCTTGGATTTGAGGCGATATTTTTTGTCCCAGATATCAATGGAAGCAGGCTGGTACGCAACGTCTGCCGCAACAGGCGGGTGCTCCTTTTCCTCGGCGGTTTTCAATTCGTCAACTCTCAATGGCACGTACGTCTCCTCGTGGCGTACCCCAATATATTGGGCTGCCCGATTAAAGCGCCCGGTGTACTTCAGGTCATCGCCGCCGATTTATTCTTGGCCTGGTCACAAATACCATATCTAGTGGCAGCCATCACAGAATACGCCCAACATCTTGTGCCGGTCAACTGGCCGGCAAGAACCTGCGAAAACGCCTGCAAATTCTTAAGTTGGGATTCAAGTTGTCAGCCGTCGGTAGATTTCTGAGACCTTGCCGGGGAGTTTGTTGACCTCGCTAACAAGGGTATAACTTGCTTCTCCGTACATGTGTGGCAGGTACTCTCGAGCCGCCCTATCGATCGTAATACAAAACGGATGAACACCGGCCCGACGCGCCTCAATAAGCGCCTGGCGAGTATCTTCGATACCATATTCTCCCCGGTATCCATCGTAATCATCTGGTTTGCCATCTGACAGCGTTACCAGCAGTCGTGTTCGCGCTTCGACTGCTTGCAGCAGCTTTGTCAGGTGACGGATGGTCACGCCCATTCGGGTGTAGTCCTGTGGGCGAATGCCAGCGATCCGTGCTTTCACTTGGTCATCATAAGCATCGTCGAAGCGTTTGATCCGATAGAGTTCGCAACGCTTGCGTGTCATTCCAGAGAAGCCGTAAATCGCATACTGATCGCCGAGAATCTCAACAGCTTCACAAAGCAGCACCAGGCTCTCTCGCTCTGCATCGTTGATCCACCCTTTAGTGGAACCGCTAACATCCACCATAAATATCACTGCGGTATCGCGATCCAGCCTGCGCAGTTGTGTGAACAATCGTTCAGATACTTCATGACCGGCGCGGGCCTCTGCCTGCGCTTCGACCACCGCCTCGAGATCAATGTCATCACCGTTCGGCTGGCGCTTGAGCCGCCGGTTTTCGCCACGCAGCGCCTCAAATGTACGCCGGAGCTCCGATACCAGCCCGCTGTATTTTTCCAGGGTTCGCTCCACCAGCGGTTCGGAGGACGGGCGCATGTCGATTTCCCTGAGAACACACCAATTTTTCCGGTAATGACGCCGTCGAAAGTCCCATTCGTCGTAGCACCAGCCACTGGATTGATGGGGGGGATCATCTTGCGGGCTGGCGGGTGGTTTTTGGTCTTGACTGGCGGATGGCGGGTCGCCGTCGCCACCTGCAACCAGATAGTCAGGTGGGATCGCATCGAAGTCCAATAACGCAGACCGCAAGAGGTTGGTGATCCTGTCGGGCATGATGATGGGTTCGCCGGCAACTTCGAGCCTCCATTCGTTGCGTTGAGTTGGATCATCGCTGTTCGCGACTTGCAGCGATTTGACCTGCGAAGTTTGATCATAGTGCTCCGGTTTTTCTAAAAGCTCGGCGAGCAACTCTTGGAGTTCACGAGATTCACGCTGAATCCTGGTCGAAGCGGTTGCTTCGGCCCGCTCAGGATGGAGCGCCCCCTGCCACGGCCGGCACGGAGGAATTCCCTGGTCTTCGTACAGTGCTACGAGTTGACGCAGCGTATCGCTCACCGACGCATCGCTTTTTTCGACCTCATGTATTGCTTGTCTCCAGGCCGGCGTCAATTCATTTTCAGTTTCATGGCTGATCAGCGCCCGCATTTCCCGGGCCAGCCCGGGCAACTCTCTAGCGATGCAAGCATCCAGCCGATGGGTCTCGAGAGAATGGAAGAGTTGTCTCGCACGGTCCGGTTCTGGATAGCTATTAAGATGTTCGGACAGCCACTTGGCATCGGGGGAAGACCGACGGAAAGTGCCGTGATGAATTTGGGCCCAAAGATGTGCAGCGATGGCTTTGTACAGGGTGAAATTGTTCTGCTTATTCGTATATCGATGAATCTGAGACGGCAGCCAAACGGTCTCGGTATCCGTAAACGAATCGTTGCCTGCTTCAATTCGCAGGGAGCGCCCGGACAATCCGCGGACGTAGTGATCAAGAATTGTCGCTGTTTCATCCAGCGTCACAGATACCGCTTCCCGTGCTGTGTCCCGAGTGAATCCTTCCAACTCGGCAAACGCTTCACTGGCCGGGTACAGGCCAAGCCGGTCATAGACATCCATCGCGTGGATGATCCATTTCTCAACCGTTGCCCTATCCATCTGGGTGAGAGCCTGGGGTACGTGACGAATGAACTGGTAGCCCAGCTCCGAATTCGTTTTGGTAATTACGCTCAGCCACGACAGTGTAAATTCCTGTTGCTCGTGGTTGAATTCGGCCAACGCCATCGCCGGGTCGACTGTTGTTCGCCGAGATGAAAGCACCGCATCCAGCAATTCATCGAGACGCTGTTCGATGATTTCGGCAGAAAGTGGTTGCAGGCCCTGGTCTTTCAATCGCGTGTCAAATGGCGGGGAAGAAGAGTTCAATCGAGTATAGTGACGAAAGCCTTCGTTCAACGAAATGTACGACGAATGGCTAGCGTGCAGCCTGCCGGGGGAGAATGCGAGTGTAAAATCCAGTTGAGCCGCCTTGACCGACGTAGCCCAAGGATGGCGGTTGCCATCGTGATTTGCCGAAGTCGACGTTCTCTAAGATTATGGAAAAGCTATTTTTTCTATTTGATTGGGTTGCCGAACACCCCGTCCTGGTCGCACAGTTGGTTCTGGTATCGCTGGCGCTGGCGGTTGTCTACGCAGTCGGCGTGTTTTTTGCGGTCATTCACATGAGTTCGGATTATTTCGCGCATAAAGCACCGGCAGAAGCAACCTGGCGGCGTCGACACCCGTTGCTGCGACTGTTATTTCGAGGGCTGAAGAATGTCGCCGGGGGTGGCTTAGTCCTGTTAGGGCTTACCATGCTGGTATTGCCTGGCCAGGGGATCCTGACGATCTTGATTGGCCTCACTTTTTTGGATTTCCCCGGTAAGCGACGCCTAGAAATTTGGATTGTCCAGCGCCCGAGCATTCGGGGCGGGCTCGATCGAGTTCGTAAGAAAGCCGGGCGGCCGCGCTTGATTCTGCCGGATTCCTGAGGCCGTCTGGCAGATAGATTCATCGCAACGTTTCAATCCCCTTCAAATGCGGTTAACGTGCGAACGGCCACGTTCATCCTTTCGACTTCCTGTCGACCTCCGAGATCCGGTAGATCGATAACGAAACTTGCCCCCGCGACCTCGGCGCCCGCTTCGCGTATGAGCCGAATGGCTGCGCAGGCCGTGCCACCCGTCGCGATCAGGTCATCTATGAGCAGCACTTGATCACCATCGGCGACGCTATCGAGATGCATCTCCACTTCGTCGGTGCCATATTCCAGCTGATACTCGATTGACATGGTTTGCCACGGTAATTTGCCTTTTTTTCGTATGGCCACAAAACCGACCGATAGCTGGTGCGCGACGGCGCCGCCAAGGATGAATCCGCGGGCTTCAATCCCGGCCACATGACTGATCCCCGCACCGGCAAAAGGTTGTACCAACTCGTCGACCACATGGCGAAATCCCGCAGGATGCTGCAGCAGCGTGGTGATGTCCCGGAAGATGACACCCGGTTTAGGATAGTCGGGGATCGAGCGAATGAGATCTGCGATGTTCATCGATCGTCGTTGATTCCGGTCTTGATTAGGAACTCAGTACCCGGCCCGCAACGGCATCAAGTGTTTTCAGCACCGCGGGGTCCCTGGCCTCGGGCGCTGTAATCAGGGCAGCTTCGAGCGCCCGGTCGTCTCCCGAGGGGCAGACAGCGGGACGCTCCTTCATCTTCGGTGCTAGCTTTTTAACCAGGGATCGGGCTTTTTCAGCGTTCTCCAGCAGCACCCGAATAATCGCATCGACTTCGACGTTGTCGTGATCCGGATGCCAGCAGTCGTAATCGGTCACCATGGCCACAGTGCAATACGGGATTTCGGCTTCACGGGCGAGCTTGGCTTCCGGCATGTTCGTCATGCCGATCACATCGCAACCCCAACTGCGGTAGAGGTTGGATTCCGCAAGGGTAGAGAATTGTGGACCCTCCATAACGAGATACGTACCGCCTCGAACGACCGATATTCCTTCGCTATGACAGGCATGCTCGCACCAGCCACCAAGGCGAGAGTTGATCGGCTGGGCCATCGAGACGTGCGCGACCATACCGGTCCCGAAAAAACTTTTATTCCGGGCGAAGGTGCGATCGATGAACTGATCCACGATGACGAATGTGCCGGGTGCAAGATCTTCCCGGAATGAGCCGACCGCGGAGAGAGAAAGAATATCGGTTACACCCGCTCTCTTCATGGCATCGATATTGGCGCGGTAGTTGATTGTAGAGGGGCTAAGGCGGTGACCTCGCCCGTGCCTCGGCAAAAAAACCATCGGCTGGCCGTCTAGACTCCCGAACAGCAGCTGGTCGGAAGCATCACCAAAAGGGCTGCCTACTTCGCGCCACTCGACATTTTCGAGCCCCTCGATGTCATAAAGCCCGCTACCGCCGATAACGCCAAGCACCGGGGCTGGATGAAGGCTGCTCATCGGCAATCTCCCAGCACGCTGTTCAATCGGGTTTGCACCGGCTCGAGCGTATCAGAAAAGTGAAGAGCCGAGTTCGTTAACGGCGGCCAGCATATCGGGTTCGTCGGTGAGTGACTCTGCGATTGCCACGCGACAGGCAAGCTGAGGGGCTATGCCGCTCTTCATCAATTTGGCTGCGTGTACCAGGAGTCGCGTACTGGCGCCCTCCTCGAGTCCGCTGCCCTTGAGGTTGCGGGTCATTCCCGCATAACGAATCAAAAGAGCTGCCGTATCTGGGTCCAGGCCCGATTCGTGGACAACAATTTGCTGTTCAAGTTCTGCTTCTGGGTAGTCGAAGTCGATGGCGACAAAACGCTGTCGGGTGCTTTGTTTCAGGTCCTTGAGGACGCTCTGGTAGCCAGGGTTATACGAAATTGACAGGCCGAATTCAGCCGGGGCCGGCAGCACTTCCCCGGTCTTTTCAATCGGTAGCATTCTGCGATCGTCGGCCAGGGGGTGAATCACCACGGTAGTGTCTTTGCGCGCTTCGACAATCTCATCGAGATAGCACAGCGCACCAGAACGCACTGCGGTTGTCAGTGGACCATCAATCCAACGTGTTTCGCCACCGACGATGAGAAAACGACCCACGAGATCCGAAGCCGTGAGGTCGTCGTGACATGAAATCGTGATCAGCGGGCGCTCAAGGCGCCAGGCCATGTGTTCCATGAAACGGGTCTTGCCGCAACCCGTTGGCCCCTTAAGTAAAACCGGAATGTGATTGCGCCAGGCCGCCTCAAAGACAGCAATTTCGTCTGCCTGGGGCGCATAAAATGGTTCGGACGCAATCCGATAACTGTCACCCTCGGCACTGATTTTTTCGACCATTGTTTTTTTGAAATTCACCCGAAGACCTTAATTAAAAACGCGGTTGCATCAAATGTTGTGGGTGCCCAGTCTAGCCCTGGTTTTCTCGATGACCAGATGAATGGCGAACAGTATGGCTGGTCTACGACGCTATTTGAAAAATGAATCTGCAAAACGCCTTTGTCTATGGCGATAAATGATTACATGCCATTATAGTCGGGGCGGCGGAAGAGACTCGGCGTCAGCTGAGCTTAAAAGCACGTTTGAGCTTTTTCTTCACCGGCATGTTTTTGAGGCGCTCATAACGGGGTAGACCGTTGCGATAGGGAGGATAATCTTCGCCTCGGATGAGGGGTTCCAGGTAGTCACGACAACGGGCAGTGATACCGAATCCGTCGCGGCTGATAAAAGTGCGCGGCATCATTTTCTCGCGGTTGGCGACCCGGGCGAGCGTGGCTTCAATGATTTTCCATCGATATGGGCGATTCGAGATTCGACAAATAGCCGGCATCACGGAGTTTTTACCCTGTAATGCCAGCTGAACCGCCGCCCGGCCCACCGCGTACGCCTGTTCCACATCCGTTTTAGAAGCAATATGTCTTGCAGAACGCTGCAAGTAGTCGGCAACCGCCCAGTGATACTTGAGGTCGAGATCCTGTTTGACCATCGATGCAATGACAGGGGCCGCACCGCCGAGTTGCGCATGGCCAAATGCGTCCCTCAAGCCCTGGTCCGACAAGAATTTCCCGTCCGCCCCGCGTACACCTTCTGATACCACAATAGAGCAATAACCATATTTGTTCACCTTGCGCTGTACGGCCTCCATGAAACGCCCTCGATGGAACTCAATTTCTGGGAACAGGATGATGATCGGAATATCAGCGTTGCTGGAAGCCATGCCGCCGGCCGCCGCAATCCAGCCGGCATGACGCCCCATAACCTCGATAATGAAGATCTTGGTCGATGTTTTCGCCATCGAAGCGACATCGAAGCTGGCCTCTTTGGTAGAGACCGCGATGTACTTTGCAACCGAGCCAAAGCCGGGGCAGTTGTCGGTAATCGGCAGGTCATTGTCAACGGTTTTTGGAATATGAATCGCCTGGATCGGGTAACCCGTGGTTTTTGAAAGCTGAGATACCTTGAGACAGGTATCGGCAGAATCGCCACCGCCGTTGTAAAAGAAATAACCGATGTTGTGGGCCCGGAAGACATCAATCAATCTTTCATATTCCGCGCGATTCTCATCGAGACTTTTCAATTTATAGCGGCAAGACCCAAAGGCGCCAGCAGGGGTATGCCGGAGCGCCGCAATAGATTTCTTTGTTTCAAGACTGGTATCGATTAGGTCTTCGGTCAGGGCGCCGATAATCCCGTTGCGTCCTGCGTAGACCTTGCCGATACGGCCACGTTCGGAACGAGCTGTTTCGATAACGCCGCAGGCGCTGGAGTTAATGACAGCAGTCACTCCACCGGATTGCGCATAGAAGATGTTTTTTAACTGGCTCATGTCACGGATCCCCTGGACTGTGATGAGTTTCCGACACCGGTATCGATTGAAAATTGGTCTGCGGCAAGATTCGCGTTTGAATCAAGATAGGCTATGATCTCGTTCATGATCTGCCTGTACCTGCAGTAAGGTGGTGACGCACTGTTCGAGCGAATCATATTCTTCTCGGCCAGTGCCGTACTGGTCGTGTGGGGTATAAAAAAACTGGCACCGGAATCGATTCAGCCCACTTCGGATCACAGCGAAGTTGGCGCCGTGCACATGCCAGAACAGCGTTGGGCAATCGACCGGTTGCCCTCGCTTAAGGTCGAGCATGAGCTCGGAATCGGCAAGCTGAATTTGTATCGTTTCCCGGTATCTCTGATGAACAAGCTGCCGTACCGTTTCGATGTCGGCTGGGGTGAAATTCGGGATCGAGTCCATGGGATATACCGGCGAATCGAAACGGAAACAAGCGAAAAGGCTGCGCAACGGCGATTTTGTTCCACTCTATTGTAGTGGGTGTCATGGCGAGTAAAACGGCCATATTCCCAGTCGTCGTGAGGCCTGCCACAGCCGCTGAATTCTTGGCGCCATTGACACGCTGGGCGACCGGACGTAGGTTACGCGACCCACTTCGGCCTTGGTAAAGAATAGCAAGGGTGAGTCAGCGGTGGTGAGAATCTGACCAGGTCAAAAAACGCTATGAGAATTGTTCTGCTGGGTGCTCCGGGTTCGGGGAAGGGAACCCAGGCCAAGATGATGGCCAAAAGCTACAAAGTACCCCATATTTCGACCGGTGAAATCCTGCGGGCTGCGGTGGCTGAGAAGTCGCCACTTGGCAAGAAGATTGCGGGGATCATGAAATCGGGGGACTTCGTTTCTGATGATATCGTGATCGATGCAGTGGTCAACAAACTGCGCAGACCAGAGAGCCGCCGTGGTTTTATTCTCGACGGATTCCCGAGAAATATTCCGCAGGCGCAGGAACTGGATACACGGCTTGGCTGGGTAACGCGCCCATTGCAGCTGGCACTCCACTTTGTGCTTGATTCAAATGTACTGGTCAAGCGGATCACAGGCCGGATCGTCTGCGGGGATTGCGGGGCTATCTACAACCTGCATTTTTCCCGGCCAGAAAAGCGCGGGGTATGTGATCAATGTGAGTCAAGCAATCTTGGCCAGCGTTCCGACGACAATGAGAAGTCCGTTCGCCGGCGTCTCGAAGCCTACGAAAACGAGACGGCGCCCTTGATTACTTATTACCGAGCCCAGCATAAATTGCGCACGGTGCCGGCTGATGCGACCGCGCCGGAAATATTTCGCTTTCTTTGTGAGGTGGTGGACGTTGAAATTCGACCGCTCGAAAAGAAAGTGATCCCCGATGATCTCCATCGGAAAAGTAGAAGCAAGGTCGCGGCTCAGATTCGAGGAGGGGGTATTGCCGCTGGGCAAACGTCGAGTCAGGCCAGGGGCACGTCGCCGAGAGCGTCTGCCAACGCGTCGGCGGGGACGACAGCACCGCGCAAGAAAGTAGCCAAGGCCGGCAGTGCCAGGAAACCGACGGCAAAAAAATCGACCGCAAAGAAAACCAAGGCCAGAAAGACCATAAAGAAAACTGTGGCCCGGAAATCTCCTTCCAGGCCAGCACCGCGCAAGAAAGTAGCCAAGGCCGGCAGTGCCAGGAAACCGACGGCAAA
>CAJXWH010000035.1 GCA_913062915.1 uncultured Acidiferrobacteraceae bacterium | reverse complement strand
ATTCGCGATGCCAAGACCATCGCGGCCCTTTTCCGGGCAACACACTCCAGCCGTTGATATGCACAGGCCCCAACCATTCCGCTGGGTTGCGTCAAGCTCGATTCAGGCGGTGAAGTAATCGGGTTCTTCGCCGCTTTTCCACTTGATGTTGCACCCCATGCTGGGCCGCTGCTCAGCCAGTACTGGGGCGTCCTGCAGTAGGGCGTCGGTTGCGCGGCGCAGATCCGCGCCCGTCACTGGTTCGCTGTTCCCCGGTCGGCTGGCATCAAATTGGCCCCGATACACCAATATGCGCTCACGATTGTAAAGAAAAAAATCGGGTGTGCACGCCGCACGGTACCCCTTTGCCACCCCCTGGCTCTCATCATAAAGATAGGGAAACGGATAACCGAATTTGGACGCTTCCTCCGCCATTTTTTCAGGGCTGTCATCTGGATGCGTGCGCACATCATTGGCACAGATTGCAACCACAGCGAGACCTTTCTCCTGATAATCCAACACAAAACTGACAAACGAATCTCGGATGTGGATCACATACGGGCAATGATTGCAGATAAACGCCACCAGCAGCGCGGGCTGCTCGTTCAGCGCGGTCAACGATACGCTTTGCCCCCCGACCCCCGGATTCGTGTTTGGCAAACTGAAATCAAGTGCCGGTGAACCCAGCTCTTCCATGGTAGAGATATGCGCCATAAAGGAACGGCCCGAGACAAACAGTTGTGATTGCAGTGCTCACTATATCATGCCGTACGCTGGCCATCTCTGGCCCAACTTCATCTCGCTCGTAACCTCGCTACAATACGCAGGCGGGTTAGATTAACGTCAGTCCCCAACGATGAGCGACGAGAAACTGAGTCACTTTGACGAACAAGGCAACGCCCGAATGGTAAACGTCGGCGAAAAAACAAAGACTGTGCGGCGCGCCCTTGCCGAAGGCTGCATCACCATGCGCACCGAAACCTTACGTCTCATTCGAGCCGGCGGGCATGCGAAGGGCGACGTTCTTTCAGTTGCACGGGTGGCCGGTATTATGGCCGCTAAACGAACAGCGGATCTCATCCCATTGTGTCATCCCCTGTCGCTCACCCGGGTGGAAATTGAATTTGCATTCGATGACGAAAACAGCCGCGTTCGCTGTGAAACGACAGTAGAAACACGCGATCGAACCGGCGTTGAAATGGAGGCCTTAACGGCGGTGCAGGTGGCCTTATTGACCATTTACGACATGTGCAAAAAAGCCGACCGCGGCATGACTCTGGGCCCGGTCCAGTTGCTCGAGAAATCCGGTGGCGCCTCTGGACATTGGAGACGAGGGGATGTCCAAGCGAGCTGACGTCCAGATCCAGCCCAATTGTGAGGACGATTTCGAGCCAGCACTGCTGTCGGTAGAGACCGCGCTCGAGCGGATCACAGCGATGGTAGAACCGCTCGCGGAAATCGAAAGGACGCCACTGCGCGAAGCCTTGGGCCGGGTCTTGGCGGAAGATCTTCGCTCCCCGGTGGATGTCCCCAACCACACCAACGCCGCGATGGACGGATATGCCGTTCGGGCCGCGGATCTGTCGCGACCAACCCTTACCGTAATCGGCACCGCCTGGGCGGGACGAGCATTCGATAGCGCGCTTGAACCTGGCCAATGCGTGCGCATCATGACGGGCGCGGTGATGCCAAACCACAGCGACACTGTGATCATGCAGGAGCAGGTCGAAAGGGATGGCGACACCGTTCGTGTCGCCGCCGGCCAAAAGCCAGGCCAACACGTCCGCCATGCGGGGGAAGACTTCACCGCTGGGTCGGTGGCCCTGTCGGGTGGGCAACGCCTGTTCCCGGCCGAAATCGGTATGGTCGCTTCCTTGGGGATTGGCGAACTGGGCGTACTACGAAAACCTCGGGTTGCCTTTTTCTCCAATGGAGACGAATTGCGCCCAATTTCTGAACCGCTTGCGCTCGGTGAAGTGTACGACTCGAACCGCTATACGCTCCATGGCATGCTGACCCGCGCGGGGGCCGAATTGATTGATCTCGGTGTAGTGCCCGACGATCGTGTTCGTCTGCAAGACACTTTTGAACACGCGGCTGCTGTAGCCGACTTCGTCATTACCTCCGCTGGGGCGTCCGTAGGTGACGCGGATTACGTTTATGAAATCCTTAATCAAATTGGCGAGGTCGGGTTTTGGAAAATCGCAATGAAACCCGGCCGGCCGCTTGCCGTCGGTAAAATTGGTCCCGCGTTATTTTTCGGGTTGCCTGGGAATCCAGTTTCGGTCATGGTGACCTTTTACCAATTCGTGCTCCCCGCCCTGCGAAAACTGGCAGGGGAACAAACCATTTCATCATTCCGTTGTTCTGCTCGCGTAACCCACCGACTGAAAAAGAAACTGGGCCGCGCCGAATTCCAGCGCGGGTTTCTTTCTCTGGACGACCACGGAGAACTCACCGTAAAAAACACGGGCGAACAGGGTTCGGGGATCCTGAGCTCCATGAACCGGGCCAACTGTTTCGTCATTCTCCCTGCCGACAGTGACGGGGCAGACATTGGAGACGTCGTGACCGTTGAGCCTTTCGCGGGATTGATTTAGTCCGGCTTGACGGTTGTGCGTTCCGATGTCGATCGCTGGGAAGAAAAATACCGGGACACGACTGCCGTACCTTCTTTGATTCCCGACCCACTGCTTGTCCACTATGCCGATCTTCTGAAAGGCGAGGGGCTTGCGCTTGATCTGGCTGCAGGAACCTGCCACACCTCAGTGCAACTCGCGAGACTGGGGCGCCAAGTCGTCGCTCTTGACTGCAGTTTGACGGCGCTTCAAATCGGTCAGCGAATTGCAGCTCGCGAGGGCGTCCGCATTCAAGGATTGGTCGCGGACCTTGACAATTGGCCCCTCCCGCAATCCACCTTTGAGGTGATCACCTGCTTTCGTTATCTCAACCGCGAACTCTTTCCCGCGATGGGAAACGCACTCAAACCCGGCGGTTTATTGCTGTACAAAACATTCAATCAGCACCATCTCCGGGAAGTCCCGAGATTTAACCCCAACTACCTTCTTCGACCAGGAGAGTTGGCCCGGTCTTTCCCCGACCTTGAGCTGATTGTGTGCCGTGATGGGGTAAACGCCCGTGAACCCTATTCCTTTGCCATCGCGAGGTCACCTCAAAAAACCTAGCGTTACGTGATCTATACACCCGGCGTGTTGTTTTCGACCCACCGATCGCCTTCGACCAAGGTCTCTTTTTTCCAGAACGGGGCTTTGGATTTCAACGCTTCCATGATCTCCCGGCAAGCGGCGAATGCGTCTTTCCGATGGGTGGACCACACAGCGACTAGAACAATATCTTCGCCCGGGTACACGTTCCCAATGCGATGCAACAACAACCCGTCCAATATCTCATGGGTCTTGCGGGCCTCGCCAACAATTTCTTCAAGCTGTTTTTCGGTCATGCCGGAATAATGTTCAAGCTGCATCGCGAGTACCCGATCTCCTCCGTTGTACTCCCGCATCGTACCGACAAAAGTCGAACATGCGCCATGGTTGCCGATCTTCGAAAAGGTCTTACGGTGTTCGAAGAGTTCCTGGAAAGGATCGAACGACGTGTCGCGCAATTCAATTTGCACCGGACTCATCTCAACCGCCCGTGATCGGTGGGAAAAAAGCCACCTCGTCGCCGTCCGTAATTGCGTGATCCGGTCCCGCGTAGGTCTTGTTCACCGCGACCAGCGTCGTTTCATCCAACGGCTCATCGGTAAGTGCGGACCACAGATCGCGTATGCTATGCAGGCCATCGGCATCCACCGTCTTAGAGTCAATTCCGGTCCGCTCGCGAAGGCTGGCAAAAAATCGAACGTGAATCGTCATTGTGGATACCTCTGGTCAATCCAAGTGAATTTGCACAAGAAACTATAATAGGACCTGATCGAGCCGCCCACAACCAAAAAGGAGCCGGTATGTCGAGCAAAAGCCGCGCCTTCATTGCGGTTCACATTGCAGTGCTTACAGTTTCCGACTCCCGGACAAAAGCCAACGACAAGTCGGGCGATTTGCTGGTCAGCCGCTTGACCAACACAGGCCATGTATTGGCTGATCGAAAGATCGTAAAGGACGATCTCGGCCAGATTCGCGGTGTCATCTCCCGCTGGATTGAAGACACCGATATCCAGGTCGCAATCACCACGGGCGGCACTGGGGTAACCGGCTTTGATGGCACGCCGGAGGCTATTGAACCCTTGCTCGAGAAAAAACTCGATGGTTTCGGTGAAATCTTTCGAGCCCTCTCCTTTGAGGAAATCGGCACATCGGCACTGCAATCCCGGGCAATGGCGGGGGTTGTAAACGGCACCTACCTCTTCTGCCTGCCCGGCTCATCCGGCGCTTGCGCCACCGCCTGGGACAAGATCCTGCAGTTTCAACTTGACTACCGAACTCGGCCCTGCAACCTGGTCGAGCTGATGCCTCGATTGCTGGAGCATCGTTGACCGGTTATTAAGACCTCTCCCTCGCTGCCTGGTGGGATTAGCTCCGACGAGCCAGTTGCTCATCAATGATGCGCTTGGCCTTGGTAATGGTGTGGCTGATCGCTTGCTCTGGGTCAGTATGGGTTTCAGCCCGGATAAAGTGTTCGGAGCGAACTTCGCCATCGACGTCCCGTTCGATATCTCCTTCGGTAGTCCACCCATTGGCGCTCTTGCGGGGAGTCGGAATGATGGTGCAATCCTGGTATTCGACTGCTCGGTCCCGGCTTGCGGCGGCTTCTGAATCAGCGCCGCGGGTGAGCTGGTTCTTAATGAACTTGAATATCATATCGCGATACCTTACAGGTAGTAGAGCACGAGACTGGCGGCGAGTAAAACCGCCACCCAAAGAACCATGCTGCCAGTCGGCCACGTACGGGCCAACGTGCCTTCGGGACCATAATGCCGAAATACCGATCGCATGAGCGCTTTGTTGCCGCCCCGTAATGCACGTGCGGCAGCGTCGCCCGTACTGGAGACAAGCCGGCCGACTCTCTGCACGGCCCGAGGCGCAAGTCGCCGGTAAAACCACTCCACGTCGATGTTTGTTGCGTGAAGCTCTGGCGGGTAAATGCCAGAAATCTTGAGCCACGCGAAAGCGGCAGCCGAAAACACCAACAGTTGGAATTGGGCAAGCACGTGAGAGCGGTCGAAGGGCACGTAATTCACTTCAAACGGCAATAGACTGTAGAGTAGCCACGGGTAGCTGCCGATGAAAACGCACAAAATCGCGGCGATACTCATCGCAATCAACATGTTGAGCGGCGGCTCTGGCGTTCGAATTCCTGAATCATGCGCAAAAAAAGCGAAAAATGGGATCTTGATTCCGGCATGGTGAAACACGCCTGCTGAAGCGAAGAGCAGCGCCAGCCAGACCACCGGATGGCCCTCGTCCAATACCGCTACCATCACCATAGATTTACTGACAAAACCGCTGAACAGCGGGAACGCAGAAATGGACGCCGCCCCAACAATGCACAATGTCGTGGTGATGGGCATGCTCTTGTACAAACCGCCGAGATCCGAGCCGTTCATCTTTCCTGTCCTGTATAAGACTGCGCCCATCGACATCATGAGAAGCCCCTTGAAGATCACCTCGTTGAAGGCGTGGGCGATCGCGCCGTTCACGGCCAATGCCGTACCAAGTCCTACCCCCACCACCATGAAACCAATCTGATTGATCATGCTGTAGGCCAACACTCGCCGAAGGTCATTCTCGATTACAGCGTAGAAAATTGGGAAGCAGGTCATTACGGCCCCGATATAAACCAGCGCTTCAGTTCCAGCAAAACCACGAGCGAGGGCATAAACCGCAACTTTGGTGGTGAACGCGCTCAGAAAAACGGTGCCGGTCACCGTCGCTTCGGGGTATGCGTCGGTCAACCAATTGTGTAAAAGCGGAAACGCGCACTTAATGCCAAAAGCGAGAAAAATCAGGCCACTGGCAAAGGTTCCGAGACCAATATGGTTGAAAGCAAGAGACCCACTCTCGCGATAGAGCATAAGGGTGCCGGCCAACAGCAATCCGCCCGAGACCACCTGGATGAAGAGGTATCGGATCCCCGCCCTTCGGGCTCGTTCCGTTTTGCGAGCGAAGATCAAAAATGCAGACGTCAACGCCAGTATTTCCCAGAAGAAAAACAAGGTCAAAAGATCGCCGGCAAATACAGCGCCGAGGGCGCTGCCCGCATAGAGAAGACTTGCACTCGACTGAAGACGATCACGCAAGTGGAGGGAGAACACCACGCCAAGGAAAGCTGCAATATGAAAAAGATAACCGAACAGCAGACTCAGACGGTCCACCCGCAACGGTTCCAGCACGAGGTTCATGATGTTCCATTGCAAAGCCGCGTCGGCAGTCATCCCGAGCAAAACCAGCCCGCCTGCCAGCGGCGTTGCCAGTAGGATCACTTGTCCCAACCGGTGCGGCAACAGCGCAACCATGATGGCTGCCCCATAGAAAATCACAAAGGGCGGCAATTCAATCATCACCGTCGTAGTAATCCTCTTTTCGCATTAGAAACTTGCGCATCTCTTTCGCCACGAGTATCAGCACCGTGCACGCAATAAATCCGAATACCGCATAAAAGCCCCACAGCGCTTCCCACGGATGAACAACATGGCGGTGGAAAATGAAGTCGGCAGCAAACAATAGGCCACACACTGCAATCAAGGCCCAAAGGACTCTGCGAACATTGCGTGGATCATCAAAAAGATGTTTTTTCTCTGGCACAGCAGACCTCAATCGACCAACATCACAGCGAGCCGGTACAGCGGATCAGGGAAAAAGAACAACACCAAGCACATCGCCGTGGTGACACCGATTGCCACCAGGCACGGAGTGGGCGCCTCCATGACGCCAGTTGCGGAGGTGCTTGTTTCTTTATAAAAAAACGCGCGCACGGAAATGGGAAACAAGTAGGCGATGTTTAACACGGTGCTTACCATCAGCACACCCACAAGAATGCTGTAACCGGCATCCAGTGATCCCAGCGCCAGGTACCATTTGCCCCAGACACCGCCCATCGGAGGTAATCCCGCAATGCTGATGCTCGCAATCAGAAAAGCACCCATGGTCAGCGGCATGCGTCGACCGAGTCCACCCATCTCGCTGATCCGGGTTTTGTGGGTCGCGACAAGAATGGCACCGGCACAAAAAAACAGCGTGATCTTGCCAAATGCGTGGGTAACAATATGCATGGTGCCACCGATGATCCCGGCTGCATTCGCAATGAGTGCACCCAACACCACATAGGACAGGTGACTGATGGTGGAGTACGCGAGCCGTCGCTTCAGATTGTCTTGCTGCAGCGCAACCAGGGACGCGATCAAGATCGTGCCGGCAGCAATCCACAACAACCAATTGGAGGCTCCATTTTCACGAACAAGATCCAACCCAAACACATAGATGGTGACCTTGAGAATGGCAAACACACCTGCTTTGACCACGGCCACCGCATGCAGCAAAGCGCTGACTGGGGTAGGCGCCACCATCGCCGCCGGCAACCAGCGGTGGAACGGCATCAGGGCCGCCTTACCAATACCAAAAACAAACAGGGCATACAGCACGCCGATCACCAATGGCGACGCCGTGCCGGCCAAGATTCCGCCCGCCCGGAATTCGCCCGTGCCAGCGAGCTGCCATGTCCAGACTACAGCGACCAGCAGAAACCCCATCGAGGTACCCAACAAGATGCCGAGATACGTTCGGCCGCCTTGCCTGGCCTCTGTCGTCCCCGCATGTGTAACCAGCGGGTAAGTGGAAATCGTTAACAATTCGTAAAACAAAAACAAAGTAAAAAGATTCTGCGCAAACGCGACGCCCATGGTGCTGGCAATGGCAATCGCAAAAAATGCGTAAAAGCGGCTCTGGTGCGATGTGCCGTGGCCTCTGAGGTAACCGATCGAATAGACGGTCGTTACCACCCATAAGAAGCTGGCCGTCAGGCCAAAAAGCGTGCCCAAGGGTTCTGCACGAAGCGCAATCGGCAAGCCTGGTATCGGCTCGGCAATCCAGACACTTGGACGCTCTCCAGAGAGAACCGAAGGCAAAAGGGACAGAACCAAGAAAAAGAGGATGCCCCCGGCAACGAGACTGATTGCTTCTCGAAGATTCGGCCAAGCGCCCGTCCGCGAAACCAGTAAGGCCGCGACAAGCGGTACCAGAATGACCAAGACCAGAGGTGTCACTGTGATTGGCCCATCAGGACGGCAGCGGCCTTTCCTGCGATCCCGACACTGAGACGAGTATGAATACCGAAGTAAAGGTTGGCTCCAATCAAAAACCAGGTCGGCAACAACAGCGACAAGGGCGCCTCTCGGACGGCCGAGGCATCGGAATCGTTAGGACGCCGAAGGTACGCCATTTCTACCACCCGCCAGACATACACAACTGCCAATAGCGAACCGACAATTACAACGACCAGGACGGGCCACCAGCCCTGCCCGAGTGCCGCCTGCACCAGATACCACTTGCTGAGAAACCCGGCCGTGAGCGGAATACCGATCAGGCTGAGGCCACCGACAAGAAATGCCCCCATCGTCCAGGGCATACGATAGCCCGCGCCCGCCAGCGCCCCGAGCCGCACACTGCCGAGTCGATAGGCCATGCAACCGAGAGCTAAAAATAGGCCCCCTTTCATCAAAGCATGGTTAAACAAATGCAATATTGATGCAGTCAATCCCGCCACCGACGCCATGCTGAGCCCAAGGACCATGTAGCCGATCTGCGCCACGCTGGAATAGGCGAGCATCCGCTTGATGTCGTCTTGGAAAATCGCGACGGCCGAAGTAGAAAGGATCGCCGCGGCCCCAAGAACTGCCAGGATGATCCCAAGCGGCATGGCCTCGAATGCAAACGTGACACCAAATACCGTAAACAGAAACCGCAGTAGAACGTAGAACGCGACCTTGGTGGCCGTGGCTGCAAGAAACGCCGTCACGGCCGATGGGGCGAAGGCATAGGCGTTGGGTAGCCACAGGTGCAGTGGGAACAAAGCCAGTTTGAGGCTGATGCCCACCACGAGGAATGCGAGCGCCGCGCGCACCGTCCGTGTCGCCATCACAGCGGGCAGGCGATCGGCAAGATCCGCCATATTCAACGTGCCGGTCATCATGTACAACAAGCCGACACCAATCAGGACAAACGTTGCGCCGATAGTCCCCATCACTAGGTACTGGTAAGAGGCCGTCAGTGCCCGCCGGTCTTTACCAAAGGCGATCAGCACGTAGCTCGAAAGTGATGAGATTTCAAGGAACACGAATAAGTTAAACGCGTCCCCGGTCATAACAAGTCCCACCAGGCCGGTCAGGCAGAGCAACCAGACGGTATAAAAAAGGGACTGCCTGCTGGCGTCGACTTCTTTACGGACACTGTCGTTGGCAAAGAACAAAACGACGGTCGTAATCGCGGTGACCACGAATAGAACAAATACGTTGACTATATCGACGCGGTACTCAATACCCCAAGGTGCAGCCCAACCGCCAAATTCATAGGACAGGGTTCCCTGATCAAGGACGCGACTCAACAGCAGAACCGCCACCGCAAACGACGCTGCGCTGGCAAAAAGAGCAATCCCCCAGGCCGCTCGACCACTGCGCACTAACAGACATAACGGTGCGGCGATGAGCGGCAACGTAACCTGCAATGCCGGAAGTTGGCTAAGAATCAAAGAGATTCGTCCTGCTGGTGAATCTCGTCTTCTTCCACCGTATCGTAGGCTTCCTTGATCCGCACGACTAAGGCCAGACCCAACGCTGTGGTTGATACCCCCACAACGATAGCAGTCAGAATCAGTACGTGGGGCAACGGGTTCGAATAAAGAGTGATGCCCTCGCGCAAGATGGGCACTGTTCCCCCGGTTATCTTGCCCAGACTGATGTAGAGAATGAAAACCGAAGCTTGGAAAAGACTCAGTCCCACGATCTTCTTGACCAGGTTGCCACTGGAGATCACAACATAAAACCCGGTCATCATCAAAAAGATGACGATCCAATAGTTGTAAAGGCCAAATACATTCATCAGCTGTCGCGACGCCCCGCAAAAGCAACAAATATCGTCACCATCACCGCAGCCACCGTGATTCCGACGCCCAGCTCCACTAGGAAAATGCCAAGATGCTGACCTGAGAGCGGGTTCTGGCCGAGGGCGTCGTAATCGAGATAATTCCAACCCATCAGCAGTGGCAAAAATCCGACGCTGGCAAACAACAACAATCCAGCTGCAATCAGTGCGCGCAAGAACCGCGTCGAGATCAAACATCGAATTGACTCAGTACCAAATATCAACCCATACAGAATCAGTCCAGCGGCAAAAATAACACCCGCCTGAAAACCACCGCCCGGTCCATAATCCCCGTGAAACTGAACATACAGCGCAAACAGAAAGATGACTGGTACGATAATTTTCGTGACGACACGAAGAACTGGGTTATCTCTCACGGGTCGCCTCGTCTTGCCGACGGCGGCGAATTCCAAGCAACGCCAAAACGCCAACCCCCGCTGTGAAGATCACTGTTAACTCACCTAAAGTGTCGTATCCACGGTAACTTGCGAGTACGCCCGTCACAACATTGGGTATACCAATTTCATCCGGTGACTGTTCGAGATAGCGTGGTGCCACATGTTGATGCACCGGTGCGTCTGGATCACCAAAGTGCGGCATGTCCAACGTGCCATAAATCAAAGCCGCGCCGGTAACCACGACCACCAGCAAAGGCAAGAAAGGGCGGTGTACAGGGCGACGCTCCCATCGCCCCACCAGGCCAAGCGTGGTCAACATTAGGATGGTCGATATGCCCACCCCCACCGCTGCTTCGGTAAATGCCACATCCACTGCATCTAACACCACAAACACAGTTGCCGCCAACAGGCTATAGATACCAAACATCATGACCACAGCGAACAAGTCGTGCAGTCGGATGGCGGCCACTGCAGTAATCACCAGTAGACCGAGGAGAACGATGTTTACCGCTTCAACCATCGCCTACTTGGGGGCACTTAACCAGGGTCGCCGAGCGCCGTGAACTGCCGCCCGTCCCAGGGCATGAGACGCTGTTGGGTTCAACAACAGAAGAACCGCCAAAATCAAAAACAACTTAACCAACAGCAAGCCCCATCCAGCGATGAATGCCAACCCCAGTAGGATTGCTGCCGCGCCTAGGGTGTCCGTGATTCCCACCGCGTGCAGTCGGGTAAAAAGATCCGGCATCCGCAAAATACCGATACCGCCGACCAACATCGCCAAAGCGCCAATCAGAAGCAAGATCGCGCTCGCTATTTCCACAATGTTGCTCACTTGGGTTTCGGTGGAAGCTCTGGACGAGTCTGCCCAAGGTTACCGAACTCTGAGACCTTCAATACCGCGACCGTCCCGATGAACCCTATCAACGCATACATAAGCGCGATGTCCAGATAGAGTCCTGGTTCACCCACCATGAACCCAAATGTTGTCACCATCACTATAGTCTTCGTGGTGAACGCATTGGCCGCGAGGATCCGGTCGTAGACGGTTGGCCCCCGCACAGCACGGATCAAAGCGAGACCCATAGTGCCTAACAGAACTGTCACTACGAGAATCAACATCAGTGCGCCTCTAAAGCAACCACACGACGACCCATTTCTCCCGATTGAAGATCTTCCGCTGCATCCACTGAAAGCGCATGCACTTCAATTTCGTCATCGCTCACTTCGAGTGAAATGGTCCCAGGGGTCAACGTGATTGAATTCGCATAACTGACCCGGCCAGGGGCCGTCCGTTGTTCTGCTGGGACGCGGATCACCATTGGTGTAATAGGCAATCGGGGATGGAGAATTCGGCGTGCCACATCAAAGTTGGCCCGAATCACGGTACCAAAGAGCCAGGGGGCATAACGAAGCAGGCCTGGAACCAGGTCAAGGGGCAGTCCTTCGGCATCAACGATACCCATTCGCCTTGCAAGAAACACCGCACTGGCACTGGATATGAGTCCAAGACCAATCAACCAAAAATCATAATGGCCGGACAGCAATAGCCAAAACGCAAACAGCAATAGGAAAAGGCTCAACGCGCGTTTCAATCTTTATCCTTAATTATCAATATATTAAATTAATATAGACGTGATTTCAGGTGGAAATCTTGGCACGGCCATCATATCGGATCGTCCCTTAGCCTGCCAAACCAGTCGCCTTCAATCGGGCGGCAAAAAATGCCCGAGCAACGAAAAAAAACGAAGCAAAAATCGGTACGTCAGCCCCCAAATCACACGGTCACCGGCGCCAACACAAATTCCCGGAAAAACTCTGCCTGCTTGCGGCCACGGCACCTCGGTCTGAGTGCTCGGATCCAGCAGCGTCGAAATGGGCAGCGTAATGACATCGGCCACCTCGTGATTTGGACTGAACCGATCGACGCCGTGCGTTCCAAATACAAAACACGAGATCACCATTTCCCTAGATCGGCCACCGTGCCGACCCTGTAAATCATCCAGCCTACCGAGACGATCGGCCGCCAATAGATCAACACCGATTTCTTCCTGCGTTTCCCGGCACGCCGTTTCCAAAGGATTTAGATCTTGCGGATCACAACGACCGCCCGGAAAAGCCATTTGACCTGACCACGGGTCAGCGGCGTGAAAAGCGCGTTCGATGAAGACGATCTCTGGGTCGTGCTGCGAATGACTGCTGTCAACAATCAGCGCTACCGCTGCGCGTTTATCCGGTTTAGTCCGGATAATCTCGGGACGATATTCGCTAAACGTAGCTTGTATGTTCTGTATTGCAATCACGGTGGGTGTTCCTTTGCCAACGAGTCCATCGGTCACGGCTCTCGAAAAATGGATGTTGGTCATTGCGGCAACACCCAGGCGCTGGCATCACACCCGCGGTAACAGCACCGCGGGAAAATCATCTTATCACTGACGTTCGATATTGGGTTGGAGTTGAACGCCTATAATCGAGACAAACATTTTGTAGGTTTTCCCGTGGATGAAGTCAATCTCGTGCACTTTAGTTGCTGCCCTTGGGCCGGACGATGTTTTGAGACTCACCGCGCGGACATTCCGGCCGCCCGGTGCGATCATTTGCCCGTAACATGAATTCCAAAAAACTACGACCACCACCGCTTTCTCTGTATGTTCACCTGCCATGGTGCGAAAGCAAATGCCCTTATTGTGATTTCAACGCACACCCCCTCCGTCAAAGACTGCCGGAAGACGACTACCTCGATGCGCTCCTCGCCGATCTACGGCAAGAAAAAGGCGTCTTTCAAGATCGACCTGTCTATTCGGTCTTCATCGGTGGCGGCACTCCCAGTCTTTTTTCCCCAGCTGCTGTTCATCGCTTGCTTGACGCGATTCGCGAGATCGCGGATTGCGCCCAGCAGACTGAGATCACTCTTGAAGCCAATCCCGGTTCTGCCGAGATCGGCCGATTTGCCGGCTACCTCGAAGCTGGGGTAAACCGACTGTCTCTTGGGATCCAAAGTTTTTCGGACAAAAAACTTCGGTCACTGGGCCGCATACATGATGCCATTCAAGCGCGACACGCTATTTCTGCGGCGCAAAACGCGGGGTTCACCAACCTCAATATAGACCTCATGTTCGGTCTGCCAGACCAGAATGAGAAAGGGGCATTAAACGACCTTACGATCGCGCTTGGCTACGCGCCGAGCCACTTGTCGCTATATCAGTTGACCATCGAGCCCAATACCTACTTCGCAATAAATCCCCCCGCTCTGCCAGATGAAGAGACCGATTGGCGAATCCGAAATGCTCTTTACGATAGTGTCAAAACGGCTGGCTATCATCGGTACGAGGTATCGGCGTTTTCGAAACCCGGGGCGCAGTGTTCCCACAACCTGAGCGTCTGGCGATTCGGTGACTACGTAGGATTGGGCGCCGGTGCCCATAGCAAGATTACGACCCCTCAGGAAATCACCCGTTACGCTAAAGAAAAACACCCGAATCGATACATGGAAAAAGCTCGTTCCAATTTCGTGTTGACCGATCCGAGGACGATTTCCAGTGAAGATCTTTGCTTCGAATTCATGCTGAATGCTCTGCGCCTCTCGGAAGGATTCCTACCCAGTGAGTTTACAGAACGAACCGGCGTGCCCTGGTCCGTTCTGACCAAGCCGCTGAATGACGCCCGACAGCGGGGGCTTCTTGAGACCGACGGCGGCCTGGTGCGGGCGACAAAACTCGGTTATCGTTTTCTCGATGATCTGGTCGAGTTGTTCCTGCCTAAAGTTGAACTGCACACTTCACCGCCAACAGAAACCTCATAAATCGAAATGGTCCCCAGGAGGCCCAGATGTTTCATGTAGTGCTCTACCAACCCGAAATCCCATCGAATGCTGGAAACCTGATCCGCTTGTGCGCTAACACCGGCAGTCAGCTTCACCTAATCGAACCCCTGGGGTTCTCGCTAGAAGACCGCCAACTTCGCCGCGCCGGGCTCGATTACCGGGATGTGGTCGAAGTGCATGTCCATAATGATTTTGCGGCATGCAGAACATCTGCCGGCGAATCTCGGCTGGCTACTTTCTCGACTCATCACCAACGTTTTTTTGCGCAGTTTCGGTTTCAAGCGGGTGATATGTTGCTGTTCGGGCCCGAAACGCGGGGCTTGCCGACAGAGTTGGCCCAAGCAGCGGAGGAATCGGCCAGGCTCACCATTCCCATGCTTCCGGCGAACCGCAGTCTTAATTTGTCCAACGCAGCCGCGGTGGTGGTTTACGAAGGGTGGCGGCAACTAAACTATGCCGGCTGTGAATCCTCGGAAAACCGCTAGGCCACAAATTCCTAGCCAGGGGCATACCGGCCGTCCAGACTTTTTACCACTGCAAAACCGAAACACGCCGACATTGCTGCTTTGGGCTCAAACATCAGTCAGCAGGCTCCAGGCGGATCAATTTTCCATCCCTCTCATCGGTCAAAAGATAGAGTAAGCCGTCGGGCCCTTCCCGTACATCTCGGATACGCCCAAATGTGCCGACTAAAAGGCGCTCCTCATTCACCACTTGATCGCCGTCGAGTTCCAACCTTACCAACAACTCAAACTTCAGTGACCCAATAAAAAGATTGCCGCGCCATTCTGGAATCCGATCTCCACTGTAAAACGTCATCCCCGAGGGGGCGATCGATGGTACCCAGTAATAAACCGGCTGTCGCATTCCCGGCTTATGGGTACCCTCACCCACCGGAACCGGACCCCAGTACTCTTTCCCGAAACTAATGACCGGCCAACCGTAGTTGGCGCCCGATTGCACTATATTCAACTCATCCCCGCCTCGGGGGCCGTGTTCGTGTATCCAGATTTTCTTGCCGCTTAACTCCAACGCCATACCCTGTGGATTCCGGTTGCCATAGGCAAAGATCTCCGGCTGGGCATTCTTTCGGCCTACAAAAGGATTGTCGGGCGGCACCAAGCCCTTGTCTGTAATGCGGACAACAGACCCAGGATGGGTGCCAAGGTTTTGAGCTTGTGGCCGCACGCCGCGCTCGCCTAACGTAGCGTACAGGTAACCGTCAGGCCCAAAAAGAAGGCGGGAACCGAAATGCACCCCACCGCCGGATTTAGGCACCGCCCGAAAAATGACACGAAGGCCTGACAGGCGCCCCCTATTAAATTCCGCACATGCGATCTCGGTACCGACACCGCCATTCCCAGAGGCGGAATACGAAAAACAAACTGTCCGGTTGACCAAAAAATTTGGGTGTAGGGCAACATCGAGTAGTCCGCCCTGGCGCACTGCGGTGACCTCTGGAAGTCCGATGACCTGATGGAGTTTGCCGTTTTCGTACCAACGAAGACGTCCGGGTCGCTCCGTGATTAATAATTCGTCGTTCGGCAAGAACGCCACAGCCCAAGGGTGCTCTAGTCCTGCAACCACGATTGTTGCGCGGAACACCACTTTTTCGGACTGGAATACCGCCGCATCATCAGCGCCGAAGGCTGACCCTGTAATCAATGTCCAAAATACCAACGCCGCAATTTGAAAAACAAACTTCATTGGAAGGGTGTGCGCCATTCTGTCCGAGATCTGAAATCTTATTTTACACAAGTTAAGATCGATCTAATCACCCTTACACTGGCCTGTCAGTTAGCTATCAGAAACTGCATGAGAGGAAAACATGGCGAGACTACTCTACGAAATCAAAGATGGTATTGGCTGGATTCGATTCAATAGACCTGAAGTCCTAAACGCTTTCGACTCCGAAGAGGCACGACGTCTGGTTCAAGTTTTGAAGGAAGCGTCGGACGACAAAGCTGTGAACGCGATCATCATCAGTAGCGTGGGTGACGCTTTTTGCGCAGGAGATGACCTGAAGGTGGCGCTCGAAGAATATCCACTCATCAAAAGTGGAAAGATTCACCCAATCCTAGATATTGTTGAGGACATCACCCAAAGTTTGCAGGATATTCCCCGAATTATTAGGAGCGCACCAAAAGTAACTATTGCGGCTGTCCGTGGCTATGCAGTTGGTGGTGGGTTCGAGATTGCAATTGATTCCGATCTCATCGTCGCCGCCCAAAACGCGATTTTTGGGTTCCCCGAAGTCACCGCCGGCATGACTATCACCGGAGGAGTTACCAAATTATTACCCATGATAGTCGGTCTAAACAAGGCTCGTGAATTGATGCTGACTGGCGAATTCATCAATGCCACGGAGGCTCACCGTATCGGGCTCGTCAACCGACTCGTGCCCAATGGAGAAGAGGAAAAGGCTGCAGAAGACCTAGCACGCACGATCATATCGCGAGCGCCGCTTGCGGTTGCTGCACATAAA
>CAJXWH010000034.1 GCA_913062915.1 uncultured Acidiferrobacteraceae bacterium | reverse complement strand
CAAGTGGTGTATTCGGCGATCTGCTATCCCCACGGCGGCATGCTCGATGACGGCACTTTGCTGCGCCTAGGTCCTGACAACTTCCGCTGGATCGGGGGTGATGATTATGGTGGGATCTGGATGCGGGAAGAGGCAAAACGTCTTGGCTACCGAGTGTGGATCAAGTCCTCGACCGACCAGTTGCACAACATCGCGGTGCAGGGGCCGGCGAGCCGCGCCATCGTGAAGGAGGTGGTCTGGACCCCCCCGGCACAACCCCAGGTCGACGAGCTCGAATGGTTTCGGTTCACGATTGGCCGGATCGGCGACCTGAATGGGATTCCGGTCATGGTTTCACGAACGGGATACACCGGCGAGCTCGGTTTCGAGATTTTCTGTCACCCCAAAGATGCCGTGCCGGTATGGGATGCCGTCTGGGAAGCCGGCCAGCCTCACGACCTGTCGCCTCTGGGTCTCGACGCGCTTGACATGATCCGTATCGAAGCGGGGCTCGTATTCGCGGGCTATGAGTTCTGTGACCAGACCGATCCCTTCGAGGCCGGCATCGGCTTCACGGTGCCGCTCAAATCAAAAGAAGATGATTTCGTCGGGCGCGATGCGCTGGTGGAACGAAAAGCCAATCCTCAGCGCAAACTGGTCGGCCTCGAACTTGAAGGAAATGAGCCTGCGGCGCACGGTGATTGCGTTCATATCGGGCGCGCGCAAGTGGGAGTCATTACCAGTGCGACCCGCTCCCCGGTGCTGCGGAAAAACATTGCCCTTGCCCGGCTCGACATCACCCACACAGAAACCGGCGGCACCGTCGAGGTGGGTAAATTGGATGGTCATCAAAAACGCATCCCAGCGACGATCGTGCCGTTCCCGTTCTATGATCCTAAGAAAGAACGGGTGCGGGCATAACCTGATTCCTTATACACGCCCCCCACGCAAGGCGAATCGCGTCTTTTCCGCTATGGCCGAGCCATCATCGACACAGCCGGTTCTGCGCAAGTTGATCCGCACGCCAGACGAAAAATTTCAGACCTATAACCGGTATGGCAAGACTTTGCCGGGCGTGGAATGGCTGCCGCTCAGCGGCGGGGCAGAGGTCGGCAAAGAGGTCTACCTGATTCGTTTCGGCCCAGGGAGTCGCTCGCATCCCCACATCCACCAAGGCTCCGAGGAATTCCTGGTGCTGGACGGTGAACTGACGGATGACGACGGCATGGTCTTCCGACCCGGTGATTTTGTCCGTTTCGAGCCGGGCTCAAAGCATTCGTCGTTCTCGGAAGAAGGCTGCACGCTCCTCGTTATTCTCGCGGGTGGCACCAATCAGCCAGTGGCGGAGACTGGATCAAATGTGGTTGCGTAACGTCGCTCGGCTGACCACAAATCTCAGCTTCCACCCCCCTAAAACCCCCCATTCCATTACAATCAAACGATATACCATAATATTAATAGGTGTATTTTTGGTCTATGGTGTACGTTCGCAAATTCCCCTAAACTGGCGAGCATCCGGAATCTGTACGATAAATCCGGGTATGTTCTCAACAATAAAAGGGGAGTGGGGCCCGATAGGCCAAACGTAACTCAAAATGAGTGCCTCACCGGTGAGGCGTTGGGCGATAACCCATGAGTGGGTTATTGGGCAACATTGGGTACCACGACTTTTTTATCAACAGAGGGAGGAAATCGTGAGTAGAAAATTTACGAAGACCCTTGGTGCCATGGTGGCAGGCACCATGCTCGCATTTGGCGCGAGTACAGGACAAGCTGGAACAACCACTGCGGCCCTTGGTGACGTTGACGATCCGATCATAATTCCAGTACATAACTGGTCGAGCCAGATCGCCATGTCCCACGCGGTCGGTCAGCTGTTGGAGAAGATTGGTTACACGGTGGAATACACCACCACCGACAGCCAAGCTGTGTATGAAGCCTTGCGGGTGGGCGACGTAACCCTTGAGCTCGAAGTCTGGGAAGGCTCTTTCGCGACGGCTTTTAACGCAGCACTCGACAAGGGTGGAATTCTGGACGCCGGTACCCACGACGCGGTAACCCGTGAAGAGTGGTGGCTGCCTGATTTCACGATTGCGAAGTGTCCCGGTCTTCCGGATTGGGAAGCACTCAATGCCTGCGCCGAAATGTTTGCAAGACCCGACTCGGGTGGCAAGGGTGTCTACGTCGACGGCCCGGTGGAATGGCTGCATGATTTAGACCGCATCGAAGCACTCGGCATGAACTTCATCCAGATCCACGCAGGTGGTGCGGCAGCGCTTTGGGCCGAACTTGAATCGGCTGCGGCAAACGATGAAGCGGTGGTGGTCTTTAACTGGTCACCCAACTTCACCGACGCCCTCTATGGCGGTGCCTTCGTTGAGTTCCCGGCATTTCATGACAGGTGCAAGACCGACGCAAGTTGGGGCATCAACCCCAATATGACCAGTGACTGTGGCAGCCCCGCGGGCGGATATCTGAAGAAGGCCGCCTGGGATGGCATGCCAAGAAAATGGCCGGCAGCCTACAAAGCATTGACCCGTATCAACTTCACCACCAACATGGTCGGCACAATGGCTATGTTCGTGGACGTGGATGAAATGGAGCATGCCGATGCGGCCGCGCGTTGGATTGAAGAAAACGAAGAGGTCTGGAGCGCCTGGCTCTATGCCTCGCAGTAAGTAAAAGGCAAAAATCAGACTAAATACCAATTAATTCGTACACCGTTCGATACCACCACCAGATTCGCTCTGGTGGTGGTTTTTTTTGTAATCTTGGCGGGTAAAAGATATTCTCTGGGGATCTCCTCTAAAGACCCATGAGCAGCCCGTAAACTGCGAGACACCATGAACACAACTTCCCTCCAACCGGTGATCCGCTGCCAGACGCTCTACAAGATCTTCGGCATCACATCCGACCAGCTGCAAAAAGACAGCCAAGGCTTAATTGACCCGTCGTATCGCGACAGGCAAGGGGTGGTCACCGCGGTCGATAACGTCTCGCTTGATGTCAGCGACGGAGAGCTTCTGGTCGTCATGGGATTGTCAGGTTCTGGCAAATCGACCCTGGTCCGTTGTCTCTCCCGACTGATTGAACCGACCTCTGGCTCAATCGAGATCGAAGGCAACGACCTTCTCGCGATGAGCGAGAAAGAGTTGATTGAACTTCGCCGCAACAAGATGGGTATGGTATTTCAGAATTTTGCACTGCTGCCGCACAAGACGGTGCTCGAGAACATTGCCTTCCCGCTCCAGATGAGAGGCATGAAACGGGCCGAGTTTGTCGAACGCGCCATGAAAATGATCGCGCTGGTTGGGCTGGATGAAAAGGAAAATAGCTTCCCGCGTGAACTCTCGGGTGGGCAGCAACAGCGGGTGGGCATCGCACGCTCGCTTGCAGTGGAACCCGACATCTGGTTCCTCGATGAACCGTTCTCAGCGCTTGATCCGCTGATTCGAAAAGAAATGCAGGATGAATTCCTGCGTCTGCAGTCGATGTTGAAAAAAACCATCGTGTTCATCACCCACGACTTCGATGAAGCGCTGAAATTGGCTGATCGAATCGCGATCATGTACCACGGCAACATCGAACAAATTGGACGTCCAGAAGACATCGTCCTCAATCCGGCCACCGAGTACGTGGCGAAATTCACCAGTGATGTCCCGCGTGAGAAAGTGCTGACAGCCGGCTCTGTCATGGACGAAAGAAAAGAACAAGAGGCGCTTGCCTCCAAGTCTGTTCGGATCGATGACCTGGTCGAGACCATTGCCGAATACGTGCTCGGCCAGAGTATTCCGGTGCCAGTGGTAGATGCACAGGATCAGATCGTTGGCGTGCTGCACCAAGCGCGAATGCTAGAGATCCTGTTCCATGAGAGGGCCGGGCCATCCGGCTCTTGAGGCAACAACCACCCCCTTCAAAGAAATTTCGTTGTCGCGCATGAAAGATCTTCTCCTCAAAGGGCTGCCGCCGGAACAACGGGCCAAAGGTGCGCTCGTTCTTCTTGCCATCGTTGGCGTACTGATCCTGGCCAAGCCCTTCAACCTCATCCCCGACTTCCTCGACGAACTGCCGCAGCACACCTACCAAAGCTCTATTAATAAAGAAATACAGGAAATCAAACGTACAGAACTTGTCCCAATCGGGGCAGCCCTCGAGTGGACCTTTTACTATTTGCGTGACGATCTCCATGTGTCGGTGGTCACCCGTTTTTTCTCCACCTCTTTAAAGGCGTTGGTTGATGTCGTTCACAATATTCTCTCGGGGGGCAGAAAGGGATTTGGGCTTGATGCCCCGCCCTGGTCTGCCTTACTCGTCATCGCGCTGACGCTCGGATATGCGCTCAAAGGTTGGCGCCTGTCACTGCTAGGGGGCGGAACGGTCTGCTACTTCGCGATCTTTGGCCTGTGGACGTACGCGATGACGACACTGGCCTATCTGGCGGTGGCGGTTCCGATTTCGATCATCATCGGACTTTTTCTCGGTATCTGGTGTTACAAGAAAAAATCGGTGGAGGTTTCGATACTGCCCATTTTGAGCGTGGCCCAGACCATGCCGCACTTCGCCTACTTGATCGCGGTGGTGGTGTTCTTTGGGATCGGCCACCAGACCGGCGTGATTGCGACGATCATATTTGCGGTCCCGCCTATGGTCCGACTCACGCTGCTCGGCCTACAAACAATCTCTCCCGAAATCGTAGAAGCAGGAAAAATGGCCGGGTGCACCAGCCGGCAATTGCTGTTTCGGGTTCAACTGCCAAGCGCGCGCAACGAAATCATGATAGGCATCAACCAGGTGATCATGCAGTGCCTGGCCATGGTCGTGATCGCAGCATTCATCGGAGCGGACGGCCTCGGCTTCCGGCTGCTGCACAAACTGATCGCGCTGAAACTTGGCGAGTGTGTCGAGATTGGGTTCGCAATCGTACTGCTCGCCCTTGTCCTCGATGGGCTGTCCAAAGCATGGGCCGAAAAAAAACGGGACTACAGGGCCAACCTGCCGTTCTACCGACGCTACAAGTACTCGATCCTCTTGGTCGTGCTGGTAGCAATCGCATACATCCTGGCCAGTTATTTTCCGATCCTTAACAAGATTCCCCGGGACCTTGACATCACCTATGCCAAGAGCTGGGACGGATTCATCGACTGGACGGTGGTCAACTGGCAAACCAGAGATTTTCGATACATCATGCTGGTCCATATTCTCACGCCGCTGCGAGATGCTCTCCTTTTCATGCCGTTTATCGCCATCATGGTGCTGGTGGCCGGCGTGGGTCTTTTGCTCGGCGGCTATTATTCGGCACTGCTGACCCTCGGTTTCCTGCTCTTTATCGCGCTGGCCGGCTGGTGGGACCGAGCCATGATCACGTTGTACATGGTGTTGTTTTCGACCTTCATCTGCATTGTCGTTGGAATCCCGCTTGGCCTTTGGAGCGCCATGCGGGAAAAAAGAGCGCGCACCGCACTCTTTTGGTGTGACACCTTCCAGACCTTTCCCTCGTTTATTTACATCATTCCGGCCATCATGCTGTTCCGGGTGAATGACTTCACCGCCATCATGGCAGTGGTCGCCTATGCCATGGTCCCGGCCGTTCGCTACACGGTCGAGGGCCTGAAAAACATTCCCCCGGAACTGCATGAAGCGGTCACCATGGCAGGGTGCAACAAAAGGCAACGACTTTTGCAGCTTCAACTGCCCGTGGCCCTGCCGCATATCATGCTCGGCGTCAACCAGACCGTCATGTTTGCCTTTTCGATGGTGATCATCGCAGCATTCGTCGGCACCATTGACCTCGGCCAATCTATCTTCAAGGCCTTGTCCGAAACGGCTCTCGGCAAGGGCGTCACATTGGGTCTTTGCGTTTCTTTCATGGCGCTCACCGTCGATCATCTGGTTGTCCGATGGGCGAGAGAACGCCGTCGACTGCTGGGACTCGACTAACGACATGGAACAGTTCGGAGCCTATTGGCCACTGATCGTGCTGTTCTTATCAGTCCTTGTTCTCATGTTTGTAACGGCAAGTAACCGGGCCGAGCAGATCCTGCAACTAAATGACTTCAGGCAGGCGGTCATCCGCGTTTCAAAAAAAGCGCCGCGGGAACATCTGCAACTCTTGAGTATTAAGAGAATCATTCTTGTCGTCCTGCTCCTTCATCTCGGTGCTTTCTTTGCCCTCTATCAGGTTCTGCAGGTCCGAATTGAAACCCTCTTGATCGAGAAAGAAATCGAAAAGGCCCAGGTAGGAAGCTTGATCATTCCCTATACCGCGTTCTTTCGATCCGAGTACGTTTCCAGGACCGGGTTCAAGTATTCAAAAAGGAGAACCCGAGCCGATGTTCAGGTCAAGGGTAGCCTGTGGTCTGGCTTCGAGGTCAGCATGACTGAAATTGACCTGGCCAAGGTCAGCAAGGTCGTTGGGAAAAAATTTGTGTTCTCGTTCATGACCGACACCAAGAAACTGACCCCTGAAATTCACCGGCACATGAAACGTGAGATGGCGAGCAAGCAGATCGATGCGTATGAACTCGAAAAGTACGACAATCGAGGACCCTATATCGTGGTCGTACTGAGTGAGAAAAACCGGGCCAAAGATCACGCGCAGGTCGCAACCACGATTGCAAAGCGACTGCATACGGAATTGACCATCGCCAAGAAACTGCAGGTTAATTACGTGGTCGTGAAAGTTGTGGACCCGGCACTCTACCTCGACAAAAAAAGAATCAAGGTGATTGCGAGGGGCACAGCCGGCGTCTATCAGGATATTTAACCGCGGCAATGGTGTACCCAAACCGATAAGATCTTCTAAGACCTGATGCGCGGGTTTCGCGCGAAGACCCCTTCACTGTTTATAGCAGGCGGCCCCGTTCACTATACGCGGACCAAACCATTAGAAAAACAAACATTTTTCAATTGTATGATAAGTAATATATTATCCTACCAAACCTACGGCGTCCTCGATAGCAGGAACCCACTTTGCATATCACGATCCGACAACTCCAGGTATTCGAATCGGTTGCCCGGCACTTAAGTTATACGCGGGCAGCCGAGGAACTGCATTTAACCCAGCCGGCGGTCTCCATGCAGGTAAAACAGTTAGAAGAATCAATCGGTCTGCCGCTGTTCGAGCAGATCGGCAAAAAGATTTATCGAACCGAAGCTGGTGAAATCATGCTGGGTCATGCGCTGACCATCCACGAGCATCTCACCATCGCCAAGCGGGAGATGGACGAGCTCAAAGGCGTTGATTCGGGGCGCCTCTCAATCGGGGTTGTATCAACCGTAAACTATTTTGCCGCCAGATTGCTCGCGGCTTTCTCCCGCCAGCATCCCAAAGTAGAAATTCGGCTCGACGTCACCAATCGAGAATCCTTGTTACAGAAACTGGAAATAAACGAACCCGACCTCGTTCTGATGGGTCAACCGCCAAACGGTCTTGATGTGGATGCCGCCGACTTCATGGACAACCCGCTGCTGCTTGTTGCAGCGCCGGATCACAGGCTGGCGAAATCGAAACGACTTGCACTCGAGTCGCTGGCAGACGAGACCTTTGTCGTTCGCGAACCAGGCTCCGGCACACGACTGGCGATGGAGCGTTTTTTCTCAGACTACGATTTCAAACCGCAATCTACGGTCGAGATGACCGGCAACGAAGTGATAAAACAGGCGATCGAAGTGGGTTTGGGCCTGTCGGTGCTCTCCGCCCACACAGTGGAATTGGAATTGTCCGCAGGCCGCCTGGTTCGCCTTGATGTTGTGGGCACGCCGATTATTCGCCGTTGGTACGTTGCGCACCGCAGCGGAAAACGTCTCACCCCGACAGCGCAATCCTTCAAGCAGTTTGTGCTGGATGAAGGAAAGCGACAATCTGCAGGCTGAGTCTCGTGTATTGATCAGACCTGGCATCCGTTTGGGTCCCAACCGCAGCGTGGTGCCAACCTACAGATGGTCAGTCATCTGCTCTTGGTACTGGACTTTAAGTCGACGGGCCGCAACGACCGTATTGCGCATCAATACCGCTACGGTCACGGGCCCAACGCCCCCCGGTACTGGGGTAATCCACCCGGCAACGGTCCGGCACGGATCGTAATCGCAGTCGCCGACCACCTGTAACGCCCCATCGGCACCCTCGACCTGATTGATGCCAATATCGATCACGGCTGCGCCGGGACGAATCATGTCGCCTTTCAGCAATCCCGGCCTGCCGACAGCAATCAGAACCGCATCTGCAACGCGAGAATGCAGTGCGACCTCACGCGTGAGATGATGGCAAACAGTCACGGTCGCCCCTTCCGCCATCAAAAGGAATGCGATTGGCTTGCCGACGATTTCAGAATGGCCGATCATAGTCACTTCCAATCCTTCGAGAGAAAGGCCCGTACTTTTCAATAGCTCCACTGCAGCGATCGCCGTACACGGTCCAAGTTCCAACTCCCGGTAGACGATATTGCCAATAGAAGCCGGGTGCATACCCTCAACATCTTTGAGCGGGTGGATCGTCGTCTGCAGCGACTTGATAGGTAAGTTTTCGGGAATCGGCCGTTGCAAGATGATTCCGGTCACCCGCGGGTCGACGTTCAGATTCAGGATCGTTGCGTGAACTTCGGCTTCCGAAATATTAACCGGGAAATGCTTCTCGACAAATTGAATTCCAACCTTGGCCGCGTTTCGCTTCTGGTTGCGAACGTACAAGTCGACCGCGGACTGTCGCCAATTCGAATGGACACCAGCTGCGGAATCCACCCGTCCTGCCGCAATCTATCCACATCGGATGACACCCCTTCGAGCATGGCCACGGCTACCGCACGCCCGTCGATTATGTGGTTCGGTATTTGATGCAGGCTCCGCCAGGTAGAACCACCACGGTTCTGCCCGGCATCGTTCCTTAGACGATCTCGGCCCCGAATTGCGCGGCCGTATCTGTGAGCACCTCCCACAGCGACAGGGCAAACCCGCGGGGAACGAAAAGTTCGAACCCATCTCTCGAGTGCCAAATCGTAATGCCCACATGATGTAACGCCGTCGACATAACACTGTCGAGCGGGCAACTATTGGGCCGCAAATCAAGCGACACCAATCGATTCAGACAAGCCTGTGCTGCCCGACCCCGAACCCGCAGGTGGGTTCTCGAGTGCGACAAGTCGAGGGTGGTGCCTTCTTCGGCCGCAAGTGCGGGTAACAATTCGCCGCCATAACGCCACCATTTGAGCGGTTCGATTCGAAGCAGCACGCCGTGGGAACCGACCGCTGCCCGACCCGGCCCTGGTGCTTTATCGACCGCGCAGGCCTGAGCGACCTTGGTAGCTGCACGATCCAGGGTATCAGGCCAAACCGACAGTTGGTGCAACACCAGCCCTGATACTTCCGACAGAATCACGCCGGCCTCTCCTTCTTTGCCGAAATGGCCTTTCTGGTAGTGCCCAGAAAGCGCGGACACGCGCTCAGCCATGCAATCGTTCTCCTTCGGGATCCACCATGTGTGGAGAGACAATCTCTACCTCGACATTGGCCTCGCGAACAGGATCCGCTGACATCACCCGTTTACCTTCCCAGGCGCTCTGTCCACCTGCGATGAAACCGATGCCAATCCAGTGCCCCAGTTCCGGCGAGTGTGTGACCGCTGTAATCCAACCATCGCCATGACCACTCACCTGACTTTCTGCACACAGGATCGATCCTGCATTAAAGGTGAGACTTCGATCCCTCGGGAAAATGCCGACCAGCTGTGGCCGATCATCGCGCATCAACTCAGGGCGCCTGCGCAGCGCATCGCCAATAAAAACCTTTTTAGAGGAACCCATCCGGCCCAGCCCTGCATCTTCAAGAGTCACTCTGCCATCGAGCTCTGCGCCTGTTACGTGCCCTTTTTCGATTCGCATCGCAGCGAGGGCTTCGAGACCATAGAGACAACCGTCCATCGCCTCCGCGCTTGCCCAGAGTCGATCCATCGCCGGCGGGCCAAAATCCGATGGTACGTAGACTTCGTAGGCCAGTTCACCGGAGAAACTGATGCGCGCAATGCGACACGGAATGTCTCCCCCGAGGATCGTCTCGATGACCCCCATAAATGGAAACGCATCGTTGGACACTTCGGAAGGATTCTTTACATTGGCTTCCAAAACTGCACGGGACTTGGGACCCGCAACCGAGATTCCGGTCCACTGCTCCGAAACAGATGTCACATGGACTTTCAGATCGGACCAGCGGGTCTGCAGTAACTCCTCCAACCAGACCATGACCTTGGCCGCATGCGCTGTCGTCGTGGTCATGAAATAGTCGGTTTCACTGAGACGCCAAGTGGTGCCGTCATCCATGACCAGTCCGTCATCCCTCAGCATGATTCCATACCGCACTTTGCCGATGAGAAGCTTGGCGAATGGATTGGTATAGACCCGATTAAGAAATTCAGTGGCACCGGGCCCCTGCACCGCGATCTTGCCGAGCGAAGTCACATCACAAAGGCCAACGGTTGTACGGGTCGTCGCAGCTTCCCTGACGTACGCATCCGCAAGGGTTTCATCACCCTGCGCGTAATACCAGGGACGCTGATAGAGACCTACCTCCATCATTCTGGCGCCATGCTGAAGGTTCCAGTCATGCAGTGACGTACGTCGCAACGGACGAAAGTGCGCTCCTACGCTTCTGCCACTTAGAGCTCCAATGCTGATGGGCGTATAGGGCGGCCGGAAGGTGGTTGTACCGACTTCTGGAATGTCTTTGCCAAGCGCCTCGGCCATCAAAGCAAGGCCAATGACATTTCCCATCTTGCCGCCATCGTTGGCCATGCCTAGGGTCGTGTAGCGCTTCAGATGCTCGACCGAAACATAGCCTTCCCGGTGAGCCAGGCGAATATCATCTGTGCTGACATCATGTTGCAGATCAACAAAACTTTTGAGCTTACGGTTGGGCACGCGCACTTCATAGAGCGGACGGATCGGCGCCAACCATCCACCAGGCTCCGGCACGCTTGGGTCTGCGGCAGCCCGATCCAGTGCTCGGGCAGCCCGCAAGCCTGCAACCTCACCTGAGACCACACAATCTTCCGTGCGCCAGACACCGGCCGCAGACCCGGCGACGGTAACAGGCTCCGTGGTGTCGTCAGGCAGAAAACATGCATTCTCCGCATTCCACTTTGGCTTGACCCCCCGGTGGGACAACAAATTCACCACGGGAGACCAGCCCCCCGACACTAAAACCAGGTCGCAGTTCTCGGTACCGGCCTCCCGCCAGCCTGAGCCGTAGGCCTCTGCCAACGTCAGCGCATGAACCCCTTTTCCGCCCCGCGCTTTCAGAGGTGCTACTCCGGTTCGGAATTCAACACCTCGCTGTTCGAGTGCTGCGGTTAATGTTCCAGGTACCGAGGACCGCGCATCCAGCAGCGTTACGGCCGCTCCTGCACCAGCGAGTTCTACAGTCAACTCATAAGCGGAATCGTTGTTCGTTGCGACGATAATTTTCTCGCCGGCCAGGATTCCAAACCGATTGAGGTAGATTCGACCCGCCGCCGCAGTCATCACCCCCGGGCGGTCGTTATTTCCAAATGCGATGTGGCGCTCGATGGCGCCGGTCGCGAGCACGATATAGCGACTCCGCAATGTCCAAAAGCGCTGCCGAGGCAGGTACGCGGGCGGATTCGAAAGATGATCCGTTACTCGCTCGAGCAGACCTACGACCGCATTGTCGTATAGACCAAACGCCGTGGTACGGGTCATGATTCGAACACCATGAGCTTTCAGCGCTTGGATGTTTGGCGTCAGATCTTCATCAGGTACCGCTGTCGAAAGACTGCTCCCGCCCAGCAGACTGTCCTGCTCGACCAGCAGGACATCCAGACCGGCTTGGGCTGCTGTCCTGGCTGCAGCCAACCCAGCGGGGCCACTGCCGACAACCAGTACGTCACAATAGGCATGAGCATGCTCATAGTGATCCGGATCCGGCGCACGGGAGGCTTCCCCCATACCGGCAGCCCGACGAATCAACTTTTCATAGCGCATCCACATGCCGGTCCCGCGACCCCACTCGAACGGCGGTAAGCCCATGAACGTCTTATAGTAGAAGCCCGCCACGAAAAAACGACTCAACAAGTTGCTGGCAGAACCCAGATCAAACCGCACGCTGGGCCACGCATTCTGGCCTTGTGCCACCAACCCGCCATAGAGTTCCTGGGTGGTGGCTCGGACGTTAGGATCGCGTCGGTCACCCGCACCCACCGTGACCAGGGCGCCAGATTCCTCGACCCCGGCAGACATGATGCCGCGCGGGCGATGGTATTTGAAACTCCGGCCCAGCACTTGCGCGCCGTTCGCCATCAGGGCAGACGCAAGCGTATCGCCGACATAGCCCGTTAATTCCTTGCCGTCCCAGGAAAATCCTAAGGCACGGGAACGGTCGATCCGCCCTCCATCAGGCAACCGGCGACCGGTCATGGATCATCTCTCTGTCGTGACAGCTCCCGCACCTTCTCCTCGTCTTCTAACGCCTGCTCAATTCCCCTGTGTGCGGGGCGCACAGAATGAATTTCGTGGGTGGTGGTATCCCGCTCGACGACGATCCACATTCGACAGCCATGCAAATGCTGCCAAGTCTCGAATTGCACTCCATCGATGTTTTCTCGCTGGAATACCGCCTCGAGCCAGGCTTCGGCCGGAGCATCCAGTGCCGGGTACTCGACCGATGCGTCACTGCCGTAAACGAACTCGCTGTGGTCGCGCACACCGCAGAAAGGACAGGGAATTCGAATCATTGTGCCAATATCATCCGTGCAATTTCGGATCCGGGCCGGCACCGCGCTCATCGATATTGCAGCCCCGGGCAAAACGCTGCAGATCGTAATTGACAATCACTGGATCGGGTCGATCATTAGCAATCAGGTCCGCAAAAAACCAGCCGGAGGCTGGGCTGGCTTTAAAACCGCCATAGTTCCAACCCGCGTTCAGAAAGAGGTTGTCGAGCGGGGTCTTGCAGATAAACGCAGAGCCATCCATAGACATGTCGGTAACGCCTGCCCAGTGCCGAAGCAACCTGACACGACCCAGGCACGGCAATATGGACGTTGCACACTCAGCAACATCCTGCACGATCGGCAGGTTGCCTCGCTGGGCATAGGACTTGTACCAGTCGATATCCCCGCCAAAAATCATGCCGCCCTTGTCCGACTGAGAGATATAAAAGTGTGCGCCGCCAACACCAAAAACCACCACCTGGTCGAGCAGAGGCTTTAATGGTTCAGAGATAAATGCCTGCAGCTTGTGGGACTCGATGGGCAGTCTTCCGAGTTCGGCCATACGCCAAAGACGTGAGGTGTTGCCCGCGACCGCAAACCCCACCTTCTTACACCGGATCAAGCCGCGGGACGTCTGCAGTCCGGTCAGCTGACTCCGAGAACGTTCAACGCCAGTGACTTCACAGTTCTGGATGATGTCCACGCCGTACTGGTCAGCGCCACGAGCGTACCCCCAAGCCACTGCGTCATGGCGAGCTGTTCCGGCCCGGGGTTGTACCGCTGCGCCAAAGATCGGAAAGCGCGCATCGGGTCCGTAGTTGAGGTGCGGCACGTTTCGCTTTAACGTGTCGAGGTCCCAAAGCTCACCATCGGAACCCGTCAGCCGCATCGTGTTGTAGCGACGTGCCGCGGCATCTCGCGCTGACGGGCTGTGAAACAACGAGATATGGGCCCGCTGGCTGAACATGACATTGAAGTTCAGTTCGTGGCTTAAGTTTTCCCAAAGCTTGAGCGAGTGTTCATAAAACTGCCGGTTACCCGGCATCATGTAATTTGAACGAATAATCGTGGTATTCCGACCCGCATTGCCACTGCCTAACCAGCCTTTCTCAAGAACCGCGACATTATTTACGCCATGATTTTTGGCCAGGTAATACGCGGTTGCCAGACCGTGGAGTCCCGCACCGACAATGACGACGTCATAATCGGTCTTTGGCTCCGGATCACGCCAGACGCGATCCCACCCCTTCTGCCCGATCAAGCCGTTCCAGAAGACACTCCAGGCGGAATACCGGCTCATCTTAGGGTTGCCTTGGTTTCATCGACGCTACAGTCATAGGTCATTCGATCTAGGTTTAGCATGAAGAGTACTGCGTGGCCTTCAGACCAACGGCTTAACTCTGCACTATCTAGAAAAAAGAGCGGACCCCACCGGATGGAACCGTACTTTGGTCTCCTCCCTTAACCCCGCGCTATCGGTTGGACAAAAGATGAGCCTGCCCTGATTTTCGCACCCACACAGCAAACTTCTGCAGGCACAAACGACCGATGGTTGTGCAACGATCCCAGCCGTTGACAGCCTAGAACTTGGCGTAAGCTTTGCGCAGGTCCGCCAGTGGGTGCCTGTCCGACATCTGGAACTTGATCAGCAATTCCCGCGCGATCATATCTCGGTCCTGCTGGTTGTCTGGCAGATCGATATCCTCTGGAACCGTAACCCAACCATTGATATTCCGGTCGAACACCGCGGGTCGATTTTCCTCGTAACCCATATGCACATCCTCGAGCCAATTCAGATCCTGCCAACCCATTTTTTCAATATAGCTCTTCAAAAACGGAGTCAACCGATCATGATCCGGAACCAGATTGACGTCATAGCGGTAACCGATGTGCTGCCCGATCGACTGCTCCCGCTCAGAATCCAGACCGTCACCCTTTACAAAGTGATCAACGTCTTTGTCGTATCCCATATGCTATTCCTCAAAAACGGGTCATGTCGGGCCGCCCGACTGTATGTTGTGTTCCCGCAAGCGGAACCTGCGCCATAGCAGACGCTTCTGTCGTCAAGGCTGCGAGGTCCTCGGGTTCCAGTGAATGGATATTCGTCTTGCCGCAAGCCCGCGCCATCATCTGGCACTCGATAGTCAACGTGTGCAGGAAGTTATACACACGCTCGGCGGCATCATCGGGATTTAAACGCTTGCGAAGTTCGGGGTCCTGGGTCGCGACACCCACCGGACAACGCCCTGTGTGGCAGTGATAACAGTAACCGGCCTGTACACCGATTTCTTTCTCGAAATCGGCTTCCGGGATATCCTTGTTGCAGTTCAGAGCCATCATCGCTGAATGCCCGATGGCCACTGCATCGGCCCCTAAAGCCAATGCCTTGGCGACATCACTGCCGTTCCGAATACCACCCGCGTACACCAGCGAAATCTCGCCTGATTTCCCCACATCGTCGAGTGCCCGCCGCGCCTGTCGAATGGCCGCGATTCCAGGAACGCCAGTGTCTTCAGTCGCCAGATGGGGGCCCGCGCCGGTAGAACCTTCCATGCCATCCATATAGATGGAATCGGGTCCCGTCTTTGCGGCCATCCGCACATCATCGTATACGCGCGCGGCACCCAGTTTTAACTGGATCGGAATTTCCCAGTTGGTCGCTTCACGGATTTCCTCGATCTTGAGGGAGAGATCGTCCGGGCCCAGCCAATCGGGGTGTCGCGCCGGAGAGCGCTGGTCGATTCCTGCCGGCAGGGATCTCATTTCCGCAACCTGGTCAGTCACCTTCTGCCCCATCAGATGGCCGCCGAGTCCAACCTTGCAGCCTTGCCCAATGAAGAACTCACATGCGTCGGCGAGACGCAGGTGGTTCGGGTTGAATCCATAACGCGACTGGATGTTCTGGTACAACCATTTAGTCGAATAACGTCTTTCGTCCGGGATCATTCCGCCTTCACCGGAACAGGTCGCCGTACCTGCCATGGTGGCGCCGCGCGCGAGGGCAGTCTTGGCCTCGTACGACAGTGCCCCAAAACTCATGCCCGTGATGTAGATGGGGATATCCAGTTCTAACGGCCTTTTCGCCTTCGGCCCAATGACCGTCTTGGTTAGGCATTTCTCCCGGTAACCTTCGATGACGAACCGGGTCAACGTGCCAGGGAGAAATGTAAGGTCATCCCAGCTGGGGATTTTCTTGAACAAGGAGAAGCCCCGCATCCGGTACCGACCCAATTCGGCCTTGATGTGAATATCATCAATGACCTCTGGTGGGTATATGAAACTCTTCCCGAGCAGATCTTTGTTTCTTTCAGTTGTCATTTCCTAATCCTTTTGTGCTAGAGAATGAGCTTCTTTTCAGTCGGCTCGAGATTGTCATAGTTCCATAGCTGCTTACCTGAAACAATCTTTGTCATATTCTCAACACCGTTCGCAGCTTCCATTCCATAAAGATCCAACTTGCGTTTCAGCCACTCACAATCAAATTCGGTCAAATCTTCTTCCACCGCATCGACCCCAAGATCAGCGATCTTTCCACCCACGTAGATCGTACCGTCGTACATCGAATCGCCCAAATTCTTGCCAGCATCACCAAGGATCACCATCCGTCCGCGCTGCATCATAAATCCAGAAAATGCACCAGTTCGTCCACCAGCAATGATGGTGCCACCCTTCTGGTCAATTCCAGTCCGACTACCCACATCGCCTTTACAGACGAGATCTCCACCGCGAATCGCTGCACCGAATGAAGACCCGGCGTTTTTTTCAATAACCAGGGTCCCAGCCATCATATTTTCGGCGCAGGACCAGCCCACCCGACCTGTCACCACCACATTCGGCCCATCCAACAAGCCGCAGCCAAAATAACCGAGGCTCCCCTCAAATCTGAGGCTGAGGCGACTCAAGATACCGACCCCCAGAGAATGCTTGGCCCCGGGGTTCAAGATCGTAATACTGCCGTATCCTTCTTCCATCATGTTTCGGATATGTCGGTTCACCTCGTTCGCTGAGCGGTTCTCTGCATCGAGTTCTGTGTGCTTTTCAAAATCCACTTCCGGCGCCCAGGAGTAGGTCAGGTTGTCGGATTCTTCGGGAGAGAAAAAAACCTGCTGGGTTCGCCCGGTCAACTGCTCCGTGCGCATGCCCATTTCGCTGGCCTGACGGCTGTCTAGCTTTGCCATACTCGAACCTCCCCCTCGTACGGATCGTATGTGTCTATCTCGTGGGGAAACACGCTGCGGATCGCCACCTCCTCCGAGGCGAGCGCTACAAATTCATCACTCTCGTAGATCACCATCGGTTTCGCAGCCATAACATCTTTAGCCATTCCTAGTTTGTCCTCTGTTGCCACGACATAGGTGAATACCCCGTCCAGTTCGCCGATCGACCGCTCCATCGCCGCCTCCAAGTCATCACCTTGATCCATTCGATCCGCAATATAGACAGCGATCAACTCAGAATCACAATCGGATACAAATCGGTGACCACGACGCTCCATCTCCCGGCGAAACCCCCAGTAATTGGTAAGCTGGCCATTGTGCACTAGCGCGATGTCATTAAATGGGTACGCCCAGTAGGGATGGGCCGAGCGAATATCAACATCGGATTCAGTTGCCATGCGAGTGTGCCC
>CAJXWH010000033.1 GCA_913062915.1 uncultured Acidiferrobacteraceae bacterium | reverse complement strand
GGTCTCAAGATTTCTGTGATCATCGGCCCGTTGATGGTGGCCATTCTCTATTACACCTATGCAGAGAGAAAGGTGCTTGCCTACATGCACGTTCGGATCGGGCCCAATCGAGTCGGGCCAGGCGGTCTTCTGCAGCCGATCGCGGATGCAGTCAAGTTATTGTTCAAGGAAATCATAATCCCCACCAACGCCGATCGGTATCTTTTTGTCATCGCACCAATTCTGTCTGTGGTGCCCGCACTTGCCGCATGGGCGGTGATCCCATTTACCGGTACGCTGGTGCTTGCCGACATTGATGCCAGTTTGCTGTACGTGCTGGCACTCACCTCCTTCGGCGTTTATGGCGTTATCGTTGCGGGCTGGGCTTCAAACTCGAAATACGCGTTTTTAGGGGCGATGCGCTCCGCCGCCCAGATTGTCGCCTATGAGATCGCCATGGGTTTTGCTCTCGTCGGGGTGTTGATGGTGGCCGGCAGTCTCAATATTCGGGAGATCGTATTGGCGCAAGCCGGCGGGCTTCACCAGTGGTACTTCATCCCCCTGCTGCCGCTTTTCGTGGTGTATCTCGTGTCTGGAGTCGCAGAGACCAACCGCACGCCGTTTGATGTCGCCGAAGGCGAGTCCGAGATTGTGGCCGGCTTTCACGTCGAGTATGCCGGGATGGGGTTTGCACTATTTTTCCTGGCCGAGTATGCCAACATGATTCTGATCTCAGCCCTGGCGGTGCTCCTTTTTCTGGGTGGCTGGCATCCACCGTTCGCCGTAGTGCCATTCACCTGGATACCCGGGATCTTCTGGTTTTTCGGCAAGCTCGCCGTGATCGCATTTCTTTTTCTTTGGTTTCGGGCGACGTTTCCTCGCTACCGTTACGATCAGATCATGCGTCTTGGCTGGAAAGTTTTTATCCCGATAACGTTGGTTTGGATCGGCGTGATCGGCATCTTCCGATTTCTGACCCCATTTGGGTTCATCTTCCGCTGAGAGCGCTCGTGAATCGATTGAAGAACATGATGCGCACCTGGTTGTTGTTGGAACTCGGAAAGGGTCTTTGGTTGACCGGTCGCTACCTGTTTCGGCGCAAGTTTACGGTCCAGTATCCAGAGGAGAAGACGCCAAAATCGCCGCGTTTTCGGGGTTTGCACGCGCTGCGAAGGTATCCGAACGGTGAAGAACGCTGTATCGCCTGCAAGCTGTGCGAAGCGGTCTGCCCAGCGTTGGCGATCACCATCGAGTCGGAAGAGCGGGCAGACGAGACCCGCAGGACCACACGCTATGACATTGACCTCTTTAAATGTGTGTACTGTGGATTCTGCGAGGAAGCCTGCCCGGTGGACGCCGTTGTGTTGACAGACATTCACGAATTTCATTTCGAGCAGCGAGAAGGGCACGTCATCACCAAGGATGAGTTGCTCGAAATTGGGGATCGTTACGAGCCGAAAATCGCAGCAGATCGACGCATAGACGCGTTGTATCGATAAAAGAACAGCGGGAGATCGGGGAGATGTCGTTTTTGCAGTTCGCGTTCTATTTTTTTGCAATGATCCTGATCGGTGCGGCTGCCCGGGTCGTGACCGTTCGCAATCCGGTCAAGGCGGCGCTTTACTTGGTTCTCGCATTTTTCAGCGCGGCATGCATCTGGATTACCCTGGAGGCAGAATTCCTCGCCATTGTTCTGGTGCTGGTCTACGTTGGCGCGGTCATGGTGTTGTTCCTTTTTGTCGTGATGATGCTGGATATCGATGTCGCGCGGTTGCGTGAGGGATTTGCGCGGTATCTGCCCGTGGGGGCGGTTGTCGCTGCCGTGATGGTCATCGAACTTGGAGTCGTGTTGACCTCGGGGCGGTTCGATTTGGAATCCATGCCTCGGCCGTCCGGTCATGGTCAGGATTATTCCAATACCCGGGAAGTTGGACTGCTGCTGTATACCGATTATGTCTATGCCTTCGAACTGGCGGCTGTGTTGTTGTTGGTGGCAATCGTGGCAGCCATCGTGCTTACGCTTCGCCGGCGCCCGACGACGCTCTACCAGTCGCCGGCTCGGCAGGTTCGCGTGACCAAGGCAGAAAGGCTGCGCGTGGTCCAGATGCCGTCGGAATCGCGCAACAAAGAAAACCAGGGAGATCCGTCTTGATCCCGCTTTCACACTACCTGGTCCTGGGGGCGATTCTTTTTTCGATCGGCGTGGTGGGCATCTTTCTGAATCGAAAGAACTTGGTTGTTTTGCTCATGGCCATCGAACTGCTGTTGCTCGCGGCGAACATGAACTTCATTGCGTTCTCGCATTACTTGGGTGACCTGGCCGGGCAGGTGTTCGTCTTTTTTATCTTGACCGTGGCGGCGGCGGAGTCTGCGATCGGTCTTGCAATCTTGATTGTCGTATTTCGAAGCAGGCGCACCATCAACGTCCAGGACCTGGATCGTTTGCAGGGATAAAGTGGTTTGAGGATGGAAACGGTTTACCTGCTGATCCCATTGGTTTGCCTGGCTGCCGCGGTGCTGGTCGGTTTGGCCGGGCAGTGGTTAGGCCGCAGGGCTGCCCATTCGATCACCATCGGCGCAGTCGCGATGGCTTTCGTGTTGTCTGTGGTCGTCGCTGTAGAGGTAGCGGGGGGCCAGCGATTTGATGGTTCGGTGTACATCTGGGCAGTCAGCGACGGCATTCAGTTCGAGATTGGCTTTTTAATTGATCAACTGAGCGCGGTGATGATGGTCGTCGTGACTTTCGTCTCCTTGATGGTGCACGTGTACACCATTGGATACATGCACGATGACCCCGGTTACACACGGTTCTTCAGTTATATCTCTCTATTCACCTTTGCCATGCTGATGTTGGTGATGTCGAACAATTTCTTGCAATTGTTTTTCGGCTGGGAGGCGGTCGGATTATTGTCCTACCTCTTGATTGGATTCTGGTTTGAGCGGGAATCGGCGAATTTTGCGAGCCTCAAGGCGTTTCTTGTCAACCGCGTCGGTGACCTCGGGTTTCTTCTGGGCATCGCGGCAATACTGTACGTGTTCGGGTCTCTGGATTATGCGGCGGTATTTGCCAGCGCGCCCCAGCATGCCACCGAAACAATGACTGGCATCTTGGGCAGCCAATGGCGTTGGCTGACGATCATTTGTTTACTGCTGTTTGTTGGCGCCATGGGAAAGTCGGCGCAGGTGCCACTGCATGTCTGGTTGCCGGACTCGATGGAGGGCCCAACCCCGATCTCCGCACTGATCCATGCCGCCACCATGGTAACGGCCGGAATTTTCATGGTGGCCCGGATGTCGCCGTTGTTCGAACTGTCGCAGACGGCATTGTCGGTGGTGTTGATTATTGGCGCTGTGACGACAATCTCGATGGCGTTGATCGCTCTGGTGCAGAACGACATCAAGCGGGTCGTCGCGTATTCGACATTGTCACAGCTGGGGTATATGACCGTGGCGCTTGGCGCCTCCGCTTATTCAATAGCCATTTTCCACCTCGCAACCCACGCGTTCTTCAAGGCTTTGCTGTTCCTCGCAGCCGGATCGGTGATCATTGCGCTGCATCATGAACAGGATATGCGCCGCATGGGCGCGCTGTGGAAGCGAATGCCGGTTACTTACTTAACCGCACTGATCGGCACTCTGGCACTGGTGGGAATCCCCCCTTTTGCGGGTTTTTTCTCAAAAGATGCCATTATCGAAGCTGTCGCTTTGTCGCATACGCCCGGCGCCAAATTTGCGTACGTGGTTGTGGTGGCCGGCGTGTTTGTGACCGCACTTTATTCATTCCGACTGATCTTCATGGTGTTCCATGGCCCTTCGCGCTTGAGCGAGGACAACCGCAAGCACGCACGCGAATCTCCATGGGTGGTGACAGTCCCATTAATTCTGTTGGCAATTCCCTCGGTGTTGGCTGGCCTTGTGCTGGTGGGGCCCACCTTATCAGGGCATCTCTTTGGCGAGTCCGTGATGCCTATCGATGGACACGGAATCAACGGTTATGGCGCGACCGATATGTTGGTACACGCATGGGTTTCATTGCCCCTGTGGCTGGCCATCGCTGGGATTGCTGTGGCCTGGATCTTGTATCTGCGCAGCCCGCACGCCGCAAGCAGGATCGCGAACCGTTTTCGGCTCCTGCATGAAATCCTGATACGAAAATACGGAGTAGATGAACTGTACGAGCGGGTATTCGCAGACGGCGGACAGGCGCTTGGTCGGACACTTTGGAAGTTCGGCGACCGGTTGATCATAGACGATACGCTGGTAAACGGCACCGCGAAATTAGTCGGCCGCCTCTCGGGCGTGGTTCGTTCGTTACAGACCGGTTATGTCTACCATTATGCCTTCGCGATGATCATCGGGTTGGTGGCGTTGATGTCCTGGTTCCTCTGGACCTGAACACCAAACCGGATCGATCGAAAAAGTGCTGCAAATCGAACTCCTCAGCCTCGTCATCTGGTTTCCAATCGTCGGGGGAATCCTGGTGCTGGCCACCGGCGGCGAACAGAACGCCCCTGTCGCCCGCAAACTGGCTCTCGGTTTTTCGGTGGCTACTTTTGTACTCAGCCTGTCCCTGTACACGGGTTTCGACAACACCACAGCGGCTATGCAGTTCGTCGAAAGAAAGGCATGGATCGATCTTCTTCATATCGAATATTACCTCGGGGTTGATGGCATCTCGATGCCCTTAATCCTGTTGACCACTTTCTTAACCGTAGTCGTGGTCATTGCCGGATGGGAAGTGATCCAACAGCGCACCGCGCAGTACATGGCGGCCTTTCTGATTATGGAAGGGTTGATGATCGGGGTCTTCTGTGCCTTGGATGCGATCTTGTTCTATCTGTTCTGGGAGGCAATGTTGGTGCCGATGTATCTCATCATCGGCATTTGGGGAGGCACCAATCGGGTCTACGCAGCCATCAAGTTTTTTCTATACACGCTGCTCGGTTCGTTGCTCATGCTGGTGGGATTTATTTATTTATACTTTGCTGCAGGCAGTACGTTCAGCATCCTGGAATTTCACCAGGTGGCTTTAGGCAGAAACACTCAGATACTGCTTTTTCTTGCTTTTCTCTCTGCGTTCGCGGTCAAAGTACCGATGATCCCTGTTCACACGTGGCTTCCCGATGCCCATGTCGAGGCGCCAACCGGCGGCTCAGTCATTCTAGCGGCCATCATGCTGAAAATGGGTGCCTATGGCTTCTTGAGAATCAGTTTACCTGTGGTACCCGATGCGTCGCATGAGCTGGCAGGCCTCATGATCGCACTGTCCCTGGTCGCTGTTGTCTACATTGCGTTTGTCACGCTGGTGCAAAGGGATATGAAGAAATTGATCGCCTATTCATCGATTTCGCATATGGGGTTTGTCACGCTGGGATTTTTCATCTTCAACGTCCATGGAATGGAGGGCGCCATTACCCAGATGGTCTCTCACGGGTTTATCTCGGGCGCTCTATTTCTTTGCGTAGGTGTGTTGTATGACCGCTTACATTCAAGGGAGATCGGGGATTATGGCGGCGTGGCGAACCGCATGCCGAAATTTGCCCTGTTTATGGTGTTGTTTGCCTTGGCCAACGCGGGGTTGCCAGGCACCTCCGGATTTGTCGGTGAGTTTCTGGTCATCCTGGGGTCATTCCAGGCCAACGGCTGGTATGCCCTTGCGGCAGGAACAACCCTGGTGCTGGGCGCAGCCTATACCTTGTGGATGGTGAAGCGGGTAGTTTTCGGCGCAGTGGAAAAGAAGGAAGTAGCCGATCTCAGGGATATTGAATTACGCGAGACCTTCTTTCTTTCGCTGTTGGCCCTTTGTGTCCTCGTCATCGGAGTGTGGCCGTTTCCATTGCTTGAGGTGATGCATGTGTCGGTAGAAAATCTCTTGCAACATACAGCCGTATCTAAATTGTGATGCGTCTCTCTGATCTTCAGATCTGGACTATTACGCCTGAGATCATTGTGGCGATCATGGCTTGTGCCATCTTGATGATTGATGTCGCTATGCCGGAGAGAGCCCGAAAAACCATCGGATTTGGGCTTACGGTTTCCACGCTGCTGCTCGCCGCCATTGCCGTGGTCGTCGGGCAGGATGCGGGTTACACCATTGGGCTGTATGGGCTGGTCGTTCAGGACCGTGTCTCAGACATTGCAAAACTCGGCATTTGTTTGATAACGGCGGTCGCGCTCGTCTATGGACGCAGTTATACCGAGGAACGAAACCTGCTGCGCGGTGAGTTCCTGGCCCTCGCGTTGTTTGGAACGGTTGGAATGATGGTAATGGTGTCCGCAAATCACCTCATAACGCTGTACATCGGACTGGAGCTGTTCTCGCTGTGCCTGTATGCACTGATTGCCTTGCATCGAGATTCTGCCGAAGCCACCGAGGCGGCGATGAAGTACTTTGTGCTGGGCGCGCTGGCCTCGGGGATCCTGCTCTACGCGATGTCCCTTCTGTATGGTTTGACAGGCACGCTGGAGCTTGCCGGTATACGTCAATCGGTTAGCGGGTTCTCCGCCGATGATTTGCCACTGGCTGTGGCGCTCATCCTGGTCATCGTTGGCTTGTTGTTCAAACTTGGAGCGGTGCCGTTCCACATGTGGGTACCGGATGTTTATGCGGGTTCGCCGACATCGGTAACCGCTTATCTGGCGAGTGCCCCAAAAATCGCCGCATTTGTCATTATTTTACGGTTACTGGCCATCAGCCTCGAGCCGCTACTCGAGGTCTGGCAGGATATGTTGATTGCTGTGGCCTTGTTGTCCATTGGTTTTGGCAACTTGGTCGCTATCGCCCAGCGAAACATGAAAAGAATGCTGGCGTACTCGACCATTTCCCACATGGGATTTTTCCTTCTCGGCATTTTGAGCGGTGATTCGGTGGGCTACTCGGCTGCAATGCTCTATGCTGTGATTCATGCCGTCGTTAGCCTCGGTGTTTTCGGGTGTATCCTGCATTTTTCTGGTGAAGGTTTCGAGGCGGATCAACTGGACGATTACCGAGGGCTCAGCAAGACTGACCCGTGGCTCGCCTTCCTGATGCTGTTATTCATGCTCTCTTTGGCGGGTGTGCCCCCGACCGTTGGTTTTTACGCTAAGTTGTCGGTCTTTCAGGCGGTGATTGGAGCAGGGCTGCTGTGGGTCGCGGTACCTGCGGCACTTTTTGTGGTCGTTGGCGCTTTCTATTATCTGCGGGTGGTCAAGTTGATGTATTTCGATGAGCCGGTGGCGAAGACCCCTGTGCGATCCTCCGCTGCACCACTCGAGTCGAGAGCCCTCCTCACGGTCAACGGGCTGCTGATCATTGGCATCATGCCGTGGATTGGCGTCATCGCGGAAGCTTGCCGAAACGCCATCTTGCTGGTCGGCAGTTGAACTGGGCAGTCCCGCTGGGGGTGGCGAATTTCTCCTAAAAAATCGCTCGTTATCCCTTAAAAATTGGCGTTTCGGGAAGGCTTTTGGGGCGCTTCGCGTGGTAAAATACATCGCTGACAATCCGCACTTTCGGGCACGGATTTTGTCCAGTTTCTCTTCAAAGAATTCTGACGCGTTGAGGGCGTTCTGGGGCTGTGTATGCGGCGCCATAAACCCATCGCGTTCTAAAACATGAACGACATCGCTAAGGAAACCATCTCGGCCAATCTCGAGCAGGAGATGCGCCGATCCTATCTCGATTACGCCATGAGCGTCATCGTCGGCCGGGCGCTGCCTGACGTGCGTGATGGATTGAAGCCGGTGCATCGCCGTATCCTATTTGCCATGGCGCAACTGGGGAATGATTGGAATAAGCCCCATAAAAAATCGGCCCGGATTGTCGGTGAGGTGATCGGTAAGTATCACCCGCACGGTGACAGCTCCGTCTACGACGCTGTTGTTCGTATGGCGCAGGATTTTTCACTGCGGTACCCCCTGGTAGACGGGCAAGGTAATTTTGGTTCGGTCGACGGTGATTCGCCTGCCGCCATGCGCTATACGGAGGTACGACTCGCCCGAATTGCTCACGATCTCTTAGAAGACATCGACAAAGAGACCGTTGACTTTGGGCCAAACTATGACGAAACCGAAGAGCAGCCGCTGGTGTTGCCCGCCCGTGTGCCAAATCTCCTGGTGAATGGGTCTTCGGGGATCGCGGTCGGCATGGCAACCAATATCCCGCCGCACAACCTGAATGAAGTCGTCAACGGTTGCCTGGCCCTGATTGAGGACGAGGAATTGTCGTTGACAGAGCTGATGAAGCACATCCCCGGGCCCGATTTTCCTACCGCAGGAATCATTCATGGTGCACGCGGTATTTACGACGCCTATGCAACCGGGAAAGGGCGTGTATTTATTCGTGCGCGGGTTGCGGTAGAGCAAAGTGACAAAGCGGACCGCACCAGCTTGATTGTGACGGAGTTGCCCTACCAGGTGAACAAAGCCCGTTTGTTGGAGAAGATTGCAGAGCTCGTCAAAAACAAGCGATTGGATGGTATTACCGGACTGCGAGATGAGTCCGATAAAAACGGCATGCGCATGGTGATTCAACTGCGGCGCGGAGAGGTGCCCGAAATCGTCCTGAATAATCTGTTTAAACATACCCAATTGCAGACGGTATTTGGGATCAATTGCGTGGCGCTGACTGATAATCAACCGCGATTGTTTAAGTTGCAGGATCTGCTGCTTGAATTTATCCGCCACCGTCGGGAAGTCGTCACACGGCGCTGCATCCATGCGCTCCGTAAAGCGAGAATCAGAGCGCATATTCTGGAAGGGCTCGCCGTCGCACTGTCAAATATCGATCCAATTATTGCTCTGATCAAAGCTGCAGAGAGCCCGTCGATTGCACGGGAAAAACTCCAGTCAGAGGTCTGGCCGGCCGGTGTCGTCAGCGGGATGTTGGAGCGCGCGGGTTCGGAATTGTCGATCCCAGAAGACGTTGAGGCCGGGGTTGGGCTTTCAGATCGTGGGTACGTAATTTCGACTGCCCAAGCGCAAGCAATTTTGGATTTGCGCCTGCATCGGTTAACGGGATTGGAGCAGGAAAAGATTCGCAAAGAATACGGGGACATTCTGGATCATATTCGGGACCTGCTCGATATTCTTGAGAGTCGCGAACGGTTGATGAACGTGGTCCGGGACGAGCTTGTCGAGATTCAGGGTCGGTATGGCGACAGCCGCCAAACGGAAATCAATTCCAATGCGTTCGATCTTTCAGACGAGGATCTGATTACACCCACCGACATGGTGGTTACCTTGTCCTACAGCGGATATGCCAAAGCGCAGCCCGTCGCTGATTATCAGGCGCAACGACGCGGTGGCAAGGGCAGAATTGCGACCCGAAACAAGGATGAAGATTTCGTTCGCACCATGTTTGTTGCGAATTCACATGACACGATTCTCTGCTTCTCAAATGCCGGTAAAGTGTATTGGCTTAAGGTCTATCAGTTGCCGCAGGCTGGCCGCCACGCTCGCGGTCGGCCGCTCGTCAACCTGCTGCCATTGGAGCAAGAGGAGCGGATCACTGCGTTTCTGCCGCTTGGCGAATACCCGGCTGGACATTTCATTTTCATGGCAACCCGAAGTGGCACGGTGAAAAAATGCGCCATCGCCAGTTTCTCTAGACCCCGTTCGACAGGTTTGCGGGCAATCGAGCTGATGGACGATGACGAGTTGGTGGCTGTCGATCTGACGACCGGTACCAGTGACGTGCTGCTGTTTGGTTCAACCGGCAAGGCAATCCGCTTCCATGAAAAAGAAGTCCGCGAAATGGGTCGGACCGCCCGCGGGGTAAGAGGAATCGCGCTCAAGTCAGGACAAGGCGTGATCTCGATGATCACGGTGGAGGAAGGCGGGTCAGGATACGTACTCGTAGCGACTTCAAAGGGGTATGGAAAACGCACGCGACTGAATGATTTTCCCCTCAAAAGGCGGGGCGGTCAGGGTGTCATCGCGATCCGTGATGGAGAACGAAATGGGGCAGCGGTCGGCGCCGAACTGGTATCAGAAGAGGGCGAAATCGTGCTGATCACCGACGGGGGTCGATTGGTGCGAACGCGGGTTTCAGAAGTGTCGGTCCAGGGCAGGAATACACAGGGCGTCCGGCTGGTTACGTTGGAGGGAGAAGAGGCACTGGTCAGTCTCCGGTGTGTTGATGATCCCGACGACGAGGACGGTTTACCGGAAACGACCGTTGCTTCCAAATAGCAACGCAGTACCGATGGTAGGAAATTCAAAGATCGAAGATCTGCGCCGGCGGATCGATCAGCTGGACGAGGAGATATTGCGTCTCGTCAATGAGCGAATTGACCGGGCGAAAGAAGTCGGCGCATTAAAGAGCGAATCCGGAGGTAAAGCGGTCTACCGCCCGGAGCGGGAGGCGCAGATCCTGCATCGGTTGACCGAAATCAATTCGGGTCCACTGCGGCCGGCACAACTGCAGACGATCTTTCGCGAGGTGATTTCGATTGCAAGGGCAGCCGAATCTCTCCCTCGTGTTGCTGTTCTGGGGCCAGCGGGAACGTACTCTCAAGCCGCCGTACTAAAACATTTCGGACGCGAAGTCGAGCCCCTCTTCGGAGACGACATCGAAGATGTATTTCGGCTGGTGGAAAGCCGTGAGGCAGACCATGGGGTCGTTCCAGTCGAGAACTCTACCGAAGGGGGTATCAGCAATACTCTGGATTGCCTGGTGACAACGGCGCTTTGCATTACCGGGGAGGTGAGTCTCAGAATCAGCCATTCGCTGGTAGGTAAAACGCAAGAGCGGGAGCTGGCAAAGACCGTTCTTGGGCATGAGCAGGCGCTCGCTCAGTGCCGGCATTGGCTAGACCGGCATTTGCCAGCGCTGCAGCGGGTCGCGGTATCGAGTAATGCAGAAGCCGCTCGCCAGGCCAGTGAAAATCCAGTCTGCCTAGCGGTGGCAGGAATAGAAACCGCTGAGATTTATGGATTAGAGCTCCTGGAGCAAGGTATCGAGGATCAACCGGGCAATACGACCCGATTTTTTGTCATCGGCAGCGAATCAGCGGGTGTCAGCGGACGGGACAAAACCAGCTTGCTGCTTTCCAGCCGCAACCGAGCCGGTTCATTGCAGCGTTTGCTCGCACCGCTGTCGGAAAATGGAATCAGCATGAGCCGCATCGAATCGAGACCTTCTCGAACCGGACTTTGGGAATACATTTTCTTTATCGACCTCGAGGGGCACGTGAATGATGAGATCGTCCAGAAAGCATTGACCGCCATCGAACAAGAAGCGGCGTTATTCAAAGTCCTCGGCTCTTATCCCCGGGCAATATAGGGTCGTGCCCGATCGAATGTCGTTCGATCCAGCAATATTGGTGGTTCCGGGCGTACGGTCGTTACAGCCGTATCAGCCGGGAAAGAACATCGAGGAACTTGAGCGTGAACTCGGTATTTCTGGAATCGTCAAGCTCGCGTCGAACGAAAATCCAAGAGCTCCCAGCGCTTCTGTGGGCCGCGCTGTTACGCACATGTTGCCGGAGCTTTCCCGTTATCCAGACGGCGGTGGCTTCCACCTGAAACAGGCGCTTGCGGATCAACTGGCGGTGGATCCGGGTCAAATTACGCTGGGGAACGGGTCGAACGACGTGCTGGAACTGATCACACGTGCTTTTGTCCGACCGGGCCAAGGTGTGATCGTGGCTCAGCATTCCTTTGCGGTTTATACCTTGGCAGCAAAATCGGCTGGTGCAGATTTGCGGGTGGTACCAGCGGTCTGCTGGGGGCACGATCTCGAAGGGATGGCAGAAGTTGTCGATGGTGAGACCCGGATTGTTTTTATTGCCAATCCAAACAATCCAACAGGCACCTGGGTATCGCGAGATTTGCTCATCGACTTTTTGGATTCGATTCCAAATCACGTGCTGGTGGTGCTCGATGAGGCCTACTTCGAATATGTCGAGGAAGAGAATTATCCCGATGGAATTCAATTGTTGAGCCACTGTCCCGGGCTGATCGTGACCCGGACGTTTTCGAAAATTCACGGTCTTGCGGGATTGCGGGTCGGTTACAGTGTTTCCTCAAGCGAGATTGCAGAGATCTTGAACCGGGTGCGACAGCCGTTCAACGTGAACGCTCTGGGGTATGTTGCTGCACTCGCTGCGCTCGAAGATGAGGAATTTGTTTTGGAGAGCCGTACATTGAACCGCGAGCAGATGAGTCGAATTTGTGAGGATTTGGACCGACTTGAAGTCAAATGGATCCCTTCTGCGGGCAATTTCGTGAGTGTCGATGTGGGAAGGCCGGCGGCACCGGTGTTCCAACGGATGCTGCGAAGTGGCGTCATCGTTCGCCTGATCGAGAATTATGGAATGCCCAATCATCTTCGGATCACTGTCGGCCTGGAAGAGGAGAATGCCAGAGCGCTCAGTGCATTAGAGACGGCATTGGTGGAGTAAATTCAGATCAATGATATCGCGGGACACAAAGTTTCGAGTTGAGCGGTTGACCATTATCGGTGTGGGCTTGATAGGCGGTTCTGTTGGCCGCGCACTTCGAGATGCTTCGGCGGCCACCGAGGTCATCGGGTATGGCAGAAACCCGGCACATTTGTCGAGGGCAGTGGAACTCGGGCTCGTCGATCACTGGAGTACGGTGTTGAGCGATGCGGTAGCGGGGGCGGAGGTCGTGATGGTGGCAACACCCGTAGGTGCGATGCCCGGCCTGTTTCAGCAACTGGCGGAATTGGTCTCGCCCACTTGTATCGTTACCGATGCTGGGAGTGTGAAAAAGAAAGTCGTTGACGCGGCGCGCGCTTCTCTTGGCAGTTCGATGGTGCGTTTTGTGCCCGGGCATCCCATTGCCGGACTGGAGCGAAGCGGCGTCGAAGCGGCCGCAGGGGATCTTTTCGAGGGTCATAAAGTGATATTGACGCCCACTCCGGATACCGATCCGAAGGCCCTGGCTCAGATTGTCGCGCTTTGGCGAACGACCGGTGCGCAGTTGATGGATATGTCGCCCGAGCGGCACGATCGCCTGCTTGCTTTAACCAGTCATCTTCCGCATATGCTCGCTTATGCTCTGGTCAATCTCCTGGCAGGCCAGGCGCAAGATGAGGGCGAGTGTTTTGATCTGGCTGCTGGAGGTTTTTATGACATCTCTCGAATTGCATCCAGCGATCCCGTGATGTGGCGGGATATCTGTCTGCACAACGCAGATGAGTTGTTGGCGCGGATGGGTGAGTACCAGGAGATGATGGATCGATTGGCAGCACTGGTTCGATCTAAAGACGCGGAGGGCTTGGAGCAGATGTTTCGCAGGGCCCGAAGTGCACGCAGCCGGATTGAGGATCGGCGGAAAGACGGCGCCCCAGGATAGGGTCCGAAAGTGACCACGTACGTTGTGCGACCGACGGGCCCGCTGGTTGGTGCGCTCGAGATGCCGGGAGACAAGTCCATCAGTCATCGGGCTGTTATCTTGGGTTCACTGGCAACCGGCAAAACCACGATACGCGGATTGCTTGAAGCAGAAGACGTCCTATCAACGATTTCTGCCTTTCAGGCGATGGGTGTTTCCATCCACCGGCGTCCAGGTGAAAACTGCCGGATCGTCGGGGTGGGGCTGCGAGGCCTTCGAGCTCCTCGATCGGATCTCGATCTTGGTAATTCGGGTACATCGATGCGGCTTTTGTGTGGCGTGCTCGCCGGCCAAACATTTCGTTCTACTTTGACCGGCGATCAGTCGTTGCTCACTCGACCAATGGAGCGGGTGACTACACCGCTTCAGAAGATGGGTGCATCGATTCGAGTATCAGCGGGGGGTGTGGCGCCCCTTGATATTGAACCCGTATCTCGATTAAACGGAATGGACTACCGCATGCCGATCGCCAGTGCGCAAGTGAAATCCGCGATTCTTCTGGCTGGCCTGTATGCACGGAATCGAACGATCATCAGAGAAGAGGTGCCGACCCGCGACCATACAGAGCGAATGTTGGAAGGATTCGGTTATCCGGTGGATCGTCATACAAGCCAAACCGTACTTCAGCCGGATGGCGCATTACACGCTGCGGATCTGACGATACCGGGTGATTTTTCCTCTGCTGCGTTTTTTCTCGTCGCGGCAAGCGTGGTGCCGGGTTCGCGAATCGAACTTCATGGCGTTGGTATGAATCCGACTCGAACCGGCCTGCTTGACATATTGCAGTCGATGGGCGCTAAGATCGAAATCAACAATTCGCGAACTGCAGCGGGGGAGCCGGTTGCGGATCTGGTTGCGGAATCGAGTGATTTACGCGGTGTTGATGTACCGGCGGCATTGGTGTCACGAACCATCGACGAATTTCCAGTGCTCTCGATAGCGGCAGCCCACGCCAACGGGGCGACTCGGATATCGGGCGCGAAGGAACTGCGATTTAAAGAGAGCGATCGAATAGCCACGGTAGTGGCCGCCCTTCGGTCAGTTGGTATCGAGGTAAGCGAACAGCCGGATGGGATGGTGATCGAAGGGGGAGTCATCCAGGAAGGCACTGTAGACAGTCGGAAGGATCACCGGGTGGCAATGGCTTTTGCGGTTGCGGGCGCGGGGGCAGCTGGAGTCGTTCGAATTCTGAACTGTGCCAATGTCGCTACCTCGTTTCCCGATTTTGCCAAGTGCAGTCAACGGGTCGGTGTGAAACTTCGGGAAGAGAAGACAGCATGAGTCTGTCGTCACGGGTTCCGGTGCTGGCAATCGATGGGCCGAGCGGTACCGGGAAAGGTACGGTGGGAAGCCACATTGCAAAGACTCGAGGGTGGCACCTATTGGACAGTGGCGCGCTGTACCGCGCCTTTGCGTTTGCTGCAAACGAGCAGGGCATTGCACCAGATGATATCGAAGGAATTAACGCACTCGACCGGGAAACAGAATTCGCTTTCGAGACCACCGCTTCGGGCGAGGTAGAAATCCGTGTGAATGGCCGGGAAGTCTCGATGAGGGTCCGGGGTGAGCAGGGCGGGCGGTTGGCCTCGATGTATGCTGCGGTTCCAGCTGTCCGATCTCGATTGATCGAGCATCAGCGAAGTCGACGCCAAGACCCGGGCCTGGTAGCCGATGGCAGAGACATGGGCACTGTGGTGTTTCCCGATGCGACGCTCAAGATCTTTCTGACTGCCAGTCCCGAAATTCGAGCGCAAAGGCGCTATAACCAATTGAAGTCAAAGGATTTTGATGTTACCCTTCGCCGGCTCGAGGCGCAGATTGCCGAGCGAGATCAGCAGGACGCCAGTCGTACGGTGGCGCCGTTGGTAGCGGCGTCCGATGCGGTGGTGATCGATACGTCGCGTCGCGGGATCGGTGAGATCGTTGAGGAGGTGGATGGATTGTTGAGCATTCGCTTACGGGATCGCGATTGAAAGGGTGCATCAGGGTAACTGCGGCTCGTCAGCGGTGAGGATGAAAAAGCCGATGTGGGAATCGGCAATTGGGTGGTCGGTCGGCACGACGATCTTGGCGCATGATTAACGAAGAAGTACAGATGACGAAGGTACTTTGTAGGAACTCCAACAACATGTCTGAAAATTTTGCTGAGCTTCTCGAGGAGAGTTTGAAGCGGTCTGTAATGAAACCTGGTGCCGTGATCCAGGCAGAAGTCATCGATGTCGGCGGTGATTTCGTGACCGTCAATGCCGGTTTGAAATCGGAAGCGGAGATTCCAGCGTCGCAGTTCAAGGACGCGGAGGGAAACGTTTCGGTCAATATCGGTGACCACGTCGATGTTGCGATCGAGGCCGTCGAGGACGGGTTCGGTAATACCCGCTTGTCCCGTGAAAAAGCGCGGCGTGAGAAGTCATGGGAAATTCTCGAACAGGCATTCGAAAATCAGAGTGTTGTAACGGGACGACTGACCGGGAAGGTCAAGGGCGGATTTACCGTTTCTATCGACGAAGTTCGTGCATTTTTGCCTGGATCTTTGGTCGATGTACGACCCGTAACGGACTCGGCCTACCTGGAGCATAAGGAGCTCGAGTTCAAAGTGATTAAGTTGGATCGGCCACGCAACAACGTTGTGGTTTCGCGACGCGCGGTCGTGGAAAAGGAATTGCAGGCAGAACGGAGTCAATTGCTGGAGTCCTTGGAAGAAGGGCAAGTCGTTCGCGGTATGGTCAAGAACTTGACCGACTATGGTGCCTTTGTGAACCTCGGTGGCTTGGATGGGCTGTTACATATCACTGATATCGCCTGGAAGAGGGTCAAGCACCCATCCGAAGTGCTCGAAGTTGGGCAGGAAATTGACGTCCGTGTGCTTAAGTTTGATCGCGAGCGAAACCGTGTATCGCTGGGTGTCAAGCAGCTGGGTGAGGATCCATGGGCCGATATCTCGCGACGCTATTTGGAGAGCAGTCGGTTGTTCGGTAAGGTAACGAACATTACCGATTACGGGGCGTTTGTAGAGTTGGAAGAAGGGGTCGAGGGACTGGTTCATGTATCTGAGATGGACTGGACCAACAAGAACATTCATCCCAGCAAGGTCTGCGATCTCGGTGATGAAGTAGAGGTGATGGTGCTCGACGTAGATACAGATCGTCGCCGTATTTCGCTCGGCATGAAGCAATGCGTCCCCAATCCATGGGAGGAGTTCGCGGTGACCCACAATAAGGGCGACCGCATCACTGGTAAGATCAAGTCCATTACTGATTTCGGTGTATTCATCGGACTTGAAGGTGATATCGATGGGCTTATTCACCTGAGTGATTTGTCATGGGACGAAGCAGGTGAAGAAGTTGTGCGCCAGTACAAAAAGGGCGATGAATTGACGGCCATTGTGCTGGCGGTCGATCCCGAGAGAGAGCGCATTTCGCTCGGAGTCAAACAAGCGCAGCAAGATCCTTTTTCTGCTTACGTTGCCGCGCACCCGAAGGGCTCTACCGTTAAAGGCGTGGTGGGCAGTATTGATGCGAAAGGAGTTTCTATCACTTTGTCGGATGGAGTGGAGGGGCACCTGCGTGCGGTTGAATTGTCGCGGTATTTCTCGGGTGATGCCCGGTCTGCGCTGCAGGTAGAAAGCGAAATAGAAGCCAAGATCACCAGTATAGAGCGCAAGAATCGGCGCATTACTTTATCCGTCAAAGCACTGGAAACAGAATTGGAAGGCCAGGCAATCAAGGAATACGCGGCGAGGGAAAGTGGAGCAACGACGACGCTTGGGGAAAAACTGAAAGAGCAATTGTCCAGGCACGAAGACGCCGAGGACGAAGACGATTCGGATTGAGGTGCAAAGAACTGTGGCGACAGTAACGAAATCGGATTTGATTGAGCGACTGGCAGCTGAGCAACTGCATCTGGCGCCGCGGGATGTGGAATTTTCGGTCAACGCCATACTCGATCATATGAGCCAATCATTGGCCAGCGGGGATCGGATCGAGATTCGAGGCTTCGGCAGTATCGGCCTGCGTTACCGCGGACCGCGCAGTGGACGGAATCCAAAAAGTGGCGAGAGAGTTAATGTGCCGGGAAAATATGTCCCTCATTTCAAGCCGGGACGACTGCTGCGAGAGCGAGTGAATCGAGGGCTGTTACCACCGACTGGGAAATGATATCCGCTACCGACCCTTTGGGTTTTTGTTCCGCCGAGTCAAGATGAAAGGAGCCCCGCCGGGTCAATGAAAAAGTTCTTTTATTTCTTGTTGTTTCTCTTTTTGTCTGTATTGGGAGTGACGTTCACAATACAAAATCCGCAGGACGTTGTGGTCCAGTACTACTTGGGCTTCACCTGGCGCGGACCGCTGGTCATTTTAGTTTCCGCCAGTTTGGCGATCGGAATCGTTATCGGCTCTTTGGCTGGGCTGGCAAAGAATTTAAGGCTAAGAAGAAGATATTCTCGATTGGCGAAAGCAAATCCGGCGGTCACCGGCCGCAAAAACCACTCTACAGTGGTTGCAAATTCAAAAACTTGATCTAAATGGACCCAATCTGGCTGTTGCTTTTATTGCCGCTT
>CAJXWH010000032.1 GCA_913062915.1 uncultured Acidiferrobacteraceae bacterium | reverse complement strand
ATGGGGTCGCTGATTTCGAGTGCAAAACCCGGCACATGATGCGCAACGGTCTCGATATAAGCAGAAATGATCGCGAGTGCGGCCAACGCTGCCGCGCCGATGGCAAATCCCTTGCCGATGGCGGCTGTGGTATTGCCGAGTTCATCCAGTGAATCAGTGATTTCCCGCACCTCGTCTCCCAGACCGGCCATCTCGGCAATCCCCCCGGCGTTGTCTGCCACTGGACCGTAGGCATCGATCGCCATGGTGATTCCAACGGTTGCCAGCATACCGACCGCAGCGATGCCGACCCCATAAAGGCCCGCCAGCCAGCTCGATACGAGAATAATCACGCAAATCATCAATACCGGTATGACCACCGACTGCATGCCGATGGCAAGACCGCTGATCAATACCGTCGCCGGCCCCGTTTCGCCGCTGGCCGCGATCTTTCGCACCGGACTTCCGGCCGTGTAGTACTCGGTCACAAGACCGATCACGATTCCACCCAGCGCGCCGACCAGCACCGAGATCCAGATATGAATGCTGAGATCAGTGAACCAGATCAGGGCCAGCGCAGCCACAATAAAGATCACTGTGGCGCCCATCGTGCCGGTACGCAAAGCCACATCCGGCGACTTGCGAGAGGTGCTCTTGACCAGCTGGATTCCAGCCAACGAGCAGAGAATTCCAACCGATGCGAGCGCCAGGGGAAGAAACATCAGTTTGCTCTGGTCGCCGCCCGCAAGTGACCCAATCAAATCTGCGGACAACGTCGATGCAATCGCGATAGTGGCAATCATAGCGCCGCAATAGGATTCGAAGATATCCGACCCCATACCCGCGACATCGCCTACGTTGTCGCCCACGTTGTCAGCAATGACCCCGGGATTGCGCGGGTCGTCCTCGGGGATACCGACCTCGATCTTGCCAACGAGATCCGCCCCCACGTCCGCGCTCTTGGTGAAGATGCCACCGCCCACCCGCGCAAACAGGGCCACCGACGATGCGCCCATTCCAAATCCGTGGATTACGTGGGAAGTTTCCGGATCACCGCCATAGAAGAGGTACAACACGCCAAGACCCAAAAGACCCATGGCAGCGACCGAAAGCCCCATGATCGAGCCACCGTAAAACGAAACGGTCAGCGCCTCCGCTGCCCCTCGATCCTTCGCTGCCGTCGTCGTCCGGACATTGGCCTTGGTGGCCGCGTACATACCGATAAAGCCAGCGGTAGCAGAACTCAGCGCCCCAACAAGAAACGCAACCATCGTGCGCCAGCCGAGATCTGAAACCAATATGACCGCGCCCACAACGATGACAAAAATGACCAGATAAAGGTACTCGCGCCGCATGAAAACCAGTGCGCCTCGATGAATCTGGCTCGCAATTTCGACGACTTTCCCAGTCCCCTCCGGGTACCCCAGTACGGCGCGGTAAAGGCCGAGCGCCGCCAGCAGGCCGACCAGACCAAGAACAATGGGAATATACGCGACAGAATACATTGGGGGGTTCCTCGTAGAACGTGGGCAGACCGTGCCCGTACCCGGTATCCGGGACACAAAAGAAGGCGCGGAGTCTACCACAAGGCTTGCGCTGTTCTGGTGCGCCTATGCGGAGTGTTTTACCTCAAAAATATCCGGTTCTCTGCGATCTTACCCGGCGTTCGCGTGGGCAGTGCAACGGCTGTTACTTCGGGCTCGTACTAGGGTCTCAACTGGAATCTCGTTTATGGGCCCGTGGGTGGGCCTTGTCATAAACCTTAGCGAGGTGCTGAAAATCAAGGTGGGTATAGACCTGGGTGGTTGAAATGTCGGCGTGGCCCAAGAGTTCTTGGACAGCACGAAGATCCCCGCTCGATTCCAGTAGATGGCTGGCAAAAGAGTGGCGCAGCATGTGTGGATGCACGCCGCGCCCTAGACCTTGCCGCTTGGCCCAAACCTGAACCCTTTGCTGAATCGCCCTCACGCCAAGCCGGTGACCGCTACGGCCAACAAAAAACGCTCGCTCATTTTGTGCGGCGACCCTGCCACGATGCTCGCACCACGCTTGTAGGGCATCGTGCGCGTACCGCCCGATCGGCAACAATCTTTCTTTGCCTCCTTTGCCGGTCACACGGGCTACGCGCTCTTTAAGGTCTACCCACCCTGAAGAGTTGCGAGTGGCCATATGCTTTACGTCGAGCCCTGACAATTCAGACAGGCGCATCCCTGAAGAATAAAACAGTTCCAGCATGGCCCGATCCCGATAATCGAGGTCACTTTTCGGCTCGATCGCGACCAGTTTTGCGGCCTGATCAGCGCTCAGGGTCTCTGGCAACTTCCGTTCACCGCGAGGCGCCCGAATGCCATCAAACGGATTGCTGCGGACCAATTTTTCCCGCATCAGATATCGATACAGGCTGCGGGCGGCCGACAACGCCCGCTGTATGGAGCGACCCGTGAGGCCGTGGCGGTGGAGTTGCGCTGGAAACAACCTGGCCTCGACCGGCTTGAGATGCAGTAAGTCGTTTCCATTCAAGCTGGCGACAAAAACCTTCAGTTTACTGAGGTCGCGCCGGTATCCCGCCACCGTATGCGGAGACAACCGGCGTTCGTCTTGTAAGTGCCCTAGGAACGCGTCAATAGGACCCTTCATTTGGGTCATCACTTAACACCCTGGAAGGACGACATCACCCTGCGCCAGGTGGCACTGACTAGGGATCCGACAAATTCAAGGAAAACTGTGTCCGTCCCGGGGCGGTAGCGATCCGCTTCCCGGGCCCCAAGGGCCAGGACTCCGCCTTGGTTAAGGATCCCGACGATAGCAACGGACCTGACCACGCTTGCCTGCTTACCAAAGAGGAAATCTTTGGCTTCGCTCGGCAGCCGGTCATCACAGAATCCACCATCCGTTTCCAACCGACCAAGAATTACAGCCATCACATCGTTCGGCAGGACAATCTCGGCGAAGTCGAGATCCAGCACTTGGGTTTTCAGTATTCGCAAGCTGACGCAGACCAGAGAAAATTCTTCCACCAGGATGGTTGGCACTTGGGACAACAATTCATCCGGGCAGGCCGCCTCGGACAGCACCAGGAACAGGTTTTTCAGCCGCTCCTGCAGCCGTTCATTTTGCTCAGCCCTTGCCATGAGTTGTGTACGATGCTGGCGCTCTGCAGACAGTTGCGCCCGCAATGCCGTGAGCTGGCGCTCCAACAACGACACTGCCTGCCCGCTGTCCGGGTGGGGTATGGAAAGTTCGGTCAGGATCTCCGGATGGCGCTCGAAAAAATCAGGATAACGACAAAGAAAGGCGGCGACTTCCCGCTCGTTCACCAGGTCTGGTTGACGACGCGTATCCGGGGTCGTTGAGTTCATAGGGCGTCGGGATCGATCTCCCCTCGGTACACGGTAACCGCCGGGCCGCGCAAGAAAACCGGCCCATGCCCGGGCCACCGCACCGAGGCAATACCACCTGGCAGTTCGACTTCGATTTCCTCATCGATCCGACCGAGACGGTGGCAAGCCACTGCGGCCGCACAGGCACCGCTGCCGCAGGCCAACGTTTCGCCAACGCCCCGCTCCCAGACTCTAAGGCGTATCTTCGACCGCGTGATGGGGCAGGCAAATCCAACATTGGTCCGTTGTGGAAATCGAGAATGCCGCTCGATCGCTGGGCCGAGCCGCTCCACCGGCGCCGTATCAACATCATCGACCAACAAGACCGCGTGCGGGTTTCCCAACGAAATGGCGGATATTTCGACCGTCTCACCGGCGACATCCAGCTGATAGACGTTCGCCTCATCCTGGGCATCAAAAGGCAGTGCGCCAGGCTCGAAACCAGGCGCGCCCATATCAACCACGACCTGCCAGTCGTCCTCGATTTCGAGCTGAATCAAACGACTGCCCGTGTCCACCACAAGCCGAGTCTGGTCGGTCAATCCCTCGTCGTGCAAAAACTTTGCAAAGCATCGCGCACCGTTGCCGCACTGTTCAGCTTCACTGCCATCGGTGTTGAAGATTCGTATAGAAAAATCTGCACCGTTCCGGCCGGGCTCGGCCACAATCAGTTGATCGCAACCAATGCCCCGGTGGCGATCGGCCAAATGTTGAATATGATCACGGCCCAGATGAAAAGGCCGACGCACGCCGTCGAGCAGAACAAAATCGTTGCCGAGCGAATGCATCTTGGTAAACGAGAGCATGTTGGACGCCTCGGAGGATTTCCCCAGAGCAATCGGGCACAGAAATTATAGCTGAGCCGCCTGGATCCGCTGCCGGTCAGGCAGGGCTACGCGGGCAAAGATCGATCCAGTTGTAAGTCGGATCACCCACAGCGATAAACCATGGATTTCGCATCTCGCGCTTGTTGTACACCAGTCGATTACCGTCGCAGTCAAGGATTGATCCACCGGCTTCGTTCAAGACACAGTGGGCCGCGCCGATATCCCACTCCGAAGTCGGGCCGAGACGTGGGTACACATCGGCTTGGCCTTCCGCCACCAGGCAAATCTTGAGCGAGCTGCCCATCGCAACCGCCTGAACTGGCTGGCCGCTGTGGGCCTCGAGTGCCGCACGAAAGCGCTCGACCGGTTGGCCGGAATGCGAGCGGCTCGCTGCCATTCGCGCCGCGCCACCCCGGTAGGGCTGGGTCCTGATTTTCTCCGGCGCGTGGTCTTCAGTCTGGCGCCAGGCGCCTTTTCTGTGGGCCGCAAAATGGGACACTCTGCGGGTCGGGGTATGGACCACACCAAGCACCGGCTGACCCTGTTCAATCAAGGCAATATTGACTGTGAATTCGCCGTTTCGTTGGATAAATTCCTTCGTCCCATCCAGAGGATCGACCAACCACAAGCGCGCCCACGCCAACCGCTCGTCGGTGTCCAGTCCGATCGATTCTTCCGATACCAGCGGAATCTCCGGGGTCAATGCGTCAAGCCGGTCACAGATGAGGTCATGGGCATGCCGATCGGCAGTGGTCAGCGGCGAACCGTCTGCCTTTTCCTCTACATCGTACGCGGATTCGTACACGATCATGATTTCTCGTCCCGCTTCGGCAGCAATCCGGGTAATCTCGCTGAGCAACGCCTTCTCAGCCATCTTCGTGGGCCAACGCCTGATGCACCAAGTAGGTGGCCAGCAGGCAACGGGCATCCGTAAAATCGTCGCGCCGCCGCAACCGTTCGAGATCTGACAAAGCCCACGGCACGGTTTCGAGTTCCTCCGGCTCGTCCCCCTCCAGCGGACTTTCATACAGACCCATGGCAAGAAAAATGAAAGTCCTGTAACTCGAATAAGCCGGCGTCAGTGAAACAGTGGCCAACAGCCGCAATTCCCCGGCATCAAATCCAATTTCTTCTTGCATTTCCCGCGCGGCTGCGAGCTGTGGCGACTCCCCAACTTCGACCCTTCCTTTGACGAATCCGAGTTCATAACGTTCAACACCCACAGCGTATTCGCGAACCAGCAAAATCATGCCGTCCTCTGTCACCGGCACCACCAGTACGCCGCCGGCGCTGCCCCCCAGCCGTTCATAGTGTGCCCGGTGGCCATTGGCAAAATGCAACTCCACCTCTTCGATCTCGAACAGCCGGCTTTTCGCGACGGTTCTCGTGCTTCGTATCTGCGGTGGTTTAGTCAAGCGGCATCCCCCATAAGATTCCCCGCATCTCGGTCTGCCGCAGAATAGCGCGACAAAACACAAAATCAATTACCAGTGGATTTGTGGAACACTGCAGCCGCGGCGGCATACTCGAATGCTGCAATCGCTTAACCGATTATAGGAGAGCGCGATTTTTCCGGGAATCATTGATGCCGCTCACAACCGATCTTTTCGACACTTATGGTGATCGCCCGCAAATGGCCGCCTGACACGTTCTTTTGATCCGGGGGGCTCAGTACATCTCGATCGGGTCCACATCGAGGGACCAGCGTACGCTGCGCCCCCGCTTCAATCCCTCCAAGTCGCATAGCCAGTCGCCGAGAAAACGGTGCAGCAGCGTGTGTGCGCGGCTGGTAACCAGCAATTGGGCTCGATATCGTCCCGCTCTACGCTCCATTGGGGACGGCACCGGGTCCATAAGACGGACTGCCTGGCTTGCTTGACCCGCGAGCCGCCGGTGTCCGACCCGAGCCGCCAAACTAACAAACTCGAGCGGGGCCGCAGGCCGGAGCGACTCGGCTCGAAGCAGCGCAAAACGGACAAACGGGGGGCAACGCGCCAATCGGCGCTGATCCAGCTCGGCCTTCACAAACCCACTGAAGTCGTGACGGACCAGACGAGAAAACGAAACATTCTCCGGATATCGAGTCTGAACCAGCACTTGGCCCGGCCGATCAGCGCGGCCTGCCCGGCCCGCTACCTGAGTCAATTGCTGATAGAGCCGCTCGGCAGCTCGGAAATCAACACTGTAGAGCCCGCTGTCCGCATTCAGAATGCAGACCAGAGTCACGGCCGGAAAATCGTGCCCCTTGGCGACCAATTGAGTGCCCACCAGAACATCGATCGTCCCTTGACGCACCCGGGCCAAATCGGCAGCAAGGCCGGCTGCATTACCCGTGTTGTCACTATCAAGGCGCAGAATCCGCACCCCTGGCAACGCCTTTTGCAAGGTATCCTCGATCCGCTGCGTTCCTTCCCCGACGGGGTGCAGCGTCGACTGGCCGCAATTTGGGCACTGCTCGGGCGGATCGCGCGAAGCCCCGCAGTGATGACAGCGCAGTCGTTCGCTGCGCCGGTGGAGCGTGAGATGAACGTCACAGCGATCGCATCGTGCCTGCCAGCGACAGGTCGAACACAATACAACGGGCGCAAATCCCCGACGATTCACGTAAACGATGCTCTGCTCGCCGCGGTCCAACCGGAGCCTCAACGCAGCGAGCACCGGCGGTGTCATCCCAGATGTTACGGGCAGACGGCCGAGGTCCAGAAGCTGAAACTTCGGCATAGCGGCTCCGCGCGCCCTTTGCTTGAGCAATAGCTGCCGGTAACGCCCCCGCCTTACGTTTTCCATCGACTCCAACGACGGTGTTGCCGATCCAAGGATTACGGGAACCCCATCCTGGTGGGCTCGTTTCACGATCAAATCCCGCGCGTGATAGCGAAACCCGTCCTGCTGCTTGTATGAGGCATCGTGCTCCTCATCGACGATATAAAGGCCCGGCCGGGCCAACGGCGTAAATACGGCGGACCGGGTGCCCACCACGACATCGGCGAGACCTTGGCGGGCCGCCCACCAAGCGATATGGCGCTCCCGATCCGTGAGTCCCGAGTGAATTGCCGCCAAAGTCCCCCCCAAGCCCTCCTGAAAACGGGCGAGAAGCTGCGGCGTCAGGGCAATTTCCGGGACCAATACCAATGCCTGGCGCCCATTCGCGACGACGCTGGCAGCTGCCTTGAGGTAAATTTCCGTTTTGCCGCTGCCCGTAACGCCCTGCAATAGAAACGGCACATACCTGGACAGCGCAGCGCCAATGCCTCGCACGGCGCGCCTTTGTGATTGATTTAAAGCCGGCCCGGCCTTTTTTGCCGCTGTCAAAAGAAAGTCCTCAGCGTTCTGGTACATCTCTATCCAGCCGTGATCCCGCAACAACTTCAGGGTTGATGCGGGCCGGGCAACCAAATGAGTGAGGGCATCCAGGGGTAGCCCGCCGTCACCGGCTTCTTCCAGGGCGCCCAGCACCCGGCGCTGAGCTATGGCCTGCTTCGATAAAGAACGCAATGCTGCCCGGCCGGCCGAAGTCAATGAATACCGGGTCGGCAACCGCGGTTGCATGCTGCGCGTACTGCGCATCGCTGTCGGTAATGCTGCGCGAATCACCTCACCGATCGGGTGGTGGTAATAGTCGGCCGCCCATTTCAAAAATTTCAAAAGTCCAGATGGGATGGAAGGCTCCGTGTCGAGTACCGCCGAAACGGATTTCAGTTTGCGCTGAGGCACTCTGGAAATTGTTGCCGACCCAATCACCATCCCTGTCATCTCGCGTTGCTGAAGGGGAACTCGCACTCTTGAACCCTCTCGCACCGCACGGTGCTCACGCCGCAATTGGTAATCGAAAGTTCGTCGCGCAGGAAGCGGTAATGCGACCTGCACTACGCGGTTGCGCATTTCCTTTGTCACGTTTTTCACGACTTCATTTCTTCTGGGTTAGGAAATAAAACGTGAGTCATTTCGCAACGACAGGTGATAACGTATTGACAGGTAAAGAAGTTCTAAGTTGCCCACAGCCAGCTGTGGATAACTTTGTGTATAACTGTTCCGAATTTGTTGCCACGCGGGAATATTCTGCAGATCTTCGGCAATTGCTCAATTCTTAGGCAACTTGTTTTTTCTTTGTTATTCAATTGGTTACCGGATAATCGAGCCAGCTAACCGAGCCAAAGATTCCGCCAGGCCGGAAACCATCGCGCTCTTTCACGCCGTGTGTATAAATCCTTCGCTTGGTATCCAAGTTCAGCGCGTTCATGAACAGCGTTCCCGTCGTCAGATCAATCGGTTACGTTGCGCAATTAGCAACGGGGTAGAGAAGTGATTGCAGTTTGTTGCCGCCGCATGGACCCCGTAGGGGAGATTGTACGGTGATTGACTGGGTCGCGGTTTCGCGTCACATCACAACAGTGAGTGGTGTGTGTTTTGAAGCATGTGAAATACACCGCGCTGCTGGGTGCTCTGTTAATCACGGATATGTTGTAACCGATTGCAGAAGACATTTCGTTGTTAAAACGAACCCGGCTAACTGGTACAACATGTTCGAAAAATCAAACTAGGAGTCTGTCAGCGCCCGCCGCTATTTTTCGATGGGTATGATCCGGTGGCGCCCCTGCTGCACAGTGATCTTTTGGGCGGCAACTTTGCGGCGTGGCCGTCGGGAGATCCCATCATTTACGATCCGGCGGTGTATTTTGGCGATCGCGAGTCTGGCGTGGCCATGACGGAACTGTTTGGCGGGTTCGGCGACTCGTTTCTGACGGCAGACCCGGCAAACTGACCCCTGGGTGCCGGATAGCCGTTGCGCTGGGCCTTCTACAACCTTTACCACGCCCTCAATCATCTCAATCTCTTTAGCGGCGGCTACCTCTCAAGAGCAATGCGCATGATCGACGCGCTGCTGGCTGAATCCAGCTCAACCGACAGCCGTCGTCTCACCCGCATAAATCGGAGATTCCGGGTGCTGCATCGTGCCCATCGTCCAGCCGTCGTGACTGGAATACCCTTAATCTGCTGTCGTTAGGTGGCGGCCAGACAAGCACCAGGGCACTGAGTCCGGGTCCCGCCTGTGCGATAATCGCGCCCCTTTTGGCCAATGCGGGCGGCAAGACGGGCCCCTCCCAGGACGCTCTGGAACCTATGAACGAACTCAAACTCGGCATCCCTAAGGGTAGCCTGGAAGAAGCCACAATCAGCTTGTTTCGACAAGCTGGATGGGAGATCCGCTCGCAATCCCGCAATTATTTCCCGAGCATCGATGACCCTGAAATCTCGTGCGCTCTGGTCCGTTCCCAGGAAATGCCGATGTACGTCGGCCGGGGCAATCTTGATCTCGGGCTGACCGGGCTGGACTGGATGCTCGAGAGCGAAATCGAGGTGGAGGAGGTCTGCGACCTGGTCTACTCCAAAAACTCAGATCAACCTTGCCGCTGGGTCCTGGTCGTGCCGGAAGACTCTCCCATTCAGTCGGTGAAGGATCTGCGAGGGAAAAAAATCGCGACGGAACTGGTTCGATTTACGCGCCGCTATCTGGCCGAGCGCGATATTGACTGCGACGTCGAGTTCTCCTGGGGAGCCACCGAAGCCAAAGCAGTGGGCGGCCTGGTCGACGCCGTCGTTGAGATTACCGAGACCGGCAACACGATCCGCGCCCACGGATTGCGGATTGTCTGCGACCTGCTGCATACCCACACCCGCCTGATCAGCAATCGAGAGGCCCTCGCAGACCCTTGGAAAAAGCAGAAAATTGAACAGATTTCGCTGCTCCTTCAAGCATCGTTGCAAGCCCGTCAACAAGTGGCGCTGAAAATGAACGCGCCCGAGGCCAGGTTGGAGGAAATTGTCGCGCTACTCCCCAGCCTCCACGCACCCACTGTGAGTCAGCTATCTGAAAAGGGCTGGGTCGCGCTTGAAACCGTGGTGGACAACCACCTGATCCGTGATCTCATCCCTAAATTGCGCGAAAGGGGCGCTGAAGGGATTCTTGAATACGATCTGCGTAAAATCGTCTGAATCTGCTGTAGAGATCCCACAACGGAACCATCAGCCGGTCTTTTGGCTGAGCTGGCGAACCAACGGCAAAATCTTTCGGCGCAGAATATTCTGGTCGAGCGGACCGATGTGCTTGTAGCGGATGATGCCATTCGCGTCGATCACGAAGGTCTCTGGCACACCATAGACTCCCCAATCGATTGCGACATCGCCGGCGGAATCCACTGCAATCCAACGGTAGGGGTTACCGAGCGATCGCAACCATGAAATCGCCGCCATGGGTTCATCTTTGTAGTTGAGTCCCACCAGGTCTACTGCTCCGGCGGCCGCGAGATCGTGCAGCAGTTGGTGTTCCGTACGACAAGCCGCACACCACGATGCCCACACATTCAGCACCCACGCCTGCCCGCGCAGATCTGCCGTCGCAATTTCGAGGTTCTGGGCCAGAAGCCGAGGCAGCCGGAAATCCGGCGCCAACTGATTGATGAGAGGGGAAGGGACTTCTCTCGGATTGAGCCTAAGCCCAACGGCCAGCAGCAGGCCAATCGCTAAAAAAATCACCAGTGGTATCAAGAATCGGGAAAATTTCATGAACAGCTTACGATTGAGAAGTGTTCCGGGACGGCTTACCCGCCCTCATCCATCAACCGGCGGATTCTTCCGACCACCGAATCGTCGGTGAAATCGATCCCGCCTTCCGCGAATTCGGCCAAACGACCTTGTCGATCGACGACATAGGTGGTCGGAATACCCCGTACTTGCCATTCACGAACAACTCGCATTTTGGGATCCATCAGGATTCGAAACCCCAGCGGGGGATCAAACCCGTTCAGAAACCGATCGATGGTCGAACTTTCCTCCCCCACATTGATCGCCAAGAATTCAAATGGACCGTCTGACAAACGTTCCCAGAGGGCTTGCATGGTCGGTAGTTCGGCCAAACAGGGCCCGCACCATGTCGCCCAAAAATTGACGACGACGACCTGACCCCGGTGCTGTGACAGTCGGCGCACTTCACCGAAACGATCCTCAAGCGCGAAGTCCAAAGCGTCCGGGTTCCCGGCAACAGGGCTGAAACGGGCACCCAGCAGGTCCTCACTCGCCTCTGCTCCCACGGGAAGCGCCAGCATCAACCACAACAGACATCTGGAGCCGTTGAGCCGCAGCCACAGCATGGACAGGAGAATCAGCCGCCGGAATCGGCTGCTGCGTTCGCGCGCTCCACGAGTTCATCAGCGGGCACGTACCCGGGGAGCATCTGTCCGTCCTGCAGAACGATGGTCGGGGTGCCGCGCACGCCGATTTGCTCGGCGGCGGCCATGTGCTCGCGTATGGGCGTCTCGCAGGTCTTTTTGTCGATGTCCCGCCCAGCCTTCGCATCGGTCATCGCTTGCTGCGAATTATTGGCGCACCAGACCGAAACCAGCGTATCGTAGGCGGCCGACGGGATCCCGGCCCGGGGATAGCCCAGGTACCGCACCTTAATGCCCCCCTTGGCCAAGTCGTTCATCTCCTGGTGAAGCCGTGCGCAGTACGGACAGGAAACATCAGTAAATACCGTAATGGTGCTCCGGACCCTGGCCGGTGAAAAGACCACCATCCCGGACTCGTCGAGTCCGTCGATGATCTTTTTTCGAATCACGCTGCGCACATCGTCCGCCAGGTTTCGACCCGATTCGAGCTCGATCAGGTCTCCGGCTAGCAGATAACGGCCATCGGCTGAAAGGTAGACGACCTGAGCCCCAAAAGCGACCAGGTACAAGCCCGGGACCGGGGTGGGCGCTATGCTGTCGGGCGTCAGTCCGGGAATCAGGTCCGCAACCGCCTGCGTCACGGCCTCTGGAACGGCGTCAGCCAATACCGCAAGGGGCATCCCCAGAAGGGCGCTTCCGAGGACCAGCGCCACCCGAGCGCTCACCTTCAATTTGCTGTACGGGCCGCGGTACGCGTTCATCGCGGCGTCACTCCTCCGATGTATGATCGCGAATAATGTAGCCACCCGACTTTTCGTCGAGCTCAAGAGTCAGCAGGCCACGGGTTTTTGCCTCCTCCAGTAGGCGGCCAAAAGTCGGAAATCCATGATAGCGCTCGCTAAAGCCCGGATGCCGACGCTTCAGCGCCTGCTTGACCATCGAACCCCACACTTTTTCTTCCTCGCCCCGTTCCTCGAAAAGATCTTCAACCGTTTCCATTACGCGGTCAAGCGCCTCCTGCTGCTTTTCGTCCTGGCTTACCGGCTTCTTCTTTGGCTCCGCCGCCCGTGTTGTTTTCTTGCGAGGCGACGATTTGCGTTTAGGCCGGGCAAGATCATCGTAGTAAATGAACTCGTCACAATTGCCTGTCAGCAGATCGGAGGTTGAGTTCTTGACTCCCACCCCGATAACATACTTGTTGTTCTCGCGAAGCTTGCTGACCAATGGTGAGAAGTCTGAGTCACCGGTGAGCAATACGAACGTATCCACGTGTGCCTTGGTGTAACAAAGATCGAGAGCATCGACCACCATGCGAATGTCCGCCGAATTCTTGCCCGACTGGCGAATGTGAGGGATTTCGATTAATTCGAAAGCGGACTCGTGAAGAGCCGCCTTGAAATCCTGGTAACGATCCCAGTCGGAATAGGCTTTTTTCACCACAATATTGCCCTTAAGGAGCAATCGCTCCAGCACGGCCTTGAGATCAAAACGGTCATAATTTGCATCGCGAACGCCCAGAGCAATGTTCTCAAAATCGCAAAACAACGCCATGTTGCGGGTCTTCGTATTGTTGGTCATGGGGTAATCGAGTGAGATAAGACGGCGGTGCACCTTAGATGGAGTGGAGCGCAGTGTAACTGTGCCCGGTTTCGACCACCAGTTGGAACGGATTACGGGCGCCGAGCCATCGAGCGCACCTCGTAACGCAAGTGACCGGCCTTCAGTAACCCTGCGAGGGTCGGTGTGGCCTGTAAGTGCGCCCTCAACGATGCAGTGTCGACCCGCCCTGGCAACATCGCCGCGATCACATTATCGGTGCTTGGAGAGCGTAACTCGAAGGCGCTGCCGAACCTTCGTCCAGGCCCAAACCAAGCGGAAAACGGCGTGGCCAGATACTCGCTCTGGTCAGCAAAATTCACACACAATACGCCGGCCGTTCGAAGATGTCGTACCAGTTGTTTCATCCAGCGGGAATCACACGACAGCGCGCGCCGGGCCACGCTGCCGCGCGCAACGAAAAGATCATCGATGATCAGGTCGAACCTTCCCCCGCGGTAGCGCCGAACGAATTCAGCGGCATCGGCCTGGTGTAGCACCGACATTTGACGGGTTACCCCGAAAAATTCGCGCGCGACACGTAAGTGAACCGGGTTGTTTTCCACCGCGACGATCTCTTTGGGCTGAAACAGCATATTGAGCTGTCGGATGACAGCACCTGCCCCGGCTCCGAGCAAAAGGACCCGCTCGATACGCGGCGCAGCCAAGAAAAACACTGGCAGCCAAAGCAAATCCCAGACACTGCCGGTCACGATCCGGCGCGGGTTGAACTGGGTGTGGAGAACCCCATCGGTGTAAAGGCGCCGGCTGGAACCTGCAGCCCGTACCTGGTAGAGGACGCCTTTCTCACGATGAGACCAGAGAAGCGCCATCGAACTCAGCGAAATGGACAGACAATCCACATCAATTCTTCAATTCGACGTGCCGCTGTCACCTTCCCGTAATCCTTTGGCTCGAGCATCGGTACTATTTTTTCGGCCAACCAATGCTCCTGCTTACAATCTAACACCAAAGATTGCTTCGCCGCCCCCGGGCCGTCCGGCCAGGCTGAACACGTCTGCTACATTGGGTGGGTTGCCACTTTGGCATCCAAGCGAGTGTCACCCGCTCATGCCTTTGCCCCTCTGGTTGTCGATGGTCACAATCTGCGTTCTCGGTGCCATCTCACCGGGGCCGAGCCTCGCAGTGGTGGTACGTAATACGGTAGCGGGCGGTCGCGCCCATGGGCTTGCCACAGCCCTGTCTCACGCAGCCGGGATCAGTTTGTGGGCACTTTTGACAGCAGCCGGGATCGGTTTTGTGATCATCCGCAACCCGGCTCTTTTCGATTCCATTCGCTGGGCTGGCGCACTGGTGCTGGTATTTCTCGGCGGTCGCTACCTGTTGACCCGCTCGGAGGTCATCGAATCGCTTGATCCCGAGTCGAGTTCAACAAAACCGATTGGGTCGCCGTTTCGTGACGGCTTTCTCATTGCAGTCACAAATCCAAAGATTGCGCTCTTCTTCCTGGCGCTTTTCAGCCAGTTCGTGCGACCTCACGCCGGCTGGGGCGAGAAGATTGTCATGGTGGTCACGGCTGGGACCATCGATACGCTGTGGTATGCCGTCGTTGCCCTCGCACTTTCCCACTCTGCAATCCTGTCCCGGCTCCGCCGGTGGGCGGTCGCTCTAGATCGGATTTTCGGACTGGTACTGATCGCCCTCGCAATCCGTGTCGCAATCTGAGGAGAAAGGCCCCATCGTCTCTTTAACGAATCCCAACCCAGTTTAATGTTGAGTGTTGCCAACGGCCCGAATACTATTGCTACTAAAAGGAACGGCTTTACGGCCGCTTCGAGCGATCGTTTTAATTTAACCTGGCGCAGCAGATGAATCACCCGCAGTTGGAACCTGCTTGGATCGGCAAGACGTTTGACGATTTTCTGTTTCGTCCGCAGAAGGGAATTGCGCCCACCAGATCCCAGATTCCTTTGACCTCGCCGTTAACATCCAGTCTTTCGCTCGAATTGCCCATTGTTTCGTCCAACATGGACAGTGTGACTGGTCGCAAAATGGCCGAAACGATGGCGCTGGAGGGTGGACTTGGGGTCATCCACCGGGGGCAGTCGATTGAAACCCAGACGGCAACCGTGGAGCGGGTCAAACGAAGCCACAGCGCTATCATCGAAAATCCTCTTCTCCTTCCCCTTCGTGCCACCATTGGCGAAGCCCGCGCCTTCGCTCGGCAACACAATATCAACGGCATCCTGATTGAAACAATGCCCGGCAGCAACATACTGGCCGGCGTTCTGACCCGCCGGGACATCCCCTGGCAGAGCGAGTCTGATCGACGTCCCGTGGAAGAGTTCATGACGCCATTCGATGAACTCAAAACAGCACCGTATCCAGTCAGTGCAGACGATGCAGATCGAATCATGTTCGAGGGGCGCATCGAACGCCTACCCCTGGTCGATTCCGACCGACAGATTCAGGGATTGATCACCAGAAAGGATCTTCGTTTTCTCCGAGAACGCCCTTATGCCAGTAAAGACTCCAAAGGCCGACTGCTGGTTGCAGCCGCCATCGGGTGCACTGGGGATTACATCGAACGGGCCGACCAGTTGGCCAGCGCAGGCGTCGACTGCTTCTTCGTGGACATCGCACACGGGCACTCTGCGGTACTCGAAAAGGCCATCGAAATGTTAAAGACGCGGTTTCCGGAAGTGCCTCTGATCTCTGGCAACGTCGCCACCGGCGAGGGAGCTCGGTTCATGCGCACCCTTGGTGCCGACGGCGTCAAAGTAGGCGTTGGTCCTGGACGTGGCTGCCGCACTCGACTAGAAACAGCCGCTGGCATACCGCAGTTACAGGCCATTCGTGAAGTCTGGTGCGCTGTGGGCGGTGAAATGTCGATCATGGCAGATGGCGGTGTCCGATATGACAAAGACATCTTTCTTGCCCTCGCCTGTGGCGCTGACACCGTCATGCTTGGCAGCGCCCTGTCGGGTACAGACGAAGCGCCGGGCCGAGTCATTGAAGATCCTGCAACGCACACAAAGAAAAAAATCTACCGCGGCATGACTTCACCGGAGGCCGTGCTCGAATCGCTCTATGAAACATCGGACAACGACGCTCTCGACAGCGCTCTGGATACCCCGGCAGAAGGTCAAGAGATGCAGGTCCCGTATAAAGGCAGTGTGACCGATATCTTGCACCGGATCCGGGGCCATCTCCGTTCCGCCGTCAGTTATGCAGGGAGCGAAACTCTGGCCGGCGCGCGCGCGCAGATTCTGCCCGACCCGCTTGCTTACCTGGTGCCATTAACTCCGGCGGCGCAACGAGAATCCTACGAGCGTTGACGATCGACTGATTTTCACCCGGCCGGTGCGACGGGCCCAATCCCCGTGCCAAGTCATCAAACATGCCACGAACAACAAACACATCTTCTGCTCGCTCGTTCCCGGCGCCCTATTGCCCCGGTTTGTTGGCTGATGATCACTGCGGTTCGAAGTAGACATCCTAGCGCGGGTGACAGGGGCTACCCCAAAGCCCCGTGCTAGCATGTGCAGCCCAAAAAACCTGGCAACGACTGCCGAATACCCATCGGGAATTCTCATGGATGACAAGACTCGTAATGAAATTGAAGCCGCCGCTTTTCGTGGCTTGGTAAAACACCTGCAACGCCGCACCGACGTGCAGAATATTGATCTCATGAATCTCGCTGGTTTCTGCAGGAATTGTCTTGCCAAATGGTATCTCGCTGCCGCTGGGGAACGAGACGTCGCCCTCGATTACGATCAGGCACGCGAACGTGTCTACGGCATGCCGTTCTCTGAATGGAAACGCGTTAATCAGCCGGAAGCGACCCCCGAGCAAAAAGCTGCATTTGAAGAAACAAAACCCTTGCATGCCGTAATCAGCGGGCATTGACATTAATGTATCCGTTTCAATCATCGTAATGGTTGCCGGTTTTTCCGTGCGACCTGTTTTGATCTGGAAAAGCAGGCAGAGTCAATAACGAGCAGGCACTCCGGCACGATGATGGATCCACTCGGCACAACGGATCGAGCGCGAGTGCACTGACCGCCAGCGCAAGCCACTTTTGGATTCTCAACTTCGAGCGCGTATCGATCCTCGAGGTTACGTTTATCGTTATCTTTGACCCAGGCTAAACGAGCGCTATAGTCAGTTACGGTGAAAGACGCAGATCGAAATTCCCTCGGGCTGCCCATCGGTTTTCCTCTACCCAACTGGAAACCGGCGTTGGCGCCACCGCGTGCACCAATCTCGGGCGTTTGGTGTCGTCTAGAACCGATCGACCCCCAACACCACGGCGACGCGTTATTCGAAGCCTTTTCCGAGGACACTGAAAACCGGATTTGGAGTTATTTGCCTTATGGGCCGTTCGAAAACGTGGTGGTGTTGACTCGTTGGATCGAAGAGACCTGCCTTGGCTCCGATCCGCTGTTCCACGCGATCGTTGATCAATCGAGCAATAAAGCGCTCGGTGTCGCGAGCTATCTTCGAATCAATCCAGCTGTCGGCGTCATTGAGGTTGGTCACATCAATTACGCGCCAATGCTACAAAAAACGCCGGCTGGAACGGAAGCGATGTACCTCATGATGAGACGGGTTTTCGAGGAACTCGGCTACCGCCGTTATGAATGGAAGTGTGATGCTCTAAATGCCACTTCGCGCCAGGCCGCCGAACGGCTGGGGATGACCTTCGAGGGCGTGTTCCGCCAGGCCACGATGTACAAAGGACGCAACCGGGACACGGCTTGGTTCTCGATCCTGGACCGTGAGTGGCCGCGGATGAAATCTGCCTTTGAGACCTGGCTGACGCCAGAAAACTTCCGGCAGGACGGTGAACAAATCAACCGTCTTTGCGATCTGATTCCGGATTGCTCTTAGGAGCGCTTCGCTGCGCGCCTTTCTCTTCTCGCGCCGTATCTCTATACGGAAATTATCATGCAGATGGTACTGGGATACTGGCTATTTAACGATCTCCCGGATACCTGGGCGTGGCTGGGGATCGCCCTGATCATCATTGTCGGAATCTTTCTGTCTATCGTGGGTCGAGGAACGTTTCCCTCCGGTAACCAACCCATAGCGGGTGCGCACCGGTAAGAAATCACGACAAAACGATTGTCGTCTACTGGGAAATCTTGTTAACGTTACGTACCCCGTAAGAAAAGTCTGGCGAATTACATTGGAACACTCTGTCGCAACCAATCCCGCACTTGTTGTTGAGGACTTACATAAACGCTTCGGTGATGTCGAAGTGCTGCGCGGCGTATCACTGGTCGCACAGATCGGCGACGTGATTTCGATGCTGGGCGCATCGGGTTCAGGCAAGAGCACACTTCTTCGCTGTATCAACCTGCTGGAGATCCCGAATTCTGGAGACGTCACAGTACATGGAGAGACGATCCAAATGACCACTGACCGACGGGGGGATCCTGCGCCAGCGGATATGAAGCAGGTCGTCAGGATTCGTTCGCAACTCGGCATGGTCTTCCAAAGCTTCAATCTCTGGGAACATATGACGGTGATGGAGAACGTGACCGAAGCTTTAATTCACGTTCTCAAAATGAAGAAAAAGGAAGCCAGAGATAAAGCAGAAAGCGTCCTTAACAAAGTGGGGATGTACGACCGCCGAGATTACTACCCAGCCCACATCTCCGGCGGCCAACAGCAGCGGACAGCGATTGCGCGCGTCCTCGCGATGGAGCCCGAGGTCATGCTGTTCGACGAACCCACCTCGGCACTTGACCCGGAACTCGTAGGCGAAGTCCTGCGCGTCATGCGCGATCTCGCGGATGAAGGTCGAACGATGATTGTTGTCACCCACGAAATCGGCTTTGCTCGTGAAGTGTCAAATAAGGTAATTTT
>CAJXWH010000031.1 GCA_913062915.1 uncultured Acidiferrobacteraceae bacterium | reverse complement strand
TTCCCATCCCAATGCAGTATAAGCATCTACTCCTCGCTGCAGCGCTGTACCTCCTGCCCATCTTCACACATGCGGTAACCTACGAAGACGCGGCGCTGCAACCGTTTGACTCCACCTATAAGATGAAGGGCTGGGGCATACTCGAGATCGAGCGCACCGTAACGCTGTCGCGTGAAGACAACCTGTATGTCCTGCGATCGACCAATAAAGCTGCGGGGCTTGCATCCCTCACCGGATACGGCCCGGTAATCGAAGAAACGAAATTCATGATTTCTTCGGGCCAGATTCGACCCCTGACCTACAGCAATGTCGATCAATCTGGAATTTCTGGCCTGAATGATTCGATCGAGTTTGATTGGACGGGGCAAGTGGCCCGGTCACAAAGAAAGGGCAAAGCCTTTTCGGTGCCGCTCCAAGATGGGGTATTGGATCCGCTTACGGTAGAACTTCGTGTCCGCCTGGATTTGGAAAACGGATTGCAGGTGGCAACCTACCGAGTACATGAGGTTGAGGAAATCCGCACCTACCGCGTTTCCCGCCTGCCGATGGAGACAATTCAGGCCGCTGGCCTGCAATTCAAAAGTGTTCACCTGGTTATCGATACAGGGAGAAAAAATAGACAACTCCATTACTGGCTGGCCCCGGAATTAGCCCACTTGCCGGTACAATTGAAACAGTTTCACAACGGCAAAGTAGAGGCTCGCGCAATCCTAATCGGGAGTTCTTTGCTGCCATGAACCGTGAGCCACTTGAATCGCTTATGGAAAAAGATCAGTCACCCTCCGCCTCAAGCCCGACCGGTGACCCCTGGCTGTTGACACCCGGGCCTCTGACCACCTCCCCTGCGGTCAAACAGGCCATGTTGCATGACTATGGCTCCCGTGACCGATATTTTGTCCAAGTTAATGATCACATTCGAAAACGTCTTGTTGATCTGGTCGGTGGCGAGCCAAATCATGTGTGCATACCACTGCAAGGCAGCGGCACCTTTGTCGTCGAGGCGATGTTAGTTAGTTTCGTGCCCAGGGACGGTAAGATACTTCTCCTCATTAACGGCGCCTATGGTCAGCGAATGGCCAGGATTTGCGAGTACCATAACCGGTCGTTCGAGATCGACGAATACCCAGAGAACCAACCGGTCGATGCGGCTGTTTTGGATCAACGGTTGAAAAGTGACCCCGCGATCACTCACGTGGGCGTCGTATATTGTGAAACAACCTCTGGGATTCAAAACCCCATCCAGGAACTCTCCGTTATCGCGCGCCGTCATGGCCGCGGTTTCCTGATTGACGCAATGAGCGCTTTCGGAGCCTTGCCGCTTGAAGCCAAAGAAATAAATTTTGATGCTGTCGTCGCCTCCAGCAACAAGTGTCTGGAAGGCTCACCTGGAATCGGATTCTGCATCACCCCACGCGACGTCATCGAGCACGCGCGGGGCCACTCCGACACCCTGGTTCTGGACCTTTATGATCAGTGGCAAGCAATGGAAGGCAACGGCCAGTGGCGCTTTACCCCACCTACCCACGCGATCCTGGCACTGGCCCAGGCACTGGATGAACTGGATGCCGAGGGTGGTGTTGCCGGTCGCAGTCAGCGATATCGTCAGAACTGCGACCTGCTGACGCGTGGAATGCGGGAAATGGGCTTTCAGACTTTGTTGCCCGACGCGATCCAAGCACCAATTATCGTGACGTTTCACATGCCGGCAGACCCGAATTTTTATTTTGATCGATTTTATGACGCCTTACGCCACGAGGGATACGTTATTTACCCTGGCAAACTGACCGTGGCTGACTCGTTCCGGATCGGCTGCATTGGCCGCATTGATGTCGAACAGATCAACGGGGCGCTTGCTGCGGTACGGACCACCCTGGACAAGATGGGTGTCAGCAATTGCGGACCGGCGTGATACCCGTGTTTGTCAACCATACCCTGGCGCTGTCGCACAACCAATTACGGCAAAACCAAGTGTAGTCAACGCGAAGTATTCTGGCCGCCGGCACCCAACGCACCGGCCCAACCTTTTGACTGTCAAACCCGAAAAGGAGTTAACAATGACAATTCGATCCAACTACGTCTACCGTCGAACATACCAGGGCCCGGTAAGAGGCATGGTCCTCGACTGGAGCGGCACCACCGCTGATGCCTACGTTCTCGCGCCGGCCGTGGTATTCGTGGATGTGTTCCGAAAGCACGGCGTTGAGATCAGCATGAATGAAGCGCGTGGCCCGATGGGTTTGCGCAAAGACCTCCACATTAAGGCATTGACCGAGACTCCGGAACTTCGCCAACGCTGGACAGGGATCCACGGGCATGAACCCGACCAAACAGATGTCGATCGAATGTTTGCCGATTTCGTGCCGATGCAGCTTGAATGCCTGCGCAATTACACAACCTTGCTGCCGCATGTCGCTGAAGTCACCCAGTCGTTTCAAAAACAGGGCATCAAGATCGGCAGTTCCACGGGCTTTGTCCGCTCCATGGTCGATATCCTCGAAGCCGATGCCAAAGAGCAGGGTTATGTCCCGGATGCCTCTGTTGCGGGTGACGAGGTCGAGAATGGCGCCCGCCCGAAACCGTTTATGGTCTATCGCAATCTGGACCTGATGGACGTGCATCCCATTCAGTCGGTGGTTAAAGTCGACGACACGATCTCTGGCGTGGGCGAGGCCCTCGAAGCGGGCTGCTGGGGGGTCGGTATTGCCCGCTACAGCAATTACATGGATATCGACAGTCTGGACCAGGTGGAAAACCTTCCAGAGAACGAAATTCAAAGACGCCTTGCTGAAACCCGGGAAATCCTCCGGAAGGCCGGTGCGCATTACGTGATCGACACGTTTGACCAGTTACCCGATGTCATCGAGGACATCAACCTTCGGTTAGGCAGAGGCGAAACGCCATAACCAAGACGGATGGGCCGTAATCCGGGGTGACTCGTCGGCCCTCGACCTCCTTTTAAATTAACCAGCCAAGCATCGCGACCTGGAACTGGCCGAGGTTGATCACTGCACTGGCGTACCCCGGACACGAATTCCTCCGTCGCGTACCGCTCGATCCAACAGACTGACACAGGCGTACAGAGACCGTAATGTCGGAACTTCGATCTTGGTCATTTCGGCCAACTCGATCACCACGCCCAGCATGCCTTCAATTTCCATCGGCTTACCGGCTTCGAGGTCCTGCAACATAGAGGTCTTGTGCTTGCCCACGCCTTCCGCACCTGCAATGCGTTTCTCCATGGGAACCCGGAATCGTGCACCGAGTTTTTCTCCCACGGCCTGAGCTTCCCCCATCATCGCAACCGCGAGTTCCCGGGTCGGAGGGAATTGACAAATATCCACCAGCGTAGAATGGGTCAATGCGCTGATCGGGTTGAAGGTCAAGTTGCCCCAGAGTTTCAGCCATATCTCTGATCGAATGTCATCCAAAACCCGGGACTTAAACCCGCCTTCGGCAAACAAGTCGGAGACCCTCTGCACTCGATCCGACTTGCTGCCATCTAATTCACCCACCGGAAACCGATTGCCTTCGATATGCCGTATCACCCCGGGTTCCGCTATCGTGGCTGCAGGATATGCGATACAACCAATCAAGCAATCCGGATCGATGCGATCGAAAAGAACACCGCGCGGATCAACTGTTGTCACCACCTGGTCGGCATAGTCGCCACCGAGTTTTTGAAAATACCACCAGGGAATGCCATTTTGCAGAGTGACCATTACGGTATTGGGTCCTATCAGCGCCGGCAAATCATCCACGACCGGTTCAACCTGATGCGCCTTTAGCCCAAGCAAAACAACATCTTGCGTGTCCAGTTCACGAATCGCGTCCGTCGCGACCAATGATGTCGCGACCTGTTTCTGTTCCGCCTCAATCAGCTTCAAGCCATGCGCCTTGATCGCAGCGAGGTGGGGCCCGCGGGCCACAACCGAAACTGTGTGCCCCGCTTGCTCCAATCGAACCGCCATGAATCCGCCGATTGCTCCCGCACCAACAACACAAATTTTCATACCTACCTCGAAAAGGTCATCAACTCACACCCTCGCGCATTGACCGGGTGTATTTCTGTGAATTCTTGGCATTCCCGGTTATCGCTCTACTCTTCCCGTCACGCTGCGCAATTCTCCTGCAAAGATACTGATGTTCCTTATTCCCTTTTTAATTTGTTTTCTTCAGGGTACACCCGAACCGGTGGCACCTTGTCTTGTCGCAGCTGATCCTGGATTTGTTTCCAATAGGCTACCTGCATTAAATCTCCGTGCACCTCGCGAAAAAATCGCCGTAATGATCGATCTTGAATTCGCAAACCGGACTCTATTTCTTCCGGCAAAAATACCGCACCATCTTCGAAAAACCACTCCGGCACATCCTCTTCACCTTCAACTCTCTCCTGGTTTGTTCGAATCTTTACGTCGGTAAACAGCTCCAGGGCGTCGTAGTCGAATAAATAAATCTTCTGATATTGACTAACACCATAATTTCTTGCGTCCAGGTCCTTATTGAAGATGTTTGCAGCTGTGTTGTTCTTAATACAATGACCAAGATTCACCATGACTTTTTCTTTTTCCGCCTGGCTAGCCGTAGTCAAATAGACCGGAAGCGGAGTTACGCGCCTTTGTACAATCAAATGCTTGAACAGTATCGAATCGTCATACGACACTACGGACTCACTGGCATCCTTCAGTAGTTCCTGCACGAGCAGCGGACTGAACCAATCCCGATGAAGTTTGACGTTATAGTAAATAATGTTATCGAGCATACTTCCTGTTCGATTGATCTGGTGCACCCTGCTGTACTTGGACAGTACTGACTCTATTCCATCGAATTTTCCCCATTTGTACTGCTCGGTTGGTCGGTTTCTTATTACTTTCAGACTGTAGGAAGAGTTGAGCGACTGAAACCCGATTGCCACTGTTCCCTGGAATCCAATTGCCGTGTCAAACACTGAATTATTGGCGGATAATTCTGCTGTGAGTTCATCCATTACCGCGACCTTTCCGAAGTGATTGAAGCCAATAGTGGAGTAGATTAGCCCCAGCGGTCTTTGCGGCATAAGACTGCTCAAGAATTCACATATTTCGTGGTAGTGCCCGTTAGACACATGAAAATTAGCTAACGTTGAACTGAAAAGATTATGAGTATCTGGAATTGAATTAATCACCGCATCTACGTAAATGCCTTCCTCGGAGTTAAGTAAGGCAATGACTAAAGGAATCACGGTTTGACTCGAAAGTTCGATTCTGCCCACGATGTAAGCACCTCGATTGCGGAAAAACCCCCCCTTGAGGACCTCGATCTTCTCCACAGCCTGCCCCAACTTGTGCTTTTCTAACGCCTGATTGACCCGGATCGAGACCATAGTTGCATCAAAAACTGCATTCGCAAATGGTGCAGAAAATTCGGGTACGGAAAAAATATCCAATACCGTTTGGGTGGTCATCTCGGTCGTTTGAAACACTTCAACCACATTCGCAACGAACTTGTCACTCAAGTATTTCGTTTCCCCCAGGGAATAAGTGACCGGTTTCCATTCGCTTCGGAATATCGCACGTCGGACGGAATGCATGTACGCCAACGCGAGGTCCGCTTCATATCGCTTCTCGGTCAACACTCCATAATGAGACTCCACGCCCTCCCATAGTGATTCTTCCCTCGAGACAGCAGGAAACTCGTCTGTAATTCTTGTGGACAGCTGATCCATGCTGATGCTGTACATAGACAATCGATTGCGGCTGGCAGTGAGCACACCCGAGTAATCCCGCTGCTCAAAAGCGGCCTTTGCTGATTGGGTAATTTCCGTAAAACCCCTATAGAAACGATCGAACTCGTCAAGGATCTGATTACCAATGACGACTGCAATATCCGACGGTTTCACTGCCGCCCCCGCCCCCTGGCCCTGATGCTCTGGGGTTAATTCCAGAAAACCGCTTTTTCTGCTCATGTCAGGGCCCGGATTACTTGGGATCAATTAATTTTCTGTTTTTGAAACGCGACGCTACCAGCTAGGGGCGTCTATTCACCAGTAGCGCCACCACGCCAGTCCTTTGAGACTTTCCGATGTGCTCGGAATTGACGCAGACGGACTGCGATTCTCAATGCATCGAACTGTCGACCGATATGGAACCCGAAACCGCCGCAGAACGTCTACCCACCGAGCTGTACCCCCTCTTTCACGTTAGAAGTTGAAAGAAACTCACGAGCATCCATCTTCGACCCCCCGTGCGGTCGAACCTTCTTGGCCAGGATGCCTCCACCCCCCGCGGCGACAAGGATCCCCTCTGCTGAACTGACCACGGTTCCAGGCACCGCCGATACGGCGCTCACCGTGCTGCAGCCAAATAACTGGACCTCGGTGCCGTCGATGACGGTCCAGGCCCCCGGTTGCGGGTCGCAACCACGGATAAGGTTGTACACCTCCTGATATGGTCTTGACCAATCGATCTGCGCCTCTTCCCTTCGGCACCATCCTTCGTAGGTTCCTTCTCCCGACTGCTGGGGAACTCTGGGCGCTTTCCCGTTCCGAACGAGGTCAACTGCCTCCATCATTGCTGAGACACCCAGGGGGAAAAGTTGATCAAAATATAAAGACCCCAAGGTGTCATCTGGCCCAATCGTGCATTCCTTCTGCAACAGAATGGGCCCCGTGTCGAGACCCTTGTCAGGCCAAAAGATCGACAAGCCGGTCTTGTCCTCCCCAAATATGATCGGCCAATTGATGGAGCTCGGGCCTTTGTGCATTGGCAACAGCGATGGGTGAAATTGTATGGAGCCGATACTTGGCGTGTTTAAAACTTCCTCGGGAATCATTAACGTGACGTAGGCCATCACGCAAAGATCTGCATCGAGCTCGGCCATCTCTTTCCGGACGTCTGAATCTTGATAGGACGCCGGTTGACGGATTGCGATCCCTGACTCAGTGGCATATTGTTTTAATGGATCTGGTCGCCCGCCGACCACATCGGGAGCGCAATAGACCCCAACCACGTCTTCACTGCGTGACAACAAACCTTCGAGTACAGCCTTGCCAAAAGCTTGCTGCCCATGAACTATTAGACGCATCCGCGCTGCTCCTTGCTGATGGGCGCCTTACACAGCGCCTTCATTTCGTACCGATTCAATCTGGTCATCGCCCAGGCCCAAAATCTCTCGAAGAATCTCGTCTGTATGCTCTCCAAGCAGCGGTGACCGTGTCACCGTTGTCGCCGAATCCGACAGCTTAATCGGGTTTCCCACAGTCAGGTATTTCCCACGAGTCGGATGATCAACCTCAACCACCGTGCCTGTTTCGCGCAAAGATGGCTCTTCTGCGAGTTCCTTCATCGATAGCACGGGACCACAGGGTACATTCAGCGGATTCAGTATTTCCATAATTTCAAATTTGGTTCGGGTCATTGTCCATTTTTCAATCTCGTCGAACATCTGGTCGAGTTTAGGCAATCGCGCTTTCGGCGTGTTCCATTCTGGATCCTCAAGCCAATCTTCGTGGCCAATAATGCGGGCCAGTTGATCAAACGACGCGGCCTGCGCAATGACATAAATGTAAGAATCCGGATCGGTGTCCCACCCTTTGCACTTGACTACCCAGCCCGGCTGTCCGCCGCCTGATGCATTGCCGGCTCGGGGAGTCGCCTCACCAAACTTGCCGTGGGGATACTGCGGATACTCCGTGAGCGGTCCATGGGCCAAACGCTGCTGGTCTCGAAGCTTCACTCGACATAAATTCAGCACCCCGTCCTGCATTGCGCATTCAACACGCTGCCCTCGGCCGGTCGTTTCCCGCTGGAACAATGCTGTCACGATCCCGAGCGCCATATTCAGACCGGTTCCGGAGTCGGCTATCTGTGCCCCAGTTACGGTTGGCGGACCGTCATCGAAGCCGGTCGTGCTGGCCTCCCCCCCAGTACACTGGGCGACATTTTCATACACCTTGCAATCCTGATACGGGCCAGGCCCGAATCCTTTGACAGACGCATAAATAATTCTTGGATTGATTTCCTGGATCCTTTCCCAACTAAAGCCCATCCGGTCGAGCGCGCCGGGCGCGAAATTTTCGGCGAGCACATCACAGGATTCAATCAGTTTGATAAATATCTCTTTGCCCTTCTCTGCCTTCGTATTTAGCGTAATGCTTCTTTTATTGTGATTCAGCATTGTGAAATAAAGACTGTCCACATCTGGAATGTCCCTGAGTTGACCCCGGGTGGCATCACCTGACCCGGGTCGTTCGACTTTAATTACATCGGCTCCAAACCATGCGAGCAATTGAGTGCATGTGGGACCCGACTGAACGTGGGTCATATCAAGAACTCGAACTCCTTCAAGGGCTTTCATAACCGTCTCCAAACATTTGCAGATCGTTGCATTACTTGTACATGGTCTGCGCCTTCGTTCCGGGCGCATATTCGTTTGGATCAACCCAGATGTTAATGACGGCAGATTTTCCTGTGTTCTTGACTTCCTCTCGCGCGCGCTGCAATGCCGGCGCAATTCTCGCCGCCTCGGTTACCTCTTCTCCGTAACCCCCCAGCATTTCTCCAAACTTCGAAAAGGGCACATCCCCCAGCAAATTTCCGGTATCGCCTCGCTCCTCGCCATACTTTGTAATCTGCCCGAACCGAATCTGGTTCATAGCGGAGTTATTGCCAATGACTGCGATATACGGTGCACCAAACCTATTCGCGGTCTCCATGTCGAATGCTGTCATTCCAAAAGAGCCATCACCGTAATAACAAAGCACTTCTTTGTCGGGATGAACCAGTTTGGTCGCTATTGCAAAACCCGTGCCAACGCCCAGAGACCCGAGCGCCCCCGGATCCATCCAGTTTCCTGGCGACCGGGGCTGAACCGCCTGGGCACTGATGGTCACGACATCGCCACCATCCCCGATATAGACCGTGTCATCGCACAGGAACTCGTTTAGCTCCCAGGCCACGCGGTAGGGCGAGATAGGGCTTTTGTCAGTGGTGAACTGCGACATTAACTTTTCGGTCTTTTGGGTCTCCAAGAGGCGCAACTCTTCCATCCACACTTTTCTGCTTAAGGACCCGTTGCCCCGACTTGCCGTGGTTGCATCGAGTACCGCGCCCAATATGGCGCCTGGATCACCAACAAGGCCCAGCGATATGTCGCGATTCTTGCCGACTGTACGATAGTCCAGGTCAATCTGAATCACCGTTGCCGACTTTCGTAACCGTTTCCCGTACCCCATTCGAAAATCAAATGGGGTGCCCACAATAACAATCACATCGGCCTTGTTGAAGGCGTCTCTTCTGGTGCGATGGAAATGATGTGGATCGCCTGGCGGCAAAATACCGCGCGCCGCGCCGTTGAAGTACACGGGAATGTTCAGCGCGCGTACCAAGGCGATCGCCTCCACATGTCCACGTGCGGACCAGACCTGGGTTCCGAGTAGGATTGCAGGCCGTTCGGCGTTAACCAAAATCTCCGCCAATCGCTCTATGTCTGCCGGATCGCCGAGACTGCGGGTGGACCCCCGGTACTGCCCTGGCACAGGGATCGTTACATCATCAACCATGACCTCCCGGTCGAGTACATCACGAGGAATCTCCAGATAACACGGACCTGGAGCACCAGCGAAACACTCTCTCGCCGCCATCGCAATCATGTCAGCGACGCGCTCGGTCGAGCGAACACTCGCCGAGAACTTCGTAATCGGGGCCAGAATAGCCACATGGGGAAGGTCCTGCAAAGAACCCATTTTGTGCTGGGACAATGCGCCTTGACCTCCGATGTGCAGCACTGGGCTTTCCGAGCGAAACGCAGTTGCGATTCCGGTCATTGCGTTGGTACAGCCCGGGCCGGCAGTCGTGACAACACAACCCAGACGACCGGTTTGCCGGGCATATCCATCAGCCGCGTGAGCCGCCACCTGCTCATGGCGCACATCGACAATTCGAATGTTCTCGTCCAAGCAGCCATCGTAGATATCGATAATGTGCCCACCACAGAGCGTGAAAATCGTATCGACTCCCTCTGCCTTGAGCGCTTTAGCGACAAGATGCCCGCCGGAAATTACGCCTTCGGATTTACTTTTCTGAACCAGCGTATCACTCGCCGTATCCCCGCTACCTGCCAATTTTGCGTTCGTATTCATAATTAACAATCTCCCAACATTGGGTTATGGGCCCCGTAAAACTTCTGGCCTCGGAAAATCCTTACACTCATCATCAAATCCAGTTCTCTCAGCCCGGCCACCGTGCGATGATCTACTCCAGATAGTCCACGTTCGCTTCAACGTGTTCAGCAAGCCGCAACGCATGGTCTCGAACCAATTGTTCTGCTTTGCCCGCATTTCGAGACTCGATCGCCTCGATGATTCGAGTGTGGTCACTCATTGAAGAACGCGCCCTGCCGCGATCCTTGATCGTCCGCGCGCGAATTGCCCGCATGTGGACGAACAGACCTTCCGCGGTTTCGCTCAGGAGCGAACATTTACTGAGCGACACGATCGCCTGATGAAATCGGATATTTGCCTCCGAGTATTCGTCAATAGATCCGCGCACTTGAGATGAATCGGACACGCTCTCGACAAGATCACGCAGGCTCGCGATTTCATCGTCCGCTGCACGAATAGTGGCAAGCCGCGCCGCCATTCCCTCGATACCTGCCCAGACGTAAATCACATCCAGAATCTCGGCCTTGGTCTTTTTGACCACAAACGCGCCCCGGCGAGGCACCATACTCACCAGGCCCTCCTGCTCCAGGCGGAGCAACGCCTCGCGGACTGGGGTCCGGCTCACGCCGAGGTTCTCTGCCAATCTGCGTTCGTCGAGCTTTAGCGGCTCCGAACTGCCATAAATGTCCATGTCCATGATGGCTCGTTTTAGCGCGCCATGCACACTCTCCTTGAGCACCGGTGCGCAGGAAATCGGCTGGACCTGGAGGGGTGCGAAATCGCTAAGGAGTGCCATATTTGGTATTTTGTATACCAGAGATCACGCCGTCAACCTCGGTGCCTTGGGTCGTCCCATGGGCTGGCTTTTACCGGACTTTGAAGACCCGTCAGCGGCGTTACGTCGTGCGACCCCCGCGTTCTCGTAGACGCTTAATCAGCGGCAATAAAAACAGCGCGATCGCCACCAGCATGATCGGGCCGGAAATCGGCCGACTGAAGAAGATCATGAAACTGCCATCGCTAATCAGCAACGACTGCCGCATGGAGGTCTCCGCCAAGGGTCCCAACACAATCGCCAGAACTGCGGGAGCCATCGGGTAATCCAGTTTACGCATCAGGTACCCCACGACACCGAATACCAACATGAGCCACACATCGTGCATGGACTGGGTGGGCGCATATCCTCCGATCACACAAAGCACGAAGATGATCGGCGCCAGGATCGTAAACGGCATTCGTAATACAGAAACAAAACCAGGGATAAATAACAAATTAATAAGTAGCGCAAAAACATTCGCAACATAAAGACTCGCAATCAAAGCCCAGACAAAATCCTGATGATCCACGAACAACATTGGCCCCGGCTCTAAGCCCCAGATCACCATACCCCCCAACAAGATTGCGGTCGTTGGAGAGCCCGGGATTCCGAGAGTCAGCATCGGCAACATCGAACCCGTGCTGGCTGCATTATTCGCAGCCTCGGGAGCCGCTACACCATCAACATTACCCTTGCCAAAAGAATCCGGATCCTTAGAAATCGTCTTCGCAACACCATACGCCATAATCGAACCGGGCGTCGCACCAGCCGCCGGCAGGATGCCAACGAAATAGCCCAAAAAGGATCCCATGATGATGGCCTTAGCGGACGACGCCAAACCACGCAGGTTGTCCATGATCCGACGAACCGTGATATTGGCCTGAGAAATTGTGACCTTCCCGCCGCTGCTTTCAATCGTCCACAAAATTTCCCCGATTCCGTAAATACCAATGGCGAGGACCAGAAAATTGATCCCATGGAAAAAACCTGGCAAGTCACCAAAAATGAGGCGCGGTTCACCGCTGATGATGTCAAGCCCGACAGCGCTTAGCGCCAAACCGATAAAGATCGAAAAAAAAGTCTTTGGAATATCATCTCCACCGAGTCCAACAAAGGTTGCAAAAGCAAGCATCATGAGTGCAAATTCTTCTGCCGTCCCGAACGCCAGCGCAACTTCCGCCAATGGTGGCGCAAACAGCGTGAATAGGATCACGGAGATCGTGCCACCGATAAACGAAGCGCCGGCAGCCGTAATCAATGCCCGGTCGGCTTCCCCTTTGAGCGCCATAGGCCGGCCATCGAAAGTGGTCGCAACAGCAGTGGACGCACCCGGTATCCCCAACATGATCGAACTGATCGCGCCGCCATACATTGCGCCGTAATAGATTGCAGCGAGAAAAATAATGGCGCCGGCCGGGGGCACCAGAAAGGTCATTGGTAACAGGATGGCGACGCCGTTGACCGAGCCGAGGCCTGGCATCGCCCCGATAAATAATCCGAGCGCACAGCCACCAATAATGAGCGCAATATTGAGCGGCTGGAGGACAAGGCCAAAGCCTTGGGACAGAAGGTCAAGTGTCTCCACTCAGTCTCCTTAATCCGATGTTGTTGATTGCGTTGCGGCCATCTTCACATGAACCAGTCGTATAAGGGATAAAAGAGTGGTTCGGTGTACCCCTTAGGCAACGTGATGTGAAGCGCAATCTCGAAAAAGAAGAATGTAACCACTGGCGTCAACAATCCGATTGAGAGGCTGGTCGACCAGCGGTGCGCGCCGAGAAATCGCATATAAAAAAGTAAAAAAAGAGGTACTGAAAAATAGACTCCGATAATGTGTATGGAACCAATCATTGCCGCGAGCGAGCATGCGACGACAATAACGATGCGACGCATATCCGCTTTCATGTAACGCTCAGTGGAGTTTGATACTGGACTGCTTCGCCGTATCCAGCGAACGACTATCCAAACACAACAGCCGAACATACCGGCGGCCAGCCAGAACGGAAAAGCCCCACCGCCTGGACCCTTGCCCGGGATCCAGCCGATGGGAAGCTCTGCACTTTTCCACATCAGGTAGGCAGAGAAGACTGCGAGTACCAGAGCCATAATCAACTCGGCTCTACGCATAACGCTACCCCCTGCCTACCCGGTACAACGAAAAAACTGGCGTTTAAATTTCGCCGATATCTTTCAACATCTGTTCGTGGATCGCCTTTTCTGCTGCCCAGTAGCTCTTCAGCGCCCCGCCGGTCAAAAAGCCGCCACGCAGACTCTTTTTCTGCATATACGCCTGCCACTCATCAGAGGCATAGACCTGGGCAAACACATTTCGGTAATACGCCTCGGCTTCGGCGCTCATGCCCGGTGCCCCGACTACGCTCCTTTGCATGAAGTAGACATAATCCTGGCCTAACTCACGAAAGGTGGGCGCATCTGGAAACAACGGCAGTCTTTCCGGCGTAAAAGCAGCGATTGCTTTGGTCGTGCCGGCCTCATAGAACCCAAGCTGCTCAGAGGGATTGTTGACCGTGGAATTGCAATGCTTGCCAGCCAACTGCTTGGCTACGGCACCACCACCCTTAAAGGGTACGTATTTAATGTCAAGACCGTAAGCTTTATTTAAAAACGTCGTCAACAATTGGTCTTCCTGACCACTGCCCGTGCCGGCCATGACCCAGTCGTTGCCTGCCGCTTTGGCTGCCGCAACGAAATCATCCACATTGTTGATGCCTGATTCAGAATGAACCCACAGCAAGAACGTATCTTCAGCCATCCGCCCGATCGGCGCGAAGGTAGAGATATCAACATCGAGGCCGGGCTGACGAAGCGGGGTAGTGTAGAAACTGTTCAAGGTGACCATGATCGTGTGATCGTCGCCCTGCTTCTGTTTCAGGTGAACCAATGCTTCGGCGCCGGAACCACCGGGCTTGTTGATTGGCACAAACGGTTTTGACGAGAACCCATGTTGCTCAATGACACTCTGCATCAAGCGTGCCATCTTGTCTGCGCCGCCACCTTTACCGGCCATGATGATAAAATCTACGGGTTTTTTCGGCGCCCAATCGGCCAGGGCAACACCCGACAAACAAACCGCGAGCGTGGCCAGCAGTGCGATAATTGAGGCACGAAAGATATAAAGGGAACGAATCATAATTTTCCTCCATACATTAAATTAAACGACGGTAGATACCAAAAACTTCTCGGTATTCCAAGCTTGTTTCGCCTTAACCTGAAAGAGGCGGGATATTTGCATTCACCCGGCAACTTGATGGCGCAACATGCGTAGCCTAGACCTGTGCACCCCAGAAGTAAACGAAGATAGCGATGAACGATCACCCCATACTGGATGAGCGCCAGCCGCCAGCCCCTACGAAGATTCAACTTGCAGGACAATTTTCCCGAAATGCATGCTCGCTTCCATTATCTGGTGTGCGGCCGCGGCCTCCCCTAGCGGTAAAACCTGATGAATCGAGGGGACGATTTTGCGGCTGGCCATAAACGGCATCACGGCCCGGGTGAATTCCGCGATGATCTCTGCTTTCTCAGAGATCGACCGTGGCCGCAAAACTGAACCCACCAGTCGCTGCCGTTTTACCATCATTGCCGCAAGATTAAGCTCGGACCGAGCACCACTCATTACCCCGATGATGACCAAGGTGCCTTCCGTCGCCAAGGCTTTCATGTTCGATGTCAAATAAGCTGCACCGATATGATCGAGAATGATGTCGACGCCTCGTCCTTGAGTGATCTGCTTCACCTCTTCTGTAAAATCTCGCTGCTGATAATCGATTACCGAATCAACCCCAAGCGCCCCAACGCGCTCAACTTTCCCGGAGGATGCCGTCACGATTACTGCAACCTCTGGAGTAAGGGCATGGCAAAGATGGATGGCTGCAGTATTGACCCCACCCCCGCCGCCATGCAAAAGAACGCTTTGGCCATTGCGAAGGCCCGCGATACGGAACAGATTGAGGTACGCGGTGATGTAGGTCTCGCAAATACAAGCCGCCTCTTGAAACGACATTGACTCTGGAATTCGAATGAGATGCGCTGCATAAGCAGTCGCAAACTGAGCGTACCCTCCACCCCCGACCAACGCCACAACTCGATCCCCGAGATGCCAGTCTGTAACGTACTTGCCTAGCTCGACAACCGTACCCGCAATTTCGAGGCCCAGAACGTCCGATTCTCCAGGGGGCGGCGGGTAATTCCCCTCTCGTTGAACAATATCAGGCCGATTTACGCTGGTTGCTGCAACCTGAACGAGGACCTGGGTATCATCTGGCACCGGCCGCTCTACCGTGCCCATATGAAGTACATCGGCCGATCCAAACCCATCCATGACAACCGCTTTCATCTTTGAGGGCATCAGTGATCCACTCTCTCGTTCAACTCGGTGAATCGAATGTATTTCTGAGGACAGCAAGCCCTTCGATTGCAATCTCGACCTTATCTTTGTTTTTCATCGAACGAGCGCCTAACGAAGTACCGCAGGCGATCACATCACCAGGGCGCAAAGTCTGACACCTCGACAAAAAACTGACGAGCGCTAAAGGCGAAAAGATCATATCGCTAACGGCATAGTTCTGACGTTCCTCACCATTGACTAATGCGCGAATCGCCTGATCCGCCGGCACAAATGCAGTTCTGATCGTAGGCCCGCAAGGGCCGAAAGTATCAAACCCCTTGGCTCGACACCATTGCTCGTAACCGCCTTCTTCCCTAATGATCTTAACTGCAGTGACATCGTTGATGGCGGTATACCCGAAAATATGTTCCGCAGCCTCCTCGATGAGGACATGGCTGGCGCGTTTGCCGATAACGACTGCCAGTTCCGCCTCGTAGATTACCGGGCCCGTATAAGATTGGGGGTGCTGAATCGCTCTGCCTGGCCCCAGTAAACATGTGGGCGGTTTGACGAAATACCAGGGGTGCTGCGGCTGAGGCAAATGTTGTTTTTCGCGCACGGCATCGAAATTGTTCCAGATGCCCAGAATAAGAGCGCTTGTCGGCACAGGACACTCCAGCGTCAAATCGTACAGCGAAATGACTTCACCGTCTGGTTCGTGGGCATGAAACATATCGCCCTTGTAGCTGACGACTTGTTCGTCCTCAATCACCCCAAACCCGAACTGGTTGTCACGGGAAAACCGGATCCACTCCGTCATAATTTGACTCCCTGGCGCGATCGCTTGTAGCGACCGGAGATAAAAAGAGGCAGACTAGCATGGGCGTTGGAGAAAATTCCTCTGCGATTGAACAACATGAAGGCTTACCAGAACGAGCAGTGGATCAATAGTGCATCTGCGAGATTGTTGAGAATTGTCTCGGAATACCTCGAACCCAAAGCCAGGTTCGATCGGCATAACGTCGAGGATACGATCGTATTCATGGGATCGGCTCGACTGATTGACAAAGAACGAGCGCAGGCCAATCTCAAGCAGGCTGAAATAACGGGCCAATGTATCGATGCTGCACAGCGTGATTTGCGGATGTCGAAATACTACGAAGCCTGCCAGAGCCTTGCCTTTCGCCTGACCCAATGGTCAAAAGAGCTCCCGGATCACTATCGTCGATTCGTTGTCTGTTCGGGCGGCGGACCCGGCATCATGGAAGCCGCCAACCGAGGTGCTTCCGAGGCCGGCGGAATCAATGTAGGACTCGGTATTTCACTTCCCACCGAGCAGGAGAATAATGCCCACATTACACGGGAGCTGTCGCTCGAGTTCCATTATTTCTTCATGCGCAAATTCTGGTTTACTTATCTTGCCAAGGCCGTCGTCTTCTTCCCGGGTGGTTACGGCACTCTGGATGAACTGTTTGAAACGTTGACCCTGCTTCAGACCGGAAAGATTCGGAAACATCTACCGTTGGTGCTCTTCGGAACCGAGTACTGGGACCAAGTAATCGACTTCGGTGCGCTGGTCGATAATGGCATGATCGCGCCCGGCGACCTTGACTTGTTTATTTCGACCGATTCCGTTGATACGGCGTTCGATCATATCGTCGAGGCGTTGACGACCTACGGATTGATGGAACGGGGCTCCATTCTCTAAGGGCAAGCTGTGTTGCTGTTCTCTACAAATGACGAATGGTCATAGGCGAGCAGTTTCATCATAGACGTCAATTCGATACGAATCAGCGCAAACGACCATAGAGAGCCATACTGGCGGAGAGGGAGGGATTCGAACCCTCGATACGCTGTTAACGTATACACACTTTCCAGGCGTGCGCCTTCAACCGCTCGGCCACCTCTCCCGCAACCACAGGGTAAACCAGTCTATAAGGGCGCGCAATCTGGGTGAATTCAGGCAAGGCAGGAGATCCCCTCAACCAGGCGCCCGAGCCCCTCGGTGACCATCTCAGGATGCAGCGCGCCGTAGGACAACCGGAGGCAACAGGCCCCCTGGACCCCAAAGGCCCGGCCTGGAATCAACGCCACACGATACTTCTCTATCAGAGACCGTACCAGGTCCATGTCATTGATATTTTGATCTTTAAATCTTAGAAAGACATAAAACGCTCCAGCTGTTTCTACACGTTCGATTCGATCACTGACCCCTGAGAGGGCGTCGAGAACAATACGGCGTGTTTGGTTCATTCGCTCTATAAACGGCCTGCAATATTCCCTCCCGGCCTCCAATGCACCGAGCGCCGCAAACTGACTGGGGATGGACGGACAGATCACGTTGGTATCCTGAATCTTTTCAAGGGACCCCTGCAACTCTGACGGCGCCACCAGATACCCGATTCGCCAACCGGCAAACCCGTATGACTTGCTCAGTGAATACAGCGAAATCGTATGTGATCGGGAATTCGGAATTGACCCCGGTGAGAAATGCCGGGCGCTGTCGTATACAAAATATTCATAGGCTTCGTCAGTGAGATGGTAGATCCCTCGATCTAAACAAAGGGCATTGATTTCACGCAACACTGACTCAGCGTATACCGCGCCGGTTGGATTGTTGGGTGACACGGTAACAATGGCACGTGTCCTCGGCGTGATCGCCTGTTCCATTCGACTCGGAACAGGCTGGTAATCCGAATCGGTGTCGACCAGCACTGGCTCACAACCTGCGATTCGAATCGCCATCTCCTGATTGAAAAAATACGGCAATAACAGAATGACTTCATCACCGGGATCGGTAATGGCAAGAACTAGATTAAGAAAACCCATGTTGCTTCCCGCGGTCACGACGATCGATCTACTGGAAAGATCGATCTGGTTCTCCTTTTCGAGTTTTTGCCGTATGCATGCTTGCAATGGCGGCTCGCCGAGTATCGGACCATATTTGTGATGTGCTGCATCAGACCAAAAATCCTGCAACCGTTTTTGGGCCTGGTCAGGCGGTCCATAGTGAACCACACCCTGGCCAAATGAAATCGTATCTGGACACTGCTGGATCAGTTGGTCCACCAGGGGGATGATCGCCGCCTGTACTGAACGCAATCGCATGGAACCTGAACCCATCATTATGCACCCACTCGTTTACTTCGAAAGCTGTAAGTCCGACGGGCCCAGATCAGCATATTTTTCGAAGTTGTCAGAAAATCACCATCGATTTGCATCGCCGACCGCGATTACAACCCGGGTACAGTAAACATCTATGCGAAAACTTCCGCCGCTTCGTACCGGGCGAAACTTTTGGTATGCAATGCACCTGAATTTGATTATCATATGCGACCGATGTGACCGCAAATCTCGATCATATAGACGATAAACGGCGTCTCGAGAATCGGCGTTGGCGGCTTTCTCTTCCTCCCATGATACGGTCGTTCCGACTCGCGCGTGCTGCGAGTTCGGTGTTGGCAGGGTATGTATGACTTTCGCGCGCGGGTTTTTGGTATGAAATTCCGCTTTCCACGGCGACCACCAAAACGGCAATCGCCACCGGTCGTTGAGGAAATCGCGTACACACCACACCCGCTCGCACCCGGCGCATGGCTCGGGGAAT
>CAJXWH010000030.1 GCA_913062915.1 uncultured Acidiferrobacteraceae bacterium | reverse complement strand
CCGCCACCCGTGGTGATGTTAATTACGGCATCGCACCGATCGCGGATCGGACGCAGAAACTGCATGAAAACATCGGGATCGGGGGTGGGTCGTCCGTCTTTTGGGTCGCGTGCATGTAGGTGCAGGATTGCAGCACCGGCTTCGGCCGCCGCTATCGACTGATCAGCGATGTCCTCGGGTGTCAGCGGCAGATGGGGCGACATGCTCGGTGTGTGGATGGACCCTGTACTGGCACACGTGATGATGACTTTACGACTGCTGGCCATAATTTCCTCCCAAATTGATCAGTGGTGACACCAGATGGTGGTGGTTGCGAAGCATGATACAAGTCGTTGGTCGTCACATGGTCTCTACATTACCGCACACGCTGAGTGACTGGCCCGAAATATTACGGGCGCCGGAAGAGCACAGGAACAGGACCATTTCAGCGACGTCGTTGGGGGCTACTGTGCGACGTAACGAGACGTTCGAGAGCATCTCCGTTTTAACTTCTGCTTCACTTTGGCCCATCGTTTTGGCGCGAGCCGAAATCACCCGTTCAATTCTCGGCCCTTCTACCATCCCTGGAAGAATCGCGTTCACTCGAATCCCTTCGGGTCCGAGTTCCTTTGCGAGACTCTGAGTAAAGCCGATGATGCCCCACTTGGTTGCCGCGTAGGGAGTGCGGTTCTGAAATCCTAGACGCCCTGCGACCGAAGAGATATTGATCATGACAGCATTGTCGGAATTGCGCAGCAAAGGCGTAGCCCGTCTTGCACAATAGAAATGCCCATTCAAGTTGACTGCCACGGTTCTTTCCCACTCTTCTGGGGAAATCGCGTCGATGGATGCTGTCGGCCCGGCAATGCCAGCATTGTTGACGAGAACATCGAGACCGCCGAGGTGAGATTCGGCCTCTGTGAAAAACTGATCTACTTGGTTCGCGTCCGCAACATCGGCGACGGTGGTGCCGACCTCGGGCAATGAGGAATTCAGGTTTGCGATGGCATCGGCATCAATATCGCACACGTGAATGTGAGCACCGTAGGTATGTAACGCTTCGACAATTACTCTGCCGATGCCAGCTGCGCCGGCGGTGACTATGACCCGTAACCCGAGCTCTATTCGAGAGGCGTATTCACGATCCATAGCTATGTTTCCCTCGTCAATGGTTTTTGTCGCTGACGTAATGGCCTAAGTAGAGCGCCGACAGTTAGGAAATCATACTGCGTCTTGGCTCTCAGCGGGTGCTTACTCGGGCCTCCTGTCGAGCGGTGACAGTGGCCGCTGCGACGATGATGGCCCCGCCAATCCATATCCAAAGGTCCGGTCGCTCGTCGAACATGATCAGTCCCAGCAGTGTCGCCCAGATCAGTTGCAGGAACATGACTGGCTGTAACGCAGTGATATCGGCCTCTCGAAACGCACGGTTCATACTGTAATGCGCTGAAGTGGCGAATACCGCTGTAATCAGGAGCCAGAACAATTCCCATCCGCTTGGGGTCCGCCAGACCACGAGCGCAAAGGGCAGCAGGACCAACGCGGCAAATAACGACAGGAAAGCGACGATGGCGGTATTACTCTCCGTTTTGGTCAGGTGTTTCGCCATCAACAAGGAGCAGGAAAAAAGAACAGCAGCGACGAGCAGCGCCACGGCACCGGTGTCAATCACCTGAAAACCAGGTCGCAGGATCACTGTAGTGCCGGCCAGACCAGCCAGTACGGCAATGACCCGATGAGCATGCAGTGGCTCTTTTAGAAACAATATGGCCCCGATAATAATGAAGATAGACGAGGTGAAGCTGAGCGCCGTGACTTCGGCCACGGGAATTCGGGTCATGGCAAAAAACCACAGCATGACCGCAATACCGTGGACCGCGCCTCTTCCGGCCAGCAAGCCGATGCGCGAGGATCGGATTCCGATTATTCCCATCTTCAAAAAGATAGGAATCACCAGCAAGAGACCGAATGCATAGCGGATAAATGCCGCCTGAATGGGGTTCAGTTCCGAACCGAGCCAGCGTACCACGCCAGTGACGCCGACCAGGCAAAGGCCTGACAGGGCCATCCAGCCGATTCCCCGGACTGTGGAGGCGCCAACGGGTAGAGGGTTTTGACGCTCTTTGATCAATGGGTTAGAGCCTGCAAGCGCATCGGTCAGCTAAGGGAGTAATTCCTGTCATACGCGATGAAGGCGGCCCTTCGCATGACCTTCAGAAACATGGCGCTGGTAAGGCGCCCGGTTTGCGTGTTGTAGCGACTGCAGTGATAGCTTGAAACAAGCCATCTTCCATCCGGCAAATCGTATTCCGTGCCGTGGCCAAACGGGATACTGGCTAGCCTCAGTGATAGCGCTTTGGCAATGGCTTGGTGGGCAATACGTCCGAGCGCCACAATGACACCGCCAGCAGGTACAGCTTTCAGTTCCGCAGCTAGGTAAGGATTACAGGCTGCAATTTCTGCGCCGATCGGTTTGTTTTGTGGCGGTAGGCACTTGACCGCGTTGGTAATACGACAGTCGGTGAGCGTCAGGCCGTCGCTGGCATCGATTGACTGGCCGGTGGAGGCGATGCCGAGCAGGTACAGGGTTTCGTACAGGAGAATGCCGGCGTGATCTCCCGTGAACGGACGGCCTGTGGCATTGGCCCCGTGCAGGCCGGGGGCTAGGCCAACGATCAGCAACCGGGCACGACGGGCGCCAAACGGCGCCACCGGTCGACAATGATAGTGTGGATGATTGGCCGCGGTTACTGCGAGGTGCTCGGTAAGACGCGGGCAGCGCACGCAATCCCGATCGTACCAGGTGTTGGGAATTCTTCTCATACCATGGTTCGGCCGGGATGTGCTTTGATTGGGCGGATTCTCTTCTCTACCATTTATCTCAATATACAATCACTGCTTTCGAAGGGCGCAAGTCTTTGAACATGGAAGCGGGGAGCGAGCCATGGCTGCAGCCAGATTTGGCCCAGTCGTGGGTGGATTAGACTGGTTACTGGATTCGGTCGCAAAACCGAGCAGGAGGATACTTTGATCGTAGAACAAATTTGGACAGGCAACGCCTGGCGTAACTTCAACTATTTGATTGCGTGTCCTGAAACCGGCGAGGCGCTGGCAGTTGATCCGCTTGACCATAAAAAGTGTCTGGGCAAGGCGACGGAGATGGGCTGGGACATTACCCAGGTATTAAACACCCATGAACACGGCGATCACACGGGGGGCAATCAAGCCGTGATTGCTGCTACTGGCGCCCGGTTGCTGGCTCATGCAAGTGCGGACATCGCCGGGATCGATATCCCGATTGCTGCGGGTGATGTCATTCGTATCGGCAAAACGGTTGAATTCGAGGCATTGGATACACCCGGTCATACAATGAGTCATGTGTGTTTGTTGTCTCATACTGATGAACCTGCTTTATTTTCCGGTGATACGCTGTTCAACGCAGGCGCGGGAAACTGCCATAATGGCGGCCATCCCGAGCAGTTGTTCGATACTTTTGTAACTCAGTTGTCGCTGTTGCCGGACAATACTTGTGTGTATCCGGGACATGATTACTGGGCCAACAATCTGGCCTTCACACTGGACCGGGAACCGGATAACGAGAGAGCAAACCAGCTTCTCGATGACAACGGCATTCAGGATCCAAACCACGCGCTGGTCTCCACCCTCGGGCTCGAGCGGGAAGTCAATACGTTTTTCCGGCTGCAGAATCCGAGCGTCATCAGGACGCTGCGCGAGTCATTTCCCGATCTCCCGGAGAGTCCTGAGCCGAAGGCGGTTTTTCTGAAATTGCGGGAACTGCGCAACCAATGGTAAGCGCTGTGCCAGTTGTCTCGGGCGAGCCGTTTCAAGTAGGCAGTTCGCGAGCTGAAATTTGGCAGGATGCGGTCGATGAATGTTCGGCCCAGATCGGCACTACATCGGGTCATCTTGGATTCATCTACACCACGGATCACCATGGCGAGAATATGAGCGCGATCGTTGAGCGTTTGAAAGCGCAGACAAAGGTTCGCCATTGGGTCGGTGCAACCGGCATTGGCGTTCTTCGAAGCGGTCACGAAGATTACGAATGTCCGGCGATTAATGTGATGGTCGGTGCGTTCCCGGAAAACTCCTTTCAGGTCTTTTCGGATGCACAAGGGGATTTGGAAAGCTTCAATCGCGACCATCGGCCATGGTTTGAGAGCAATGTTCAGACGTTTGCAGTGGTTCATGCAAATCCCGAGAGTGCAGAGGTGCCGCGACTCATACCCGCGCTCTCAGACGCACTGCAAGGTGGATATCTGGTGGGTGCCCTCAGTTCCTCTCACGGCCGCAATGTGCAGGTTGCCGATGCCCCAACGACTTCGGATCTCTCGGGCGTATTGTTTTCAGAGAAAGTGCCCGTGTCTACGGGGCTGACACAGGGCTGTTCGCCGATTGGACCCCAAAGAACCATTACGCGGATCAGCCAGAACATTATCTTTACCATCGATGACCGCCCGGCTCTGGAGGTATTCGAGGAGGACATCGGTGAGAAGTTGGCGCAGGATCTCAGTCGCGTCGCTGGTAAGATCTTTGCTGCACTGCCGGTGGTCGGTTCAGATACGGGCGACTATCTGGTACGAAATATCGTGGGCGTCGATCCGCAGCACAAACTTCTCGCCATCGGGGACAGCGTCGATACGGGCGATTCGATTCTTTTTTGCCAGCGCGATCGGACCAGCGCTGAAGAAGACTTGATCCGTATGCTGCGCGACTTAAAACAAAGAAGTGCAGGTTCTGTACCTAGGGGGGGCGTATATTTTTCTTGCCTGGGTCGAGGGCGGCATACGTTTGGCGAGGATTCGAACGAGATGACACTCATTCAGCGCGAGCTTGGTGATGTACCGCTGGTAGGTTTCTTTGCCAATGGCGAGATCGGCCATCGCCGTCTGTATGGCTATACCGGCGTTCTGACCCTGTTTTTATAGTGGGGACTGTTTTGCAAATCGTCCGATCCAAGCAAACCCACGGCCGGCCGAGTCCGATCTGAGTTCTACACTGTGAATCCCTGCCGTATTGCCGTGATTCCCGGCGATGGGATCGGCGCTGAAGTCATACCCGAGGGCGTCCGAGTGTTGGAGGCGCTGGCGCACCGGACGGCAGCATTACACCTCGAGTTCCAATACTTTGACTGGGGATCAGAGCGCTATCTTGCCCATGGTCAAATGATGCCGGACGGCGGGCTCGAGACGCTTGGTGAATTCGATGCGATCTATTTTGGCTCTGCCGGTGACCCGCGGGTTCCCGATCACATCACCCTTTGGGAGTTGCGTCTCAAGATTTGCCAGGGATTCGAGCAGTACGCAAACGTTCGTCCGGCGCGACTGCTACGCGGCGTGCGCTCGCCCCTTGCTGGCGTTGGCCCGGCCGATCTGGACTGGGTCATCGTGCGTGAGAATTCGGAAGGAGAATACGCTGGCGTTGGGGGTCGAATCCACCAGAACTATCCGGAAGAGGTGGCGCTAGACGTCTCCGTCTTTACCCGTGCTGGCGTGGAGCGGATTCATCGCTTTGCTTTTGAGTTGGCCCGCTCGCGTCCGCGCCGCCTCTTGACGCTGGTCACAAAGTCCAATGCCCAGCGGCACGGTATGGTGATGTGGGATCAGATGTTTGAAGAGATTGCAGCGGATTATCCGGACGTCACGACAGACCGAATTCTGGTGGACGCCATGACGACCCGGATGGTCCTGCAACCCCAGTCACTCGACGTAGTGGTTGCCAGTAATCTGCACGCAGATATCCTTTCTGATCTGGCTGCGGCACTGTCTGGTAGTCTCGGTATTGCCGCCACTGCAAACTTACGACCGGAGCGGGATTACCCATCTATGTTTGAACCGATTCACGGATCCGCATTCGATCTGGTGGGCAAGGGTATTGCGAACCCGATCGGTGCTTTGTGGACGGCCTCAATGATGTTGGATCATTTGGGGGCGCGTGTTGCAAGTACCCAACTGATGGCGGCAATCGAAAAGGTTACTTCGACGGGTCGGGTGATGCCGGCCGATCTTGGTGGTCATGCCACGACCCGGGCAGTCACTGATGCGGTGATTGACGCAATCGAGACCTAACAATTCTAGAGAGCGGAACGAGGAGGGCGAGTTACTTCTTACGTTTCACTCTTTTCTTGCGCGCGCTTCTCGAGACTTTTTTTTCTACGGATGTAGAAGCATTGATGTTGTCGAGTGTTGCCCCGTAGCGGCGTGCCACATTACGGAACGATTTCTTGGGAGCTTCTTCCATGATCTAAATCACTTCGTACTCGGTAGATTTGATTCCAGTCAGAACGAAAATAACCAGTGAAGTATACGCCAGAGTATAGCGAACGATGGTGTGGTCCTGTTGGGCAATGGGCGCAACAAAGAGTTGCGATCGATATTCGGGTTCGTCAGTATAGCGATTGCAGGGTCGGGTGATGGGGACATCTTGGGCGATCAGGTTATTGGCGCCCAGGGAATTTTCCGGAGGGGCGTTTGTCTGATTTTCGAATACGCGGCGTAGTTTTCGCCGCGCTTGCCGCCGTATTTTTTTCTTCTCAGGACGCCCTGGTGAAGTGGCTGTCCAGCGACTTTTCCCTTTTTCAACTATTGTTCGTTCGCAGCATCATCGGAGTGATTGCGTTGTGGGTCATCATCCGGGTCCGTTTCGGCTGGGCAGGGCTGATGACTCGCCGGCCGGGTGGGCACCTGTTGCGCGCGCTTTCTAATCTGGTAGCGTTTCTCAGTTACTATTTTGCGATCACCCGGATGCCGCTCGCCGATGCGACGTCACTGGTCCTTGGATATCCCCTATTCCTTGCCCTGTTATCCGGGATATTTCTTGGCGAACATCCCAGAGGCCGGCAGGTGCTCGCATTGATCGCCGGATTTGTGGGCGTAATGTTCGTAGTTCAGCCGAGCGCTGAAAATGTCGATTGGCTGGGTGCGGGCGCCGCGGTTTTCGGCAGTCTGATGTTTGCGGTGCTCGGACTTCAGACCCGTTATTTGTCGAAGACCGAGACCACCGAGTTGATGGTCTTTTCAGCCGCCTTGTCGTTTCTGGTGGTGACGGGGTTAACACTGCCGTTCGTCTGGCAACCAGTGACAGTGGTCGAATTTGGGCTGATGGTCCTGATGGGCAGTGCGGGAATTCTTGGGCAGTATTGTTTGGTGAGCGGGTTTCGTTATGCGCCGGTCTACCTCGTGGGGGCGCTCGAATATACCGGGTTGATTTGGGCGATTCTGTTTGGCTGGAGGTTTTTCAACGACTTTCCGTCACTGGCGGTGCTCGGCGGAGCGGCACTGATTGTTACCAGCGGCATAGTGATTGTGCAGGCGGAAAAATTGCGCATCCGTTAACGCCCTGGCAGTACATACCAGAGGAGCAGCTCAGGTCGTCTTGGGGTTTTTCAGGATTCGACCGGTTCGCGAGCCAGTACCAATCCCACGCTGCCACGCAATAGTGCCATTCACAAGTACGGTGTGGATCCCGGCTGCGGTTTGTTCAGGCTCTTCGAAGGTCCCCCGGTCAGCAATTAAATCGGGGTCGAAGACGACGATATCCGCGAATGCGCTGGCCTGCAACACTCCTCGGTCAGCGAGATGAAAGGTCTTGGCAGATAAACCAGTCATCTTGTGTAGCGCCTGCTCCAGGGTAAATAGCTGTCGTTCCCGAGCGTAGTGGCCGAGCACACGCGGAAATGTTCCCCAAAGGCGCGGATGAGGATGCTCATCATGAGGCAAACCGTCGGAGCCAATCATGCTTTTCGGGTGGGTCAGAATCCGTTCGACATCGTCGTCTTCCATCATGAAGTAGATACCACCGCCCGGCTGCAGGCGCCGCATAGCTTCGACCAGGCTGCAGTCCCAATCGACGGCAAGATCGGCAAGGTCCCTGCCACGAGCTTCCGGCACAGTTGTCGACCAGGTCACCATAATTCGCTTTGAAGCTTCGATGTGGTCTTCCATGAGAATGGTCGACCCTGCGGTATAGGGATACACATCGAGGCCGATCAGCTGCTGCTCGGCAGCCGCATCGATTCTGGCCAGCGATTCCGCGCTGCGACCCCACATTTTAGGGCTGGCGCATTTGTGGTGAGAGAGGACGACCGGACAGCCCGCGCGGCGGGCTGTAACAAAGGATTCCTCGAGCGCGCTGAACAGCTGATCACCTTCGTCTCGCATATGGGTTGCGTAAATGCCGCTAAATTCCTGCAGTTCCCCCGCCAGGGCAGCCACCTCGTCCGGTGTCGCGGCCCGGTTCGGCGCGTACGCGAGTCCGGTCGAGAAGCCGATAGCACCCGCTTGCAGGCTGCTGCGCAGCTGCGCCCGCATGTTTTCGATTTCCTCGTGTCTGGCCGGGCGGTCAAGATTGTCCATGGTCGAGCAGCGCAGCGTCGAGTGGCCAACCAGGGGTGCAGCGTTGATCGCGGCGGGTTTTTGTTCGAGTGCCAGCCGGTAGGATTCGAAAGTTGGAAAACGGTAAGCCTGCTCAGATCCGATGAGATCCATGGGCGGTGGCGGGGGTCGATCCGCCGACCACGGGGCGAGGCTGACCCCGCAGTTCCCGACCACCACCGTGGTGACTCCCTGGCTGAGCTTCGGCGTAACTTCCGGATTCGTCAACAGGAGATGATCATCATGGGTATGCACATCGATGAAGCCCGGAGCTACTACGTGACCTCTAGCGTCAATCACTTCTTCGGCGTGGGTATTTTGCAAGTCACCGACGGCGTCAATGCGATCGGCCGTGACCGCGACATCCCCGGCAAACGATTTGGCACCGGTGCCGTCGATGACGTGCCCTCCGCGGATCAGCAGGTCACATCGATCCGGCGCGCTGTGGATGCTCACCGAGGTCGTGCCCCTGCACTGTTTTGCTTGAGCGAATGAAGCGGGGTCTGCATACTTGCCATAGTGAAACTTCTCGTGATGGAAATCAAACCATGTGCAATGTCATGGCGGAGCGTGCTCGACGCTGGCGCGGGACGACCGGGTAGATGTAGCCCGGCACCATGAACACGTCTATTTCCGATCGCTTGAACCGCATCCAGCCCTCGCCCACCAGTGCGATCACTGATCGAGCGCGGCAACTTCGTGCCATGGGCCAAGATGTGATCAGTCTTAGTCAGGGAGAACCTGATTTTGAGACGCCTGAACACATCAAGGCGGCAGCGGAGCAGGCCATCCGCGACGGCCATACCCGTTATACCGTGGTCGACGGGATACCGGAACTTAAGCAAGCCGTGTGCCGAAAGTTCAAGAGCGAAAATAATCTTGACTACCAGCCCTCTGAGATTACGGTCAGTTCCGGCTGTAAACAGTTGCTTTTCAATGCATTGATGGCGACGTTGAATCGCGGTGACGAGGTGATCATCCCAGCACCGTACTGGGTGTCCTACTCCGCTATGGTTGAAATTGCCGACGGTCGCCCGATCATCATTCCGTGCGCGGCAGAACAACAATTCAAGTTGACGCCGGATAAACTGGAATCTGCCGTGACGTCAGCCACTCGCTGGCTGATTCTGAACAGCCCCTCCAACCCAACGGGCGCGGTCTATACCCGTACCGAACTATTGGCCTTGGCCGAAGTACTCCTGCAGCATCCCGAGGTGCTGGTGATTACGGATGATATCTACGAGCATTTGATCTACGGTGATGTCGAGTTCACTACCCTGGCACAAGTCGAACCGCGGCTGAAGGAACGTACGCTGACTTGCAACGGCATGTCGAAGGCCTACTGCATGACCGGTTGGCGGATCGGTTTCGCCGGGGGGCCAGAATCGCTGATTCGGGCGATGGCCAAGCTTCAGTCCCAGTCCAGTTTTCACCCAGCATCAATCTGCCAGCACGCGGCCGTCGCGGGACTGAACGGAGGGCGCGACTTCCTGGTGCCGCAGTTGCTGGCCTATCACGAACGGCGCGACACCCTGGTGCTGGAATTGAATCGCATCGATGGAATTACCTGCCCCGTTCCCGACGGTGCCTTCTATGTTTTTCCTTCATGTACCGGTTTGTTCGGGCGGTTAGCGCCAAATGGCCAGACACTTGCGAGTGACACCGACGTGGTCAACTACTTTCTCGACACCGCCGGGGTGGCACTGGTTCCCGGCCGGGCGTTTGGATTTCCGGGACACTTCCGCGTCTCCTATGCGACCGACATCGATACGTTGCTGAGCGCCTGTGAGCGAATCCAACTCGCCTGCGAGAAACTGATCGAAACAAACTGAGCGCCAAAGCGGCGCGACTCCAAGGCTCGGGATCCCCGCGGCGGTTCGGAAATTTAGGGTTTTATCTTTTAAGCCAAGCAGTTGATTCACCCGATTGGCGGGCTTGCTGGTAAAGCAGTATGCTCACTTCCAAGCAATAATCGATTTTAACGCGTTGTCCGGCAGACGGCAGAGGGGGCTCGCGGCGGCGTACAGCGCAAAGTACAAGTTTCAAATGATTATCTACCCGGATATCGAAATTCAGAACAGCCAGTCCGTCAACTTGCTGCGCGGATTGCGCGAACAGCCAGTCACCTACAACCTGAGCCCGCGAGATGCGGCCCGGCAATTTCAGGCTGCCGGGGCCGAGTGGCTGCATATCGTAGATCTTGACGGGGTTTTTCAGGGGGGCCGCCACAACGCTGAACTCATGTGCCAGATCATCGAAGAGGCCAAGGTGCCGGTCCAGGTCGCGGGCGGTCTTCGCACGGAGAATGCAGTCGACTGGTGGTTTGATCACGGCGCAACTCGAGTCGTGCTCGGTACGGTGGCAGTGAAGAACCAGAATCTGTTGCGCGATGTATGTAGTCGGTATCCAGAGAAGGTCGTTGTTAGTATTGACGCGAGAGGCGGCTATGTATTGATCGATGGCTGGCGTACTCGAACATCGTTTACACCGATGGAGTTGGCCAGGAATTTTGAGGATGTCGGAGCAGCCGCCATCATCTATACCGATATTGACCGGTTCGAGAATCACCCGGAAAGCAGTCTTGCCGCGACGACAGAAATCGCGACAGCGATCCGTATCCCGGTCATTTCAACAGGAACGGTCGATACGCTGGACGACGTGTCTTACCTGAAATATCTGCCGAACATTTCTGGTGTGATTGTAGGACGGGCGTTGTTCTCCAAAGCGGTTCGACTCGAGGACGCGATTGCGGTCGCCTCGGGGCCGGGCGTTGATCCCTCTCTGGCCGGGGAGGGCGTGCGGACTCGCGCGCCCGTTCCGCCTAAGGCCACAAGGGCGTCCAACTATCGAACTCTGGGGCGGGAACTTCTGGACATGGATCGAGCGCACAAGGCAGGGGCCATTTCGGATTCCCAATACGAGCAGGCCAAGTCGGACCTATTGCAGAAATTCTCCAGCTGACAGTTCACTCTGACGACTTTTTTTGAGAATGGAATCGATCCGGATCAATCTGTTTAGTGATACCCAGACTCAGCCGCCGCCGGGTATGCGCCAAGCCATGGCGGAAGCCGAGGTCGGTGATGAGCAGCATCTACTCGATCCCAGTGTCAACCGTTTGTGCGAAGAAGTTGCTGCCCGACTGGGCAAAGACAAGGCGATGTTTCTGCCTTCCGGAACGATGTGCAATCAAATTGCTCTGGCGGTGCACTGCGCTTCAGGGGACGAAATTATTGCGGATCGCACGGCCCATATCGTCAACAGTGAGGCTGCAGGATCCGCCGTGGTTGCCGGCGCCGCGATTAGGGCGCTGAATGGCGAGCGGGGGATCTTTCAGCCGGCCGATGTCGAAGCGTCGCTGCGCGCGGGTCGGGCGTTGGAGCCTCGGTCCCGGCTGGTGGTGGTCGAGCAAACCTCGAACGGAGGGGGCGGTTCGATCTGGCCGCTGGCGACGCTGGTCGGCGTCGCCGAGGTCGCCCGGGGTCATGGCTTGGCACTGCATATGGATGGTGCCCGGTTGCTGAACGCGGCGGTCGCATCAGGTACAGCGGCCTGTGACTTTGCCGACCCGGTCGATTCCGTGTGGCTCGACCTCAGCAAGGGACTGGGCTGTCCCGTGGGCGCAGTGCTGGCGGGGTCGGATGCGTTTATTCGTGAGGCCTGGCGCTGGAAGCATCGTCTGGGGGGCGCCATGCGGCAGGCCGGCATTCTGGCAGCAGCTGGCAGTTGGGCTCTGGCGCATCACGTCGACCGCTTGGCCGAGGACCACGACAATGCCCGCAGTTTTGCTCAACGGATCGGGTCGATCGAGGGTGTTACGATTCTGAATCCAGAGGTCGAGACCAACCTGGTGTTTTTCGATGTGGCGGGGACCGGACAGTCTTCGAAGGACGTGACGGCGCGACTTCGCGAGCGTGGCGTCTGGATCGGGGCAAATGGTCCGACCCGCATGCGGGCAGTTACTCACCTCGGTGTGGGCAAACCGGCCGTGGACGAGGCGGGCGAACTTCTCAGCGAGTTGCTCGCTCCCTGATCGGCTTTCCCGTCAGTTGGTATGTCGGCCGAGCTGTGTCTGGCAGGTCGTGACTGCGATATTCTGAACGATGTCTTCGGCGGTGCAGCCCCGGGAGAGGTCGTTGATCGGCTTGTTAATGCCCTGGAGAATTGGCCCAATTGCAGTGGCGCCTGCCGTGCGCTCGGCGATTTTGTAGGCGATATTGCCGGCATCCAGATTGGGAAAGATAAAAACGTTGGGCGGAGCGAACTCGCCTGTCTGCCCTGCCTTCGATTCAAAAACCTCTGGCAGAATCGCAGCATCGAACTGAACCTCGCCTCGAACGGCTAAGTCGGGGCGCTGCTGGATTAACAGTTTTGTGGCCTCGCGAACTTTAGTAACCAGCCGGTGGCGGGCGCTCCCCAGGGTCGAGAAAGAAAGCATGGCCACGATCGGGGCGGTGTTGAGCAAGATCTCGGCGTTGCGGGCGGTCGCCGCAGCGATCGTGGCGAGTTCTTTGGCATCGGGATCGATGACGAGACCACAGTCGGCAAAGAGAACGGGGCCCTGGATTCCAGGGCCCGAAGACCCAAACAGCATCAGGAAAAAACTCGACACCAGCGGATATTCGGGATTTTGGCCCACAATTCGTATCGCGTGACGGATGACTTCGGTGGTGGAAATAGTTGCCCCGGCAACGCAACCATCGGCGTCGCCGTTGGCCACCATACAGTTGGCGTGAACAATGGGCTGATACACTTGTTGCAGCGCTTTGTCGAAGGACAGCTGGGCTTTGGCCCTGGTCATGACCAGAAGTTCGGCATACTGGTTGCATGACGGCGAAGTGGTGGGGTTAATGACCGTCACACGGTCCAGCGTCAGGCTCTGGCGGATCGCAGCCTCGCGAATCTGATCCGGGTTTCCAAGCACTGTAATTTCAGCCAGATTCTGCTCCGTGGCTTCAGCCGCGGCCTGCATGACACGGATGTCGTGTCCCTCTGGCAGTACAATTCGAGCGCGAGTGGCTCTGGCCTGCTTGAAGATGTGTTCAGGCAGTTGCATGGGGGCGGAAATGTGGGCTCTGGATTCGCATCATGCGGATGGTACGGGAAAACAGATGATCAGTCAGAAGCATACACCGCTTTATCGAGAGGCCCCAGTCAAATTTTTTTGATGCAGAAAGCAACTTATGAAAACGGTGTTTCGACCTTTACTGGGTGTTTGGATTGTGTGGCTCCAAGGATCGCTATGACCACGATCGCAGAAATGATGATTGCGCCGCCAATCAAAGTCGCGTTAGATGGGATCTCTCCAATTCCAATCCAGACGAGAATTGGACCTAGGATGATTTCCGTCAGAGCGAGCAAGTTGAGCTCTACCGCTGGCAGATGGCGCGCCCCAAGCGTAAACAATAAGAAACCAAGACCGATTTGAAAAATACCAAGGCTGATGCTGTACGTGAGATCGATTGGCAGCAGAACGAATCCCTCGTGTAATGCGATGATGGCAGCTCCCGCAAAAAGCGATGCAAAGAGGCTGGCATAGAGAATCGTTGGCAGCATATCGGTGTCGGTTCTCGAGCGAAGCGAGATCGTCATGCCTGAAAATCCCAGTGCCGAAAACAGCGCGAACAAGTTACCGAGTCCCCCACCTACATTCAGCTCACCAGTTGTCATGATTCCGAGGCCCACGGCTGCTAAAGCCATGGCCAGCCATGTGTACCAAAAAATTGCCTCTCCAAGGAGTACGCGTCCGAGCGCTGCTGTGAAAAATGGCGCGGCAGCGAGCACAAACATTGCATTAGCGACGCTCGTATGTTCAAGGGCGAGAATAAATCCCGTAAATGCAATGCTTAGACAAACACCCCCGATCAAGGCGGGCAAGCCAGCACGAACCAATGCTGCAATGAGGTTGTGCCGGTAGCGGAGCAGTAACCAAAGTAGCAGCATCGAAAATAGCGAGACTGAACGAAAAAAGAGAACTTGCCAGGCTGAGGCCGCTTCGACCAAGCGATAGATTAAACCGGCAGTGCTCCAGCAGATGCCGGCCAACAGCACCACCGGCACACCAATTGTTCGATTTGGGGAATGCATTCGAGGACCTACCCCGGGTTCGGTCGCCACGAGGGTTCACGACTTGGGGATCCACTGAACGCCGGACGCCGCCACAGGGTTGCCAGCCACGGTTGTTCGGCACGCGGTCGACCTTGCGGGCGGTAGTAATGCTCCAATTCGAAAAAGCCGGCGCCGAGTAGGTATGCGCGCCAGGTTTGCCACTCGAGAAACGCGCCATAGCGGCCACCGGTGAAGCGCTCGATGTCAGGCCCTCGAGGATTGGAGCAGAACAATACGCCGTCTGGTTTCAAGCAGGCGTATAGCTGTCGCAAGACACGATGAAGTTCCTGTGTTGGGATATGAAACATCGATGCATTGGCAAAAATCCCGTCAAACGCGCAATCGGGGAGATGAAGATTCAAAAAATCCTGGTGCCAGACGTCACAACCCGTTTGCTCTGTCGCCATCTCCACAAATGCCTGGCAGCCGTCGACCCCAATCGGGTGGTGCCCAAGTTGCATAAGGGCTAGCAGATCTCGTCCTGGGCCGCAGCCAAAATCGAGAAGTTCAAAAGGTGGCTCGCCGCGGATATTACGAAGGAGTGCGTTGATGTTCTGGCTGACATCATGATGCTGCGTACCCCCCCAGAATTGCGCAGCATCCTGTTGGTACTCGTCCAGGGTCTTGGTGGTGGCGGCAACGAGTTCCTCATCTGTAAGGGTATGTAGAGGTTGGATCATGAGGTTACGGGTGGTGCCATCTCGGTGCGATCGCTGTTTTCTTTTTCCTGCTCTTTCCACATGCGGGCATATTTCCCACCGTTTGCCAGGAGTTGCTGATGAGTGCCGCGCTCAATGATGGTTCCCTGGTCTAGCACCAGAATCTGGTCCGCCCGCACGACTGTTGACAGCCTGTGCGCAATAATTAATGTGGTCCGGTCCTTTGAAATCTCTTCCAGGTTAGTCTGGATTTCACTCTCTGTGTTGCTGTCGAGGGCAGAGGTCGCTTCATCGAAGAAAAATATTTTCGGGTTTTTCAGAACGGTGCGGGCAATCGCAACCCGCTGTTTTTCACCGCCGGAGAGTTTTAGCCCCCGTTCGCCGACCCGTGTCTCGTATCCCTCAGGAAGGCTGGTGATGAATTCGTGGATTCGTGCGGTGCGGGCGGCTTCGTATACGGCTTCAGCGGGGGCGTCGGGCCTGGCGTAACGGATGTTGTAGTAAATCGTGTCGTTAAAGAGCACGGTATCTTGTGGCACCACGCCGATCGCCTGGCGCACTGAATCCTGCGTGACTTGGGAAATATCCTGCCCATCGATACGGATGTTGCCGTCCGTGGCTTCATAAAATCGGAAAAGGAGTCGGCTGATGGTCGATTTTCCTGATCCGGTCGGGCCGACGATGGCAACGGTTTTTGAGGACTCTACCGTAAAGCTGATATGTTTCAGGATGACACGATCGGCTTGGTAGCTGAAGGTGACGTTGTAGAACTCAACTGCCCCGTCTCGAATCTCGATCGGCAGGGCGCCGGGAAGATCCTGGATTTCCTGTTCTTCATCCAGCAGCGAAAACATGTTTTCCATGTCAACCAGAGACTGCTGTATTTCTCGGTACACTGTACCCAGGAAATTCAACGGCATCGAGAGTTGCAGTAGGTAGGCGTTGATTACGACGAAGCCGCCCAAGGTGATGGTGCCGTCTCGAATATTGAGTGCCGCCATGATCAGCATGATCAGGATTCCCGAGGTTACTGCTGCCGCTTGCGCGACATTCAGTAGGGCCAGACTTTCGCGGCTCTTTGCCGCGCCGGTCTCGTAGGCGCGAAGCGCAGTGTCGATGCGGCGTCCTTCATGTTCTTCATTGTTGAAGTACTTGACGGTCTCAAAGTTGAGCAGGCTGTCGACCGAGCGGGTACTCGCTTCGTTGTCGGCCTCGTTCATTTGCCGACGGATCCGAATTCGCCAGGCAGTGATCGAGAAGGTCAGCCAGACATAGACGCCAATCGTGACGCTCGTCACCAGAGCATACTGCACGCCGAACATGTACCAGAGGATTCCACAGACGAGGAAAATCTCGACGATCGTCGGTAGTAGGTTGAAGACGACGAATGACAGCAGAAACTGAATTCCCTTGGTACCCCGATCGATGAATCGATTGAGGGCTCCGGTTTTGCGATCCAGATGAAACCGAAGAGACAGCGAGTGCACGTGCTGGAAGACGCTGAGGGCGACCTGGCGCACTGCATTCTGTGAGACCCGGGAGAAGAGCGCATCGCGGAGTTCACCAAAGGCCGTGGACGACCAGCGGGCAAAGCCGTAGGCGAGGATGATGGCCAGAGGAATGCCAAAAGCGAGATTCGGTGTGGTTTCAAGAGAAGACAGCCGGTCAACCGTGGCGCCCAGAAGGAGCGGCACATATACGTTGGCAAACTTGGCCAAAGCGAGACTGACCAGCGCGATGATGACTCGCCATCGAAGGTCGTTGCGTCCGCGTGGCCACAGGTACGGCCCGAGTACGGCCAAGGTTCGGGTCAGATTGTTGCCGCTCATGGCGTGCGGATGAATCGAGAGTCAGAACATGGCATAAGGTGGGTCTCAGCAGGGGGCCAGAACCGGGCTACGACTGCAGCCTGACGGGGGCTGCCCGCAGCAGATTTGGGCAGAGGACTCTACCGCAAATACTTCGTGCTGGCTGTGCGGGTCTTCGCCACCGACGCGGGATCGATATACTTTTTGATTTACCCGGGCTATCTGAATTCATGGGCGTCTTCATCTCGCGCTCGATGACGGGGGCACGCGGGCCGAGCCAGCAGGAGATTCGCCATGCGGTTTGATGCCTTGGCTTCGCTTCCATACCGGCGTTTCTGGCTGGGCTCCGTGGCATCGGTAGGAAGTACCCAACTCTATTTCATCGCGATGGCGTGGCTCGTTTTTGAATTAAGCGGTTCGCCACTCGACCTGGGCTTGCTTGGCGCTTCAATGGCTGTGCCGACGATCGCGGCGACTTTGGTCGGTGGCATTGTGGCGGATCGCCTTAACCGCCGTTCAATTTTACTCACGACCACTGCCGTGGCAGCGGTTCTGCTCTTGCTGTTGGCTGCACTGGATGTCACCGGCGTGGTTCGGGTTTGGCACGTGCTTGTGGTATCCGGGTTACTCGGACTGGTGCACGGCTTCGATTTTCCAGCCCGTTCATCTATCTTTCCGGCGCTCATCCAACCCCATCAGATGATGAGCGCAGTGGCGCTTAATTCGATTCTTTGGCAGGGCACCCGAATGATTCTGCCAGCCATTGGCGGTATCCTTATTGCACTGACCGATACTGCACTCGTTTTTGCACTTTGCACACTCGGTTTTGTGGCAATGATGTGGGTACTGCGCTCGATCCAAATCACGCAAGATGTCCGCGTGGTGGACAAGCCCTGGCGCGAGTTTGCAGAGGGCGTGAAGTTCGTGTTTCAACGTCGGCTTTTTCGTGTATTAATTTTGCTGACTTTCAGTTTGCACTTTTTCGGCACGTCTTACGTTCAGATCATGCCGATCTTTGCGAGTCTGCTGCAAAGTGGGGAGCGCGGATATGGCCTTTTAATTTCAGTAACAGGCGTTGGTTCGGTCATTGGGACCTTTCTTGTCGGGCGCTTTCAGCAGTCGCGAAGACTGGGCTGGGTGATGCTGTTCTCAGCAGCGCTGTCGCCGTGCGCCTTATTTGGATTTGCCCTGGTGACCGGCGTTGCTGCGGACACAGCGGCTGCGTTTGGTCTTGCCAGTTTGTTTGTGATGCTTTCAGCCGCATTCGGTTCGATCTTTCTGGTCAGTTCAATGACGGTGTTACAGCTCAAGGTGCCGGATGAACTGCGCGGGCGGGTGATGGGCATTCACAGCGTGACTTTTAGTTTGATTGCACTGGGTGGTCTGGTTACCGGAGCACTCGCTTCCGCCTTCAACGCACCTGTTGCCGTGACGATTGGCGCTGCAGTGCTGCTGACTCTGGTTCTATGGGCGATGATCCGACAACGCGAGATTCTCGCTCTCGACGGGCGTCGTCTCTAAAAACCGCTGCTTCTTTGCCTGGTTCAGTGTGGTCCAGCCCGGTGTTCAAGTTCGTTGTTAAATGGATTGCGTGTTCTGAGATAATGCCAGGTGCCATGAAAACTCACACCTTCCTTTCACGGGTGGTTGTGAATGGCCTCTTCATCAGTTGCCTTGCGCTTTGGTCGCCGCAGCCATGGGCGGATCAGAACGATCCCCAACTTGATCGGCTGTTCAGTGCCTTGTTAGGGGCTGACGATCTTGCACACGGATCCCGTATCACCGAGGAGATCTGGCAGCGATGGCGGCAGGTCGATGACCCGGCAATCGAAGATCTGTTGGCGAGTGGCATCGCCGCGATGAACGCCCATGACCTGGGGCTGGCCCTTGACTCTTTCCATCAGGTGATCGAGAAGGCACCCGAGTTTGCTGAAGGCTGGAACAAGCGGGCGACCGTCTATTACCTTATAGGTGATTACAACCACTCGATCCAAGATATTCGACAGACGCTGCTACTCGAACCCCGACATTTCGGTGCCATGGCGGGGTTTGCCTGGATCTTACTTAACCAGCGAGATTTCGGGATGGCGGAGCACGTGCTGCGAAAAGCGCTCTCCGTCAATCCGTTTTTGGTCGATGTTCGGCGACAGTTAAGATGGATTACGGATCGGAGTGGTTGACCTGCTGTTCTACCGTATGCAGGATCACGCGGAGTGCGCGTGCTA
>CAJXWH010000029.1 GCA_913062915.1 uncultured Acidiferrobacteraceae bacterium | reverse complement strand
CTGGCTATAGGAGTTCTGATTGCGATTCGTTCCGGCGTGCTCGCACTCGCGGTCGACTTTGCGGGGCAGCGGGAAGCGACCACGCTGGGATTTGTATTTGTGCTGATGGATGGTGTGGGGGCTTTTGGTGCGATACTGGCCGGGGTTGTAGGCGACTTTCAACTTCATTATGCGTTTCTGCTCGCCGCAGGATTCTCGATCATCAGCATTGCAGCGATTTTCGCCGTGAATCGCGGCCGTCGCCCTGCCTCACTGCACTAATTCTGACTATCTTTCCTGGCCGACTGTCGGCCAGCACAGAGCCATCAATACCGATCTAGGATGTCGGCCGCTGTGATCATGCCTTATACTGTATATTTATACAGTATAAGGTTCTGTCTTGATCGACTACGCCGAACTCCATTGCCTGTCGAATTTCACCTTCCTGCGGGGTGCCTCACACCCAGAGGAACTGGTACGGCAGGCACACGCTCTCGGTTATCGGGCGCTTGCCCTGACCGATGAGTGCAGCGTCGCAGGCATTGTCAGGGCACATGTTGCCGCTCGTGCATGCAACCTGTCTCTCATCATTGGCAGCGAATTTTTACTCGCCGACGGGCCTCGGGTGGTGTTACTCGCAAAAAATAGAACGGGGTACCGTAACCTGACCCGACTTATCACTCGGGCCCGGCGTGCGGCTGCTAAGGGCAGTTATCGTCTCCTCAGCACCGATATTCTGGCAGCACAAATTACCGGCTGCCTGGGTCTTTTGCCCTGTAACCCCACCCCAACAATCAAGACAACCCTTAAGTGCCGGTATCGGCGTCTCGAGCAAAATGCCGCCTGGCTGCAACAATTGATGCCAGGTCGAGTCTGGATTTCTGTCGAGCAGCCGGCCAACGGTTTTGACTACGAGCACCTGCATTATCTGCAGAACATCAGCACCCGAACCGGGATACCTCTAGTGGCTGCTGGCAATGTGCATATGCATGTTCGCAGCCGCCAGAAACTTCAGGATACGCTTACCGCTATCCGGCTCGGCATGACGATACACGAGATTGGCCATCGCCTGAGTGCCAATGCCGAGCGACATTTAAGAACACTGCGTCTGTTGGGGAAGATCTACCCGGCGAAGCTTCTGCGCGAGAGTATAAATCTCGCCCAGCGCTGCACCTTCTCTTTAGATGAACTTCACTACTCGTACCCAAGTGAATTTGTCCCAGGCAATCTCACGCAGACTGACTACCTGCATCAACTCACTATCAAGGGGATGCAAAACCGCTGGCCTGACAACCCACCCGAAAAAGTCAAACAGCAGATTGCATACGAACTCGAATTGATCAGGGAACTCGGATACGAGGCCTACTTTCTCACCGTATACGACATCGTTCACTTTGCCCGTACACACAATATTCTCTGTCAAGGCCGCGGTTCTGCCGCCAATTCAGCTGTCTGTTATTGCCTTGGAATCACTGAAGTGGACCCGGCACACATGGATCTTCTGTTTGAGCGCTTCATCTCGCGCGAGCGTAATGAGCCGCCTGATATCGATGTCGATTTCGAACATGAGCGACGCGAAGAAGTCATGCAATACGTATACAGTAAGTACGGTCGGGATCGAGCCGCCTTGACAGCCGCGGTCATTACCTATCGCCCTCGAAGTGCAGTTCGAGATGTCGGCAAAGCACTTGGCATAAATTCCGAACAAGTGGAGCGGATGGCAAAAAACACCTGCTGGTGGGATGAACATCAGGTGATGCCAGAGCGAGTCCGTGAAATCGGGTTGGATCCTGACAATCCTGTAGTGGCCCAAGCTCTTCAAATCATCGAGGAGTTAATGGGTTTCCCCCGTCATCTTTCACAACACTCCGGTGGCTTTGTACTTTCTCACGAACCGCTCTGTGATCTGGTGCCGATTGAAAATGCTGCCATGGCTGAACGCACTGTCATTCAGTGGAACAAAGACGATATTGACGCGCTCGGCCTTCTTAAAGTGGATTGCCTGGCACTTGGCATGCTCAGTGCTATCCATAAAAGTTTCGACCTTATAAGAAAGCACCGTAACCGTACGCTGACCATGGCCACAGTGCCGACAGAAGATCTGGCGGTATATCGAATGATCAGCAAAGCCGATACCATCGGCGTTTTTCAAATCGAGTCGCGGGCGCAGATGGCGATGCTGCCGCGGCTCCGTCCACAGTGCTTTTATGACCTGGTGATCGAGGTGGCCATCGTGCGTCCCGGCCCGATCCAGGGTGACATGGTGCACCCCTACCTCAAACGCAGACGGGGGGAAGAAGCGGTGACCTATCCCAGTAAAGATGTGCGCCGGGTGCTAAAACGCACCCTCGGGGTACCGATCTTCCAAGAACAGGTAATCCAGCTTGCAATGATCGCAGCTGGCTTCACACCGGGTGAAGCAGACGGTCTGCGCCGCTCTATGGCCGCCTGGCGACGGCGTGGCGGTCTTCAACACTACGAGGAAAAACTGGTGAGCGGCATGCGCAACCGTGGCTATGATGAGACTTTCGCTCGCCAGATCTACCACCAGATTCTTGGTTTCGGCGAATACGGCTTTCCCGAGTCACATGCTGCCAGTTTTGCACTGCTGGTCTACGTCTCGGCCTGGCTCAAGCACCATGAACCAGCAGCATTCACCTGCGCACTGCTGAATAGTCAACCGATGGGGTTTTATGCGCCATCACAATTGACCCAGGACGCCCGTCGACATGGAGTCGAAATACGGCCGGTAGACGTTACCGTCAGTAACTGGGACTGTACTCTAGAGCAAGTCGATGGCGGCCATGCTCTTCGCCTGGGACTTCGCCTGGTTAAAGGCCTCAGTCGAAACGGTGGAGAAGGGCTGACAGCGGCCCGCACACAACGGCCGCTCCGTGACACCGATGACCTGGCACACCGCGCACGACTGAACCAGACTGACTTGCAGGCGTTGGCTGCGGCCGGAGCACTAAAGAGCCTTGTTAGCGGCCACCGTCGGCAGGCCGCCTGGAATGCCGCCGGCCGCCGGCCTGGAATGCCAATCTTCGGGTCTGCGCAGACCGCTGAAGGCACACCTATGCTGCGTACACCAAACAGAGCCGAAGAAACTTACGCGGATTATGCAAGCATGGGCCTGACTCTCGGTACACATCCACTGGCTTTGCTGCGACCACAATTAATCAAGCTCCGCATTATCACAAGTGTCGAGGTATACCAATGTGCCCCGGGCACCATGGTCCAGGTAGCCGGGCTGGTGATAACCCGCCAGAGACCATCGAGCGCCAAGCAGGTTACCTTCGTCACTCTCGAAGATGAGACCGGCAGTATCAACCTGATCGTCTGGAAAAAAGTGGCCGAGAACCAGCAGCAAACGCTGGCTGGCGCCACACTGCTGGGCGCATCAGGCGTCATTCAGCGGGAAGGCGAAGTGCTGCACCTCGTAACCAAACACCTTTTCGACTATACCGCCATGCTGGGCAATCTCACCACGCGCTCACGCGATTTTCGCTGACGGGAAATCCACCCTGCCCCAGGTCTACCCCTCTTCCCGGCAAACCAGCCGGCGATTTCTTACATTTACAAAGCGACCGTCAGGTTGTCGATTGTGCAGGCCGCCTGGACCGTATTGCGCAACAAACAAGCGATCGTCATCGGCCCCACCCCGCCAGGAACCGGTGTAATCGCGCCCGCCACTTTACTTGCAGACTCGAAATCCACATCGCCCACGAGCCGACTTTTTCCGTCGTCACTGTCGATGCGATTTATACCCACATCGATCACTGTCGCGCCCGGTTTTACCCACTCCCCTGTAATCATCTGCGCTCGACCGACAGCCGCCACTAGAATGTCCGCCCGACGACAGACCGCAGCAAGGTTCTTCGTCCTCGAGTGGGCGATAGTGATGGTACAGTGCGCCGCAAGCAGTAGAGACGCCAACGGCTTGCCGACAATGTTGGAACGCCCGACCACCACGGCGCTCATACCCGACAAGTCATCATAGCGATCTTGTAACAACATCATGCAACCCAGTGGCGTGCATGGCACCAAGTTCGGGTTGCCCGTGGACAATAAGCCAACGTTACTGAGATGAAAACCGTCGACATCTTTGCGCGGGTCAATTGCATTAATGATGGCGTGGGAATCAATCTGCTTCGGCAATGGCAACTGCACCAGAATGCCGTGAACGTTTGCGTCTGCATTTAACGCTTCGAGCTGCTCGAGGAGTTCGCCCTGGTTCGTTGTATCGGGCAACCGATATGCCAACGATTCCATTCCGGCCTCAATCGTCTGCTTCGCCTTGTTGCGCACATACACCTGGCTGGCAGGATTTTCACCCACGAGTACTACGGCCAGCCCTGGGGTCAGACCGTGATTACGCTTCAGATCTGCTACGGCTTCCGCAACTTTTGCGCGCAGACGGGTCGCATAGGCCTTGCCGTCGATAATTTCGGCCAATGGTCTTCCTTGTGAGGGGGGGTTTAGGCGGCGGCCAACCGGACCGCACAGTATTTAAATTCAGGAATCTTGCCGACCGGGTCAAGTGCGGCATTGGTCAACAGGTTCGCTGCCGCCTCAACATAACAAAAAGGGATAAAGACCTCTCGGGATCGAAGTCCCGAATCTACCCGGGCATAGGCGACCAGTTCTCCCCGGCGCGACTCCACCCGCACCAGAGCGCCTTCCGCAACCCCCACCTGCTCGAGATCGTCGGGGTGTAAGGAAACAACAGGATAGGATTCGATGGCGTTCAGCACCGACGCCCGGCGAGTCATGGCTCCAGTATGCCAATGTTCAAGTTGTCGACCGGTAATCAGTACGCAGGGATACTCGTCGTCTGGGCGCTCGTCAGCCCAGATCAAATCTGACGGCACAAATCGGCCACGGCCACTCGCTGTAGGAAACCCGTCACCAAACACCACGCTCTGACCCGGATCTTTTTCATCCTGACACGGGTAGGTAACGCTGCTTTCCCTTTCGATACGGTCCCAGCTCATGCCGCTGATACTTGGCATAGCGCCGCGCATTTCCTCATAGACCTCACTGACATCCCCATACGCCCAGTCAAGACCCAAGCGCTTGGCCATCTCCTGGATAATCCATAGATCCTCGCGAGCCTCGCCCGGTAAATCCAAAGCTTTACGCCCCATCTGTACCCGTCGATCGGTATTTGAAAACGTGCCGGTTTTTTCAGGAAAGGCAGAGGCTGGCAAAACAACATCCGCGTAGGCTGCGGTCTCGGTCAAAAATAAGTCCTGAACCACCAGGTGTTCCAACGCAGCCAATGCCTGGCGCGAATGATTGAGGTCGGGGTCAGACATCGCCGGATTCTCTCCCACCACATACATGCCTCGAATCTCGCCATCGAGCGCAGCATTCATAATCTCAACGACCGTGAGGCCCGGCTTTTCATCAAGATTCACCTTCCAGTATTGTTCAAACCACGACCTGACACCCTGGTCGTCCACCCTTTGGTAGTCCGGAAACATCATGGGTATCAAGCCAGCGTCCGACGCGCCCTGCACATTGTTCTGACCCCGCAACGGATGCAAACCCGTTCCCGGTCGGCCTACATTGCCAGTCATCAAGGCCAGCGCGATCAGTGCCCGCGCATTGTCGGTGCCATGGATGTGCTGGGATATACCCATACCCCAGAAAATCATCGAATTGCGAGATGCTCCATACAGACGAGCCACTTCGCGGATCTTTACGGCATCAATACCACAAAGTGGCGCCATGGCTTCGGGGCTATAACCGGCAATGTTTTCCTGAATTTTTTCAAAATCTTCCGTGTATTGATTGACGTAATTACTGTCGACGAGACCTTCTTCAATGATGGTATAGATCATTGCATTCAGCAGAGCCACATCCGTATCTGGCCTGAACTGAAGAAAATGATGGGCATGGCGGGAAAGATCTGTACGGCGGGGATCAATGATGACAAGCGTGGCATTAGACCGTGCGGCATTTTTCATGAAAGTGGCCGCCACGGGATGATTGCTCGCCGGATTTGCTCCAATCACAATGATAACTTCTGCATTTGCAACATCTGCAACTTGATTTGAAACAGCGCCTGACCCGATCCCCTCCAGCAGGGCCGCCACCGACGACGCATGACACAATCGGGTGCAGTGATCAACGTTATTCGTGCCGAAGCCCGTGCGAACCAGTTTTTGGAAAAGATAGGCTTCTTCATTACTGCCTTTTGCCGATCCGAATCCTGCAAGCGCGCCGCCGCCATGCTGGTCCCGAATGCGACGCAACCCGGCAGCTGAATACTCGAGGGCTTCTTCCCAGTCTGCTTCCCGAAACATACGCAACGGATCGGCTGGGTCGAAATGCTCATTCAATCCTTTTGGTACTCCGTCCCGACGGATGAGGGGGCGTTCGATCCGCTCTGGATGATTAACATAGTCGAACCCGTAGCGTCCCTTAACGCACAACCGACCATGATTGGATGGGCCGTCGCGTCCGGTCACATACTGGATGCGGTTGTTCTTGACGTGATAAGTCAAAAGGCACCCGACACCACAGTAAGGACAGACCGAATCTACTGTTTGATCTATCGTCTCAAGGCCGACACCTCCTGCCGGCATCAAGGCACCCGTCGGGCAGGCCTGTACACATTCGCCACATCCAACACAGGAACTCTCCCCCATCGGGTCTCCAAGATCGAACACAATTTCAGCACGGATACCCCGATAAGCGAACCCGATGACATCGTTGGCCTGTTCTTCGCGGCACGCCCGGACGCACCGAGTGCACTGGATGCAAGCGGACAGATTAACGGCAATGGCCGGGTGAGAGGTGTCTCCGGCCGGTTGCTGGCGATCGCCAAATCGGCTTTCTGTCACCCTTAATTGATCGCACCAATGATCGAGCTCTGAGCCGTTGCTAAAGTGACTGTTGCCGACTTCGCCGCGCAACAGTTCGAGCACCAGGGACTGGGCTTTGCGAGCCCGGTCACTGTCGCCTCTGACCGTCATATCGTTGGTCGGTTGCCGGCAACACGATGGCGCCAAAACCCGTTCACCATCAATCTCGACCATGCAGGCTCGGCAGTTCCCGTCCGCCCGCAGGCTATCGGAATAACACAAATGAGGAATTTCGTAGCCGTTGCGCCTTGCCGCCTGGAAAATTGTTTCATCCCCAAGCGCTGTAATATTTTTCCCGTTAAAGGAAAAAGTGACGGTAGCCGCCGTATCGGTTATCGGAGCATTCACTTGATTCCCACCTCCTCGGGAAAGTACTTCATCACGCACCGCAACGGGTTGGGCGCTGCCTGTCCCAGGCCGCAAATTGAAGCGTCCTCCATGACTACGCAAAGATCCTCCAGTACATCAGGGTCCCACTTTTCGTTTTCCATTAACCGTGCGGCTCGATCACTGCCTACTCGACAGGGCGTGCATTGGCCACATGATTCATGGGCAAAAAAACGCATCGCATTGCGTGCAGCTTTCGGCACACTGTCCTGGTTCGATAAGACAATCACTGCAGCCGAGCCAATAAAACAGCCATGTTCGTGCAGTGTGTCAAAGTCGAGCGGTTCATCTGCGAGAGAAGCCGGCAAGATTCCACCTGAAGCACCACCTGGAAAATAGGCTGAGAGGTGATGCCCCTCCGGCATGCCGCCGCAATATTCATCGATCAATTCACGCAAGCTAATGCCAGCGGGCGCCAGATGTACACCTGGCTTATTGACTCGGCCACTGACCGAAAATGAGCGGACCCCTTTACGGCCCCTTCGTCCTTGACCTGCAAACCAGTCGGGGCCCCGCTCGATGATGTCGCGAACCCAATATAATGTCTCGCAGTTGTGCTCTAAGGTCGGGCGACCAAACAACCCAACCTCCGCGACGTACGGGGGCCGTAACCTCGGCATGCCTCTCTTGCCCTCGATTGACTCGATCATGGCCGACTCTTCGCCACAGATGTACGCGCCAGCACCCCGCCGCAACTCCATATTCGGAAGTTCCACGCCGAATTCATTCTGTAATTCAATAATACTTTGTCGGAGCACCTCAAGCACTCCTGGATATTCATCGCGTACGTAGAGGTAGCAGGATTCAATCCCAATCACCTGAGCAGCAATCAGCATACCTTCGAGAAACCGATGAGGATCACGCTCCAGGTAGTAACGATCCTTGAAGGTCCCAGGCTCTCCCTCATCTATATTGATGGCCATCAATCGCGGTGCTGGCTGCTCTTTAAGAATGCGCCACTTCTTCCCTGCTGGAAAACCGGCACCCCCAAGCCCACGAAGACCAGACGTTTCAAGCGCATTCAGTATTGTTTCGTGGTCGATTGAACCGTCCCTACAACGGCGAAATACTTCGTATCCATCTTCGCGGCGATATGCCGACAATCGAATCCATGCTTCTGCCGGACCGAAGTCGGTATCCGCTTTACGAATCAGTTTAGAGATTTCAGTAAGCTCTGCACGCGGCACTGGGCGCTGTCCTACAACCGCGACGGGCGCTTGTTCACAGCGCCCCACACAAGGTACCCGCTGCACCCGGACATCGTCAGTAACCGAGCTTTCTAGACTCGCAATTAAAGCCTCAGCACCCAGCATTTCGCAGGTGATCGAATCACAGACGCGAAGCGTGATGGGCGGTGGTGGTTTTTCTCCTTCAACGACAACGTCGAAATGATGATAAAAGGTTGCCACTTCGAAAATTTCTGCTGGAGCAAGACGCAATTCATCAGCAAGCGCCACCAGCTGCGCTGCCGATAAATGCCCATAACGATCCTGTAGACAGTGCAAGTACTCGACCAGCAGATCCTTGCGTTTCGGTAGATTCGAGATCGCTGCTCTGACGGCTGCCTGGGCTTCGCGTTCGACTCTACGTCCCTTGCCGCGGATGCGGCGCCGGTCTGGACCCGCCGCTCCTGCTTTCAGATTTGTCCGTGTCGATGGTTTCATCACGATCGGATTACTGTCATGGAGATGACCCTTCAATATTTCGCTTTATTCAATTTCCCGCTCTAACACACGATTGTCTCTCAAATACCCCGATCAACGAAAGCCTAAATTGCCGTGGGATCATGGTCGAACCGATCAAGACCCGGACCCACCTCATGGGCCTCACGAAAACCAATTGACGTATGATCGTAAACGCCGATGATTCCTGCCACGCCTCTGACTGTCTTCTGAGTCCCCCTTGGGCCTATCAAACATCACATGACTGCCAAACTCGAAGTGGTTGACCTTGAATGCATTCGTGGTGACCGACGCTTGTTTTCGGGTTTGAACCTGTCGTTAAACACCGGTCAAATCCAACGGGTCGAAGGCCCAAACGGGGTCGGAAAGACCAGTCTTTTGCGAATCATCTGCGGGCTCAGCCTGCCGGAATCGGGGGACATTCTCTGGCAGGGGCTGCCGATTGGAGCCCAAAGAGCGGATTACTGCAGTGGCCTTGCTTACGTTGGACACACCCACGGCATTAAGTTGGAGCTGAGTCCATTGGAGAATCTTCGACTGCAGGTAGCACTTGGCGTCGCTGATACTGAATTGAACATTGAAGGTGCGCTGGAACGGGTCGGGCTTTACCCGTTCCGCAGCCAGCCCTGCCGTACGCTGTCTGCGGGACAGTGCCGGCGGGTCGCGATGGCGCGACTTTTTCTCGGCCAAGCTCGCCTCTGGGTTCTGGATGAGCCGGTCAACGGAATCGACCAGGAAGGCGTGCGGGAAATCGAGACCCTGCTGGAATCGCACGTCTCTCATGGCGGCATGATTGTATTGACCAGTCATCAGCCACTTTGTATGGACTTGCCCGCAGTTCGCACCGTGCGAATCGACCCATGAGGCGCATTGGCCTGGGTACCGCCCTTCTGGCCCTGACCCAAAGGGACCTTACGCTGGCTTATCGCCGCCGCGGCGAGCTCGCAAATCCGATTCTCTTTTTCGTGATCGTAACTTCGCTATTCCCCATGGGCGTTGGGCCTGCGCCGGAGCAGTTGCGAAATATTGGACCGGGGGTAATCTGGGTCGCGTCTTTACTCGCGACCCTGCTCGCGCTAGAAGCGTTGTTTCGCTCAGATTACGAAGACGGTTCTCTGGAACAAATCACTCTCAGCCCCCACCCAGTCTCCGTACTGGCTTTTGCAAAAGTTGCCGTGCACTGGCTGATCACCGGACTGCCGCTGCTGATCGTCTCTCCGCTGCTCGCGCTCCTGATGCAAATGGACAGCTCCACGATGAAAACGCTGTTTTTTAGTTTGCTGCTCGGCACGCCCACTTTGAGTCTCATCGGTGCTGTGGCTGCCGCCCTGACGGTGGGTCTGAAACGGGGTGGGCTGTTGCTGACCTTGCTGGTCCTACCGCTGTACGTGCCGGTGCTCATCTTCGGCACCAGCGCAGTACATTCTGCGGCGCACGGTCTGGCAGTTGCAGGCCAGTTTTACGCACTCGGCGCTCTGCTCGCCCTGTCGATCGTATTGGCCCCGATCGCTATTGCGGCAGCGCTCCGTGCCAGCCTGAACTAACGATCCGGAATCCGATTCATTCGTCTGTAACGCAGCCCTCGCTCGCGGTCTTGACGTTTTTAATGTACTTATACAGCGTACCCCGGGTCGCTTTATACGCAGGCATAACCCAGTCGGCACGACGAGCAGCAAACTCTTTCTTCGTGATGTCGACTTCGATCTTGTTTTTCTTTGCATCGATCAGGATCGAATCGCCGTCTTGAATGAGCCCAATAGGGCCACCCTCTTGGGCCTCAGGCACCACATGTCCGACGATGAATCCGTGGGATCCACCCGAAAAACGACCATCCGTGATGAGCGCAACGGAATCTCCAAGACCCGCGCCCACAATGGCAGACGTTGGGGTCAGCATCTCTGGCATCCCCGGTCCTCCTTTGGGGCCTTCGTAGCGAATCACGATCACATCTCCTTTTTGAATCGACCCCTTCTCGAGTGCCAGCAGCATTTCTTCTTCCGAGTCGAAAACCCGGGCAGGTCCGACAAATGATTGGCCTTCTTTCCCCGTGATCTTGGCCACGGCACCGTCCGGTGCAAGATTTCCCCTGAGAATGCACAGGTGTCCAGTTTCCTTGATCGGATCAGACAGGGTATGGAATACATCTTGCCCTGAATCGAGATCAGGTACCGATTCCAGATTCTCGGCCAAAGTCTGGCCGGTAACGGTCATACAAGAACCATTCAGAAGACCTTCGTTCAACAGGTATTTCAGTACCGCGGGCAGGCCACCCACATTATGTAAATCTTCCATCACATAACGACCACTCGGCTTGAGATTAGCCAGAAATGGAACCCGGTCGCTGACCGCCTGAAAATCATCGATACCGAGGTCCACTTCTACGGCCCGCGCCATCGCAATCAGGTGCAAAACCGCGTTGGTCGAGCCACCCAGCGCCGACACGGTCACCATTGCGTTTTCAAATGCGGTGCGGGTCATGATATCGCGCGGCCTGAGGTCCAGTTCCAACAATCGTCGAGCCGCACGACCCGCCTGAAAGCACTCGTCCAGTTTTGCCGCATCTGTCGCCGGATTCGAAGCACTATATGGCAGAGACATCCCAAGCGCTTCAATTGCGCTCGCCATCGTGTTTGCCGTGTACATTCCACCGCATGCGCCGGGGCCAGGACATGCTTTGGCAACGATTTCCTGTCGAACATCGTCGGTGATCCTTTCCGCAAGATACTCCCCATAACTCTGAAAAGCTGAGACAATATCCACGACTTGATCTGTCGTATGCCCGGGTCTAATCGTGCCACCGTAGACCATCAGAGAGGGCCGATTAACACGGCCCATCGCCATCAAACAACCGGGCATATTCTTGTCGCAACCTGGCACCGTAATCAGCGCGTCATACCATTGCGCGCCCATTACGGTTTCTATCGAATCCGCAATCAGGTCACGGGATTGAAGGGAATAACTCATCCCTTCGGTACCCATCGAGATGCCGTCGCTGACCCCTACCGTATTGAAACGCATACCCACCAAGCCAGCATCCTGCACGCCATCTCTGATTCTCGAGGCCAGGTCATTGAGATGGATATTGCACGGATTGCCTTCCCACCAGGTGCTTACGATTCCTACCTGTGCTTTGTCCATGTCCTCCCGAGTGAGGCCCGTTGCGTACAGCATCGCTTGCGACGCGCCTTGCGAGCGGGGCTGGGTGATCCGGGAACTGACTTTATTCAATCGATCGCTCATAAATTTTTCTATCCAATGCTAAGTTCAAAACCGCTGCTCAAGTCCGCGCAACAGACTCGTCTCGCGGTAACAGTCCAGCAAGAATAACAGAAAGCACTCGCCCCACCGTGGTGCCGAAAAAACCATCGGCTGAATTTTCGCGGTTTGTCATTCACTCAGAAGCCGTAGCAATTCTGGAATATCCAGAACCACTGACATGGCGCCGCCTCGACCCGTCACACGAAAGGGCACCACCATGGCTGGGGCCTGATCAAACAAAGTCAGGCCACTTCCCTGAATTGGCTTGTCCCACCTTACATGCCACAAAGAGTCGAACTCATCACTCGATAAAATGTACTTTCCTCGGCCCGCAATCTTCAACCCTAGTGTCTCTGCAACGAAGTCATCGGTCCATATCTCCCCACCCCTTAAGGTCATGGTTGCCTGCAAATTAGAAAATGAAATGCCGCTCTCAAGATCTGGCCACTCGGACTGCAGGCCCATCGCGGTGCGAGCCTGACGAATATATTGATCCACCTTGACCCCAAACACTCGCATACGCCCCAACCCGCGGATGCGTCCCTCGGGTACACCAAATCGGGCTCTAGCGCGAGCAGCCTCCAGCCACGAGGACCAATCCTCCCCCACCGTCTGGAAGGTGAAGGTCAGATTTCCTATCGCTTTGATTTGCTCGGTCATCCCGATTGCGCCGAGTAACGAGCCGATCTCCACATTGGTGTATTCCTGGCGCGTCTCAAAACCCATCCTATCGGTGGCCCTATCGATGAGCGCCGTTGCCCGCACCGTACCGCCATACAAACCAAACGTCGCCGCGTCTACCTGCACCCTACCCGCCTCGAATTTCACCGGGACGTAAAGCTTCTTGATTTCAAGCCCCCGCCACCTCAAACGTTGGATCTGGATGCTGCCGATGGCGTCCAGACCCGTGTAGGTCGACAACAACGCCAAAACAGCGATTCCTGGGTCGTTGTCGAGCGTTAGCGGGCTTCGTGGTGCCGATCGCTCCAGTTCAAGTTGCGTTTCTATCAACTCAAATTCAAGTCGGGACCGCCCCGAGGGAGTCTGGGTGAGTGAGCCACTGAATTTCGATTCCCCCCAGTCCAGATCAAAATGCTGAATTTCAATGCCGCGTTTTCCAATTGAAAATTCAGCGCTGCCGTCCACTGGCGCCAATGCGTTCATGCGCTCTACGGGGACTGACATCCCAAACTTCGCAAGCGCAGTGCTCCAATTAAGCACAGAGAAAAAAATCTTGCCGCTCCCGACAACCGCCTTGCTAACCCATTCCAACGAACTTTGCCCATCACCGAATCGCACACTCGCTTTCTGGCGACCGCCCGGGAAGATGACGCCATCCCAAAGGGAATGAACGAAGATCGATGCCAGTTCAGCCCTCCCTTCCATTCCGGCCCCGATCCAATTCCCGGTGACGGCTGTCGCGATCAATCGATCCGTAGGCTTCTGGTATTCGGCCGCCTCGACTGCCAGACGGAATTCGTCGTTTCCAACAGCCCCTGTGACTGCAGCTTGGCGCAACCGAAAACGCCGGTGCACCGGATCGTTGTCCATTTCAAGAGCATTCAACGTTATCAGTACACCGGGGGCAGCGACCTCCAACTGCATCTTCTCGGCACGAACGACCCCCGATCGAGCCTCTCGCTCAACCGTTACCGCCGCATCGATCGCGAGTGGCTTTGCGAGCGCATTGTGTTCCAGGACCAACTGGGTCTGGAGCCGGGCGGGTTGCTTCCCAAACAGCGATGCCATTTCGAAATCGATGTCCAAAATCGTGATTTCATCGCCGGTATCTTCCCGCATCCAGTGAACGGCACCATCGAACACCCGCAGTCCCGTCACCGCGATCCCAGCAAATCCCTTGATCAGATCCCATTCGTGTATCGGTTCTCCACGACCTATCATCGAAGCCGCCAGGGGCTGCCAATTGGTCCGGTCGGGGTGGGCGCGAATCAAACGCAGTTGAGGCTGGTGTACGGTAATGTTCGGATACACGTGGCCTTTTAGTAGATGCCACACCGGGATTTCTACGCTCATCCCCACGGCTCGAAATATCTTGTCGCCAGCAAAGCCGGGTGGATTCCCGATCGCCAAATCGCCCAGGAAAATCGTTACCGCGGATGATCGCCCGGCCAGATCGAAATCAACCTCCAATTCGCCGTCGAGAGTGAACGTACTGCCGGTCCGGTCGGTGACCCAGGCGGTCAGGCGATCCCGGTACACCTCCGGGTCGAAGAATATACTGGCCCATACGACACCAGCAGCCACGAGAAACACTGCCAGCACAGCAATGCCGGCAATCGCTCTCCAAAACCATTTCACTGCGGTGACGAACCCCCGACCATGATCACAGCCTGATCTTGGTTCGCCGGCCGGGATTCCCCGATACCCGTTGCTGCGCCTTCAAGCGCTCTTTGAATATGAGATTGGGCCTCATCGATCACCTCGAGTCCTGCACCTGGTACGGGGGCGAAACAGGAAAGATGTCGTCGCCAAGCCCGCGCCCCAGGCTCACCCTGAAAGAGACCCAGAAGGTGTCGCGTCATCTGCTGCAGCGGTACACCCCGGTTCAATTCTCTCTCAATATACTGCTTGTACAATTCAAGGACTTGCCATCTGGCGGGTTCCGGCGACCCAGACCCGAACACCAGCTGATCGATTCCCGACAGCATCGATGGATTGCGATAGGCCTCACGCCCCACCATGACGCCATCGGTAAACTGCAGATGCCGACTAGCTTCTACCAAAAAACGAATGCCGCCGTTGACGATGATTTCAAGTTCTGGAAATTCCTCTTTCAGCCGGTATACCAGTTCATACCGCAGCGGAGGAACCTCGCGATTCTGCCTGGGGCTCAACCCCCGTAACCAAGCTTTGCGGGCATGGACAATAAATGTGCGGCATCCAACCGCGGCGAGTCGCTCGACGAACTGGCGAAGATCGCGAAATGTGTCTTGCTGATCGACCCCGATTCGGCACTTGACCGTCACTGGGACACTCACACGATCCTGCATCATGTGAAAAATTTCAGCAACTCGACCCGGTTCCAGCATAAGGCACACTCCAAAACGTCCAGCCTGCACCCGATTGCTCGGACAGCCCACATTGATATTGATCTCGTCGAAGCCTGCTTCTTCGCCGAGTGCCGCGCAGCGTGCCATCTCCAGCGGCTCGCTTCCACCAAGTTGCAGGGCGACGGGATGCTCCGTCGGGTCATGCTCGAGAAAGCGACTGTGATCACCGTTCAGTAGCGCTGGAGCTGGCACCATCTCCGTATACAGCACGGTATGCCGGGAAAACAAACGCAAAAGGTAGCGGTCGTGACGATCACTGCAATCCATCATCGGGGCGGCGCAGAATCGGTGGTCGAGCTTTTTCATATCAGGCTGATTTTTCAGGGTCTTTCCATGTCCTGCCTCTTTGCAAGGTCAACGACTCACCGAATTCCGTGCACAGTGATCACCAGTGTGCGGTCATGCGGCCTGAGGCGATGCTCCCACAAATAAATGCCCTGCCAGGTTCCCAGCCCCAACCGCCCATTCGAAACCGGTATCGATACCGAGACGTTTGTCAACACGGAGCGGATATGCGATGGCATGTCATCCGGACCCTCGCTGTCATGGCTATAGAGGCCATTGCCGTTCGGCACCATGTGTTGCATAAATCGCTCCAGGTCGTCATGTACGTTTCGATCTGCATTCTCCGTGACAATTACCGAGGCGCTGGTATGTTGCATGAAGATATGGCATAACCCCGAACCGACGCCTGCCTGAATGACGACATCGGCCACCCTTCGTGTGATATCAACCGTGCCCCGACCCTCGGTGGAAACCTCGAGAGTTTGCTGAAACCAAATTGATTGATTGGGCGGTGAATTCATCGGTGGAGACGGGGCAACTCTTATGACCGACAACGTAGCACGGGCGGTAGAAAAGATCGAGCAGGCCGGGGCCGGGCCTGCCCTTGCCCGGATGCACCGCGGCATAGAGAAAGAAAGCCTGCGGATTAATCCGGATGGCTCCCTTTCTAAAGTGGCTCACCCATCTGCACTGGGTTCGCCCCTCACCCATCCCAATATTACGACCGACTATTCCGAGGCCTTGCTGGAATTTATTACCCCCGTCTGCAACTCCGTCCCGGATGTGCTTCAGTCCCTTTATTCGATTCATCAGTTCGTATTACAGAACATCGGGCAGGAACACCTTTGGGTGGCCAGCATGCCGTGCATCCTAGGGGGCGAGGAAGCGATACCGATCGCGCGATACGGTAATTCCAATATTGGCCGAATGAAGCATATATACCGTAGAGGGCTCGCCCACCGGTACGGAAGAACGATGCAAAGCATTGCGGGTATCCATTTTAACTTGTCACTGGATGACGAATTCTGGCAACAATGGCATAGGTTCAACGATCCGACCGCCAGTCTTACGGATTTCAAGTCGAACTCTTATTTTGGCATGCTGCGAAATTTCTATCGCGTACTGTGGGCCGTTTTATATCTTTACGGCGCGTCACCCGCTGTCTGTAAGTCCTTTGTCGATGGCCGCGAACACCCGCTCGAACCTTTCGGGCATGGAACCTTCTTTCTACCCTATGCAACCAGCCTGCGCATGGGTGATATGGGCTATCAAAGTGACGCTCAATCTACGATCCAGATCGAACTGGACGATATTAATGGGTACTGCGAGTCGCTGCTGAAAGCGACCAAAACAGTTTATCCAAAATATCAGGAAATTGGCATTAAAACAGACGATGACTACCGCCAGTTAAATGCGAACTTGTTGCAGATCGAAAACGAATATTACGCACCGGTACGACCTAAACGTGTAGCACGTTCAGGCGAGAAACCGACCAGCGCCCTGCAACAACGTGGTGTGGAATACATCGAGGTTCGAAGCATCGATCTAGATCCTTTTTTGCCGGTCGGAATCGATGAATCTGGAATTCAATTTCTCGAGCTACTTTTGATTGGCTGCCTGTTCGACGCCAGCCCACCGCTCAGGAATAAGGAGATGACGCACCTGCGTGCTGTCCGCGACCAGGTTGTGCTTAACGGCCGAAGTCCCAACACCACGATCCTCACTGATCAGGGAGAACAAACTGTGGCCGATGCGGGGAACAATCTACTCCTTCGACTCACGCCGCTTGCAGAACTCTTGGACAGTTGCGGCGAGACAGGCTACCGGCGATCCTTAACGCAGCAACAGGAAAAATTTGAGGCCCCCGAACTGACTCCGTCTGCACGCATCCTCGAAACCATGCGGGACACGGACGCCTCCTTTTTCCAGTTCGCAATGGACCAGTCTCTGGCGCACCAGCAGTTCTTTAAAAACCGTCCTCTTACGCCCCAAGAGAATCGTCGATTTGTTGACGAAGCTCAAATCTCCATCCAATGCCAGCAGGCACTCGAGGCTGCGGATACTTCGCCATTCGACCAGTTTCTTGAACAGTATTTCTCCAACTGATTTCATACCGACCCCCGAGACGCCTGGAGAACCTTAAGATTTGAGCTCGGGCGCTCCTACGCACGTGACCTATTGAACTAGACTCCCGGTACCGTTTCCGGCGACTCGCCTGCCGTTTCTTCGCATGAGCAAACCGTCCCGTTGTTTTGCATTTTTCGTCACCCCGCATGGGTTCGGCCATGCATCGCGGGCTGCCGCGGTAGCGGAATCGCTCGCTCGACGTTTACCACAGTACCAATTTCAATTTTTTACCACGATCCCCGAGCATCATATTGCCGCTTCAATCAAAGATTTTCACTACCAGGCACTCGACTGCGATGTTGGGCTGGTGCAAACCGATGCGCTGAGGGCCGATCTGCCCAAAACGCTCCAGCGTCTGAAGACGTTCCTGCCCTTTGACTCAGCCGAGGTGCAGCGACTTGTCGCTTACCTGCAGCGCCAGCGCTGCACCGCGGTGATCTCCGACATCGCGCCACTTGGTCTCGAAGTCGCCCATGCGGCCGATCTGCCGTCAGTGTTGGTAGAAAACTTTACCTGGGATTGGATTTATCGAGGTTACGCGCTGCGCCATCCTCGGATGGGCGACTACGCAGACCACCTATCATCGATTTTCGCCCGCGCTGACCTGCACCTACAGTGCCAACCGATCTGCCACATAAAGTCCGGCGGTATTCTCACTTCCCCGGTTAGCCGCAGGTTCCAGAAGGACCCGGCAACGGTGCGCAGCCAACTCGGCCTTTCGCCCGCAACGAAAATGGTTTTCATCAGCATGGGCGGTACACCGCACTCGCTACCCGACCTGGAGATGCTGGGAAAACGTTATGGCGATATTGCCTTTGTCATCGCCGGCCACTGCCCTGCCCAGGTGACGCCTTCCAATGTTCGCCTTCTGCCGACCAACAGCCCTTTATTTCACCCGGATCTGGTGCGTGCCGCCAATGTTGTGATCGGCAAGGCCGGCTACAGCACCATCGCCGAGGTATACCAGGCGGGCGTGCCTTTCGGATACTTTTCCCGACCGGAAAGCCCGGAGATGCCGCCTTTGCTTTCCTTTTTAAAAGAAAAAATCCAGGGGATTCACTTCACAGATAACGACTACCAGACCAACGCATGGCTCGATCACCTTTCTACCCTTCTCTCTATGCCACGCATAGATCGGTCGCGAGAACCGAATGGTGCTGACCAGTGCGCTGATGCAATCGCCCAACTGGTCGGTTCCCAGTCAGTTTAAACTCGATCAATGGTCGGTTGCTGTCCTTTGAAACGGTGTTGAATCTGACCCACCCACCAGTCAACTCCAGCGCATTCAACCCCCCCTGACTCGTTTCGCTCTGCCACGGCGATGAAGGCAGCTCTTTACCAGCCTATCACAGGAATTGGCGTCGGACGCCAGATACGGTAGCCTTCAAGACCTTTGTCATTCAACTATTCCCTTGGAGGATTTCCATGATGGTCCAGAACATCGGCGTCGTTGGTGCCGGCACAATGGGTAGTGGAATTACCCAGACCTGCGCGGTCAACGGTCTTTCTGTCGTGATGCACGATATGTCAAATGATTTGCTGGAAAAGGGCTTGAAAACAATCGAACATAGCCTCGACCGACTTGTTGCTCGCGAGAAACTCAGCAACAGCGACAAATCCGAAGCGTTGGCGCGAATTCGTTGCAGCACGGAATTGGAGGCACTCTCAGAAAGTGGATTGGTCGTGGAGGCAGCAACGGAAAATATGGATATCAAGATTCCAATTTTTGAATCACTAAATCAGATTTGTGGGCCCGATGCAATTCTGGCGTCGAACACGTCATCACTGTCCCTGACGACTCTTGCTGCCGCAAGCGGTCGACCTGACAAGATCATTGGCATGCATTTTTTTAATCCAGTTTCCTTGATGAAACTGGTCGAGATCATTCGTGCATTGCAGACATCCGATAAAACATACGAGGTCACCGAATCTCTGACGCGGGCACTCGGTAAAGAACCGATAGTCGTTAAAGACAGTCCGGGCTTCGTAGTCAACCGTATGCTGGTGCCGATGATTAACGAAGCGGTATTCATTCTGTACGAGGGTCTCGCTGGCGCTGACGAGATCGATGCGGCGATGAAGCTTGGGGCAAATCACCCGATTGGACCGCTGGCACTCGCGGATATGATTGGAATTGATGTGTGCTTGTATGTGATGAACGTTTTACTGAAAGAATTCGGTGACTCGAAGTTCCGACCCTGCCCGCTGCTGAAACAGATGGTCAACGCCGGCTATCTCGGACGGAAGAGCCGCCGGGGCTTTTTTGATTATGCAAAGTAAGCCCATTGACGTGGTGTCTGCCCCTGCCCAAAGAAGAACGGGTACGGTCCTCATCTCGTGGTACTTTCGCTGACG
>CAJXWH010000028.1 GCA_913062915.1 uncultured Acidiferrobacteraceae bacterium | reverse complement strand
CCGAGGTCTGGTTCTAACGTTGGTAGCAGTTCAAAAAGTCGGTCGGGAAACAGCCCCCTAAAACCCCCCCTCAAGATGCTTAATTCTCTCGCTAGAATTGACTATAACACGTTGATTCATATAGAAAAAGTGATTATGTTACGCAACAATAAAAAAAACCAATTGGTTTGCCATTGGTTAGGTATTTTAGGATATCATTATGTTGTCGGAAGCGCGGTCGTCTGGTAACGATACGCGCTTTTATTGTAATACCGGCGCTCTCTCAACTACTAACTCGGAGGTCAATTAATCGTGGACTCTGACATTGGTGCTCTAACGACGATCTTTACGGAGTTCTACTACTGGGTCACAGTGGTGCTGATGTTCCTGATTCATGTAGGGTTCTGTATGTATGAGGTCGGGGTATCGCGTCACAAGAACCACCTCCATACCTTGATGAAAAATACCATGCTGATCCCATTGGTCACTGTGACGTTTTTCTTCTTCGGTTGGTGGATCTACTGGGCGTTCCCCAATGGTCCCTGGATTTATCACGGCGAAGGACTGCTTCTGAATGCCGACGGCTGGGGCGGCAATGATTTGGCTCTACCCTGGGATCCGATCATGGCAGTGAACTTTAACGATCGCATCATGATGGTCTTCTGGGCGGCATTCTTGTTGTTCTCATGGACCGCTGCGTCGATCGTATCGGGTGCGGTCATCGAGCGAATTCGAACATCGGCTTTCGGTATTCTCGCGATTGCCATCGGTTCGGTCTTTTGGGTTGTCGACGCTTCTTGGGGTTGGCACTACAACGGCTGGATGGTCAAGATGCTGGGTTATCACGATGCGTATGCGTCGGGCGTGATCCATGCTGTGGCAGGCGGTTTCGCTCTTGGCATCTTAGTTGTGCTTGGCCCAAGGATTGGCAAATTCGCCGCTGACGGGACGCCGAACAATATTGGTCCCCGCAATCCCTGGATGGTGACATTAGGTCTCTTCCTGATCTATACCGGTTTCTGGGGGTTTTACGCGGCCTGTAACATTCCAATTTTTGATATCGGAGCGGACTACGGAGTCGCGGAGGCGGGCACGTTGTTTAGTGCGACTACGATCTATATTACGCCGACGACTTTGAGCGGTATCACCGCCAACTTCCTGATGTCACTGGCCGGTGGTCTCTTGATGGGGTACGTCGTCTCCAAGGGTGACCCGTTCTGGACTTATTCGAGCGGTCTTGCCGGTATCATTACGGCATCAGCAGGTAACGATCTTTATCATCCGTTGCAAGCCATGATCATTGCTGCGATCGGTGTTGCCATCATGTACAAGCTGCACTACTGGGTTGAACGTCGGTTCAAGATCGACGATGCGGTGGGTGCTGTAGCGGTGCATGGTTACGCTGGCGTGGTGGGTCTCGTGATCTGCGGTTTCGTGCTCTGGGGTTACCCGTCGTCCGCCTATGAAGGCTACGCTGCGATCAATCCGCTCGGAATGATCATCGGCGCCGTCATCATGTTCGGTGTGCTGGGCTTTTTGCCCGGCTGGATCATTGCATCGATCCTGAACGCGGCTGGAAAACTGCGGATTCCGCATGAGGTAGAACTGGCCGGAATGGACTTAAACCTCATGCAGGCATCCAAGAGTGACCAGGATGCGCATGCAGCTGCCGAGCATTAACGGAGGGACTACGATATGGCTACAATTGAAGCATGGTCAGCTGACACGTTTACCGCATTAGCGGAGGGTACTGGCGCCATCTATCCCATGGCGGGTTTGGAATGGCTCTGGCTCATCATTGCGGTGGTGTTCTGGCTGTGGTGGCACTTTCGCACCAGTTCCGGGGAAACCGAGGAATACGACCGCCTGAGGTCGGAAAACCCGGGCAGGGATGCCCACATACAGCAGCGATCGGATTGGTAGATTGATCGATCTGATTCGTTGATTCGAGTTGTTGAAAGGGCGCCCTACGGGGCGTCCTTTCGCCTTTGTGGAGGTCCAGAGAGTTGGATCGGGATAAAGAAAACGAAAAGCCCAGCCGCCCGCGGCGGATGGCCAACGTACCATTCCCGCCTGCCAAATATGGGCTCTACCTCGCCATCGCCATCATCGCGGTGATGGGTATCTTGCTGTTGGTGGAGTCGGTATCCAGCTAGCGGTTGTGCAGCCGCGGGTTGGGGCTATTCGATGTTAGACAGCCCCTCCGTTTATCTACAAGTTAGGACAGGGTCTCTCTGGTGTGCGGTAGCCGTCCTTGCGCCAGAGAATCGGGAAATGATTCTCGTCGAGTTGATTGTCGTCGGGATGCTTGTAGCGTCCGTATATTGGCCCATTGCCTTCGTTTAGACGCTCGGGAACAAATTCCGAAGCGCTTGAGATTCCATGCAGGACGAGCGCTCTTCTCGGCGAAGTGGTGCGGTTGTTGCCGGACCCATGCCAGACCCAGCCATGATGAAAGGAGGCACTGCCGCACGGAATCTCAATTGAAACGATGTCAGGCGCAATCCCTTCGATGGTTGCGGCCTGCTCCATTGCCTCCCGGTAGCGTTGCGGTCCATGGAATGTCGAATCCGGTTGTGAATGTGCCCAGCGGTGAGAACCTCGAACCAACTCCAACGTGCCGCCTTGCGCCTGGGTGTCGTCCAGTGCCATCCAGCAACTTACGATTTCCTGTGGCGTTAGCCAGCCGACGTAAGCGTTGTCCTGGTGGAGTCCAATGGGACGGGCCCCGGGTGGTTTCCAGAGCAGATTGTCTTGGAAGAGCCGAGTTCCCGGCCAGTTTCCTAATCGGGCAATGGCTCGCCCGAGGTCCGTGCGAAACACCGTGCGAGCGATCATGAAGTCAGCCTTCCAGCCGTTGCAGATCTGTCGGGTAAGAGACGGGTCGCTTTCTCCCACCTGCCAGTTGACCTCATCTGGCGAAATCCCCGTCTCGAATTCTCCCCGAAAGAGGTGCTCGAATCGCTGCCGCAGGATTTCAACGGTCTCGAAGTCCAGGAGATTTTCGACCACCAGAAAGCCGTCGTTTCGAAATTGGTCGATCTGGTGCGGCGAGAGCAAACGCATTACACGCCGTCGTGGTCGATACCAATCAGCAGACAGCCCGTTTCTGTGCGGGAGTGGTGGTGGGTACCGGGCGGATAGGTAACAAAGTCGCCTGGCTTCAGCACGGTGCCGTCGCTTTCAATCAACTCGCCCTCAAGAATAAGAAACTCTTCCACAAATCGATGTTCGTGCGCGATGGTTCGAGCGCCGGGTGCCATACGCATCACGTACCAACCTTTTCCCGTCTCCCGATCATAACCAAGGTTCAGCAGCCGGATGTCTTCCTGTATTGGGCCTTCGAGGTCATATACGCTGAAGTCCGCGTCGTAGATATTGGTAATTTTGCGAGAGGCAATCATAAGGCCTTCCTTTTGTAACCTGGCAGCGAGCGGATCCGAATAACCTGTATGGTAGCCGACCAAGCCACATATGCAGTTATCGAGCAGGGCGAATTACAATGTCACTAGTTTGGCGCGTTGTGCTTCGCAAAGTGGTAATTGATTTGGCTGAAGCAGGAATAATCGTTATCCTGTCTGGAATTTGCAGGGCGCTGGGTTGGTACCGAGTGGACGTCTGCTGAGATGGATTAGGAGGATTGTTATGACACGAGTTGCAGTGATTGGTGCAGGACCCTGTGGACTTTCGCAATTACAAGCATTTCGATCAGCTCAGAAAAATGGAGCAGAAATTCCTGAGGTTGTTTGTTTTGATAAACAAAATGATTGGGGTGGACTGTGGAATTACACCTGGCGAACAGGGACGGACGAATACGGTGAGACGGCGCATAGCAGCATGTACCGCTATCTCTGGTCCAATGGCCCTAAGGAATGCCTAGAGTTTGGGGATTACAGTTTTGACGAACATTTTGGTCGGCCAATACCATCATTTCCACCAAGGGCGCTACTGCGCGATTACATTATAGGTCGGGCTGTAAAGTCTGATGTCCGAGATTGGGTAAGGTTCGCTCACGTCGTACGCGATGTAAGCTACTCTGAAGCAACGGCTCAGTTCTCCTTGCGTGCTGTTAACTTAGTCAACCAGGTTGATATAGAGGAAACGTTTGACTACGTGGTCGTTGCAACGGGCCACTTCTCCGTGCCTAACGTGCCTAGCTTTGAGGGAATAGACCGTTTTCCCGGCCGTGTCATCCACGGGCACGAATTTCGCGACGCTGTTGAGTTCCGTGAGCAACGATTGCTGATCGTTGGGGCCAGTTATTCAGCAGAAGATATCGCTTTACAGTGCCGAAAGTACGGAGCGGCCTCCGTCACTTGCAGTTACCGTACGGGGGCGATGGGCTTTGACTGGCCAGACGGTATCGAGGAATTGCCGTTGGTTGATCGTTTTGAGGACAGTACGGTGTATTTCTCCAATGGCGAAATCCGGGAAATCGACGCTGTGATCCTTTGTACGGGTTACCTGCATCATTTTCCATTTCTATCGGAAGACTTGCGCCTTTTAGCGCACAATCGACTCTACCCCGGGGACCTTTATAAGGGTGTTTTCTGGATTAATAATCCGAAACTTATGTATCTCGGAATGCAGGATCAGTACTACACGTTCAGCATGTTTGATGCGCAAGCCTGGTACGCGCGGGACGCCATGTTGGGCCGTATTGAATTGCCCGCTGAATCTGAGATGCGAGCGGATTCCAAGACGTGGCAGCGCCGGGAAAAAGCATTAGCAGATCCGATTCAGGATATAGATTTTCAAACAGATTACTGCAAGGATCTTTCTGAGAGCGTGGACTATAGCCTCGATTGGGATCTTGCGGCTGAGAACTTCAAGCACTGGGAACACCACAAGGAGGAAAGTATTGTTGGGTATAGAAATCAAGCTCACCCTTCTCCTGTAACCGGCACCCAGGCGCCGATTCATCACACATCTTGGTGGGAAGCTATGGATGATTCCACAGAGTCGTTTCTTGGTAGTTGATAGTTAGTTCATCGTTAGTTTTGAGTTGAGTCTGTTTATTATTTCCTCTACGGGAGAGCATTGATCATGCCAACTAACCTTGCAAGAGTCGCCAAAGACAAAGGGATCAAATATTTTCTGATCAGTTTTGTTGATCTTTTTGGTGTGCTGCGCTCCAAGCTGGTGCCAGCGCGCGCGATTGGTGATATGCAAAAAGACGGAGCAGGATTCGCCGGATTCGCGGCCTGGCTCGATATGACGCCGGCACATCCCGACATGTTTTCTATACCCGACCCAACAAGCCTGATTCAGTTGCCATGGAAACCAGAGGTGGCCTGGCTGGCGGGAGATCTCTGGATGGATGGCAAGGAAGTCGAGGCCTCGCCACGAGTTGCTTTGAAGCGCCAGATGGCCCGGGCGGTGAAAAAAGGACATCACATGAAGACGGGTGTGGAGTGTGAGTATTTTCTGATCACACCGGATGGTTTAGCTATTTCCGATGCCAACGATACACAGGAAAAGCCCTGCTACGACCAATCGGCCCTGATGCGGCGTTACGACGTCATCAGCGAGATTTGCGACGCTATGATCGAACTAGGTTGGAATCCCTACCAGAATGATCATGAAGACGCGAACGGCCAGTTCGAAATGAACTGGGAGTTCGACGACGCGTTAGTGACGGCGGACCGACATGTGTTCTTCAAGTACATGGTTAAGGCGATTGCCGAGAAGCATGGTTTGCGCGCGACCTTCATGCCCAAGCCGTTTGCCAATCTCACCGGCAATGGTTGTCACGCCCACGTATCGGTCTGGGACAAGACGGGAAATAAGAATCTGTTTCATAGCGCTCGTGATTCACTGGGCTTGTCCAGGCTGGCTTATCATTTTCTCGGGGGAATTTTGCACAACGCAGATGCATTGGCCGCAGTTTTCAATCCTACCGTCAACAGCTACAAGCGTATCGATGCGCCGGTCACATTGTCCGGGGCGACCTGGTCGCCCAATGCCATTACCTACGGCGGGAACAACCGCACGCACATGGTGCGGATACCGGACAAAGGACGATTCGAACTGCGCTTGATCGATGGAGCAGCGAACCCGTACCTGCTCCAGGCGGGGATATTGGCTGCCGGTCTGGATGGGATTGACAATCAGCGTGATCCGGGGAAACCGCTGGAGATTAATATGTATACCGAAGGTCACAAGCTGCGGAACGTTCGACGCCTGCCGTCCAACTTGTTGGATGCCATCAGGACATTTGAAAAAAGCAAAGTGCTCAAGGCCGGACTTGGAGAGGCGCTCGTTTCGAGTTATGCGAAACTGAAACACTTGGAGTGGCGCAGTTATGCTGCAGCCATTAGCCCCTGGGAGCGTGATCACACGCTCGATTGTTGAAATGTTGTGAGTAATTGCGGCGGCGTTTCGTACGGCACTTCAACGTGAAATTTCTGGTTTTCCAGCACATCGCCTGCGAGCATCCAGGCATTTTTCGCCACATGCTGGATCAGGCGAATATCAGTTGGGATGCAATTGAACTCGATGAAGGACAAGACATTCCGCCATTAGAGGGTTATGACGCTCTGTGGGTCATGGGTGGGCCGATGGATGTCTGGGACGAGGAAACGTGCCCCTGGTTGGTGCCGGAGAAAGTGGCAATTCGACGCTGGGTAACCGAGATAAAGAAACCGTACCTCGGTGTGTGTCTTGGGCATCAATTGTTGGCAGACGCATTGGGTGGTGAGTGTGCAGTGCAGGCGCGACCCGAGATCGGCATCCTCACGGTAGAACTGACCCAAGAAGGGCAATCGGATCCGTTGTTTACTGCTATCGAGCAAGAGGTATATTGCTTGCAGTGGCACTCCGTCGAGGTGCGGAAAATGCCTCCCGATTCGGTGGTCCTTGCAAGCTCTAGTGATTGCAGTTGCCAGGCTATGCGGGTTGGTAGCAATGCCTGGGGAATCCAGTTTCACGTCGAACTCGAAGAGAACACTATCGGGGATTGGTCGAGAATTCCTGCGTATTCAGATGCACTGGAAGCAACGCTGGGCAGTGGTGCACTTACAAAGATGCAGGCTGATGCCGAATCGAACTATCCGGGATTCCAAAGAAACTCACAGCAGGTGTTTGAAAACTTTCTTGCTGTTGTTGACGCAACTCGCTGACTGTTTTAGGTCAATGTGTAATTTGGTGATGGAGGTACAGTCGCCTGGCCATTTATCGTGAGACGAAAGACGCTAAAGTAGCCGTGATATCGTATGGTTGGCGTTTGTAATCTTCACGCCCCTATTTTGTTTCAGACCGATTGGCCGGAAATGATAGTCAGCACGCAGCCTGCAATCCGCCAGCTGCGATCCGGTTGTGCCGCCATTCGATAAAAAGCCATCCACCGGGTCCCATCCGGTGATTCGATACCGACCCGATAGACAGGACTGGCTTGGTCATAGAAAAGCTCGAGAAATTCCACTCGCCGTGGTGCAATCAAAGCTGCATATCCTGAGCGCACCATCATCATGAAAATATCTTCAGTCGGAAACAGGGTTTGGATTGTCGGGGAGGCTTGTGCATACGCGGTGGTGGCATCCCCGCGCGCAAATGCATCCAATTGAAGCTCGATTACGGAACGTATATCTGATTTGATCCCGTCTTGATTGGCTTTACAAACCACCGCATACGCAAGAAGCGAAAACATACACACCCACGGCAGAAAGACAGCGGACAAGCGTGTTGTTCGTGTTTTCTTCATCTGCAAGCCCGGCAAACAGAAATGTGGAAGGGTGAGTTGATGTTGGGTGCTGTCCGGATAATTAGCAACTCGGTCAGAGGGTCTAGAAATCCCCGATTCCCGTACCGATGCAGTAAACTGATTGCAAATTCTTTTTTCATGTTTTCGCAAATGTTCGATGTTCTCGAACTGCGAAATCGTGGAGAGTTTATTTTAGCCTGATGCATAAACCAAACATTTTAATCATATTGCTTGGCTGCTATTAAAAGTGTGGAATCGCTTCAGACCATTGCTGTGTTCTGTGGATCCCGGGTGGGGCAAATTCCGGAATATCGGGAAGCTGCTGCCGAACTTGGACAATTGCTGGGTGAGCGACGTATTGGTCTGGTGTACGGTGGCGCCAGCGTGGGTTTGATGGGAGCGATAGCAGATGCAGTTTTAGAGCATGGTGGACAGGTAACAGGCGTTATTCCTGAGAGCCTCAAGGAAAAAGAACTGGCACATCCTGGGTTAAGCAAACTCTGTATCGTGGCGTCGATGCATGAGCGAAAAGCCATGATGGAACGCCTGTCGCAGGGATTTATTGCTTTACCGGGCGGTATTGGAACACTGGAGGAGATCTTTGAAATCTTGACTTGGGCACAACTTGGCCTGCACCGAAAACCGTGTGGACTGCTGAATGTGAACGGTTACTATGATGGTTTGATCTCTTTTCTTAAGACCGCGGAACGCCAAGGTTTTCTGGGAGAGTTGTTTGAGAAGCGACTGCTGTTGGGAGACAAGGCGGAGCCACTGCTCGATCAGATGACCGCTGCGTTTGGGCCGGATCTCGAAGACGCGTGAAAACGTTACTGCACAGTCCACGGCAGGGCCTACGTTTTAGAACAATGGTGTCGACCATTCTCGTAATCTGTATTGCATTATTGGCCTATGGCTATTGGTTGCAGTTTGTGAGACACCTCGAGCCATGTCCGCTCTGTATCTTTCAAAGAATTGCGTTCATGGGCCTGGCCGTGATTGCGCTGATCGCCGCCGTGCACAACCCACCTGCCGTTGGACGTCGTGTATACGCGCTCATTGGCACCGGTTGTGCGTTGACCGGGTGCGCTATCGCGGTTCGACATGTATGGCTGCAATCCTTACCGCCCGACCGGGTGCCCGAGTGTGGGCCGGGACTCGATTACCTTATGCGAACATTTCCGCTGACAGATGCGCTAAAGAAAGCCTTTACGGGTTCCGGTGAGTGTGCCACCGTGGACTGGAGTTTTCTTGGCCTGAGTATGCCCGCTTGGGCATTGATCTGGTTTTTGTTATTAGGTATCGCGTACCTTTTCGCAGGATGTCGCCGCTAGAACGTTGTCATAAAGCGCTTCTTAGGACGGTTCGTCACCCTGACAGGAGCGATCAATTGGACGGCGCGGGTGGTTTTCGACCCAATGCTGTCTCGTACACAGTGACATCGGCTGCACTGAAACAACAAGCGATGATCACGTCAAAATCCGACTCATTCTCGAGCATTGTTTGCGTTGCGATCGATGCCGCTTCGATGGACGGATATCCATAGACACCCGTGCTGATCGCCGGAAAAGCGATACTCTTGATCCTACTTTCTTCAGCGAGCCGAAAAGACTCGAGGTAGCAACTCCGTAACCGTTCCGCTTCACCACTTTGGCCGCCTTTCCAGACGGGTCCAACCGTGTGAATGACAAATCTTGCCGGCAGCGCAAACCCGGGCGTAATACGCGCGCTTCCAGTACGGCAGCCGCCCAGTCCGCGGCAGTGGTCCAGGAGTTCAGGTCCGGCTGCGCGGTGAATGGCACCGTCCACCCCACCTCCGCCCAGCAGTGTTTCATTTGCAGCATTGACAATTGCATCAACCGAGAGGGTGGTGATGTCTGCCTCGCGGATCTGGATCATCTTATGGGTTCGTGCTTGCTGTCGATTCTTCTTCAATCTCTCGGCAGGGCTCGCAGGGCCCTTCGCAAGCCGCATCGAATGACGTGCCGTCGTCGAAGCGCTGTTCGCAGGCAAAACAGATCTTGTCGGCAAGAGAAGTATCGGAGTTCACCTTGTTGGCGAAATCACGATGTTCCTCACACGCCTCGAATGAGGTTTGTTCGAGAGCCCACCAGCCGTCAAAATTTTCACCCGGTTCCCAGCCGTTCGCAGTCAAAATAAAGACAATCAACCACCATTTCATGTTTGCGAGCCTATCTCTCAGGGGCAGGCAGTTAAGGTCGACACCTATGGTAAATTGTATTCCGCGCCATGGCTAGAAAACGCAATCTGTATGACCCAAAGAGCACGTCGCTCTACCGGCTGAGCCGTACCAAACTCGAAAATTTTTTGCGTTGTCCACGGTGTTTCTATCTCGATCGGCGCCTCGGTGTCTCACAGCCGCCCGGGTTCCCATTTACCTTGAACTCGGCGGTGGACGAACTTCTCAAACGCGAATTTGACGGCTACCGAGTGCGGCAGGAGCCGCACCCACTCATGCAGGAAGCAGGCATTGACGCCGTGCCAGCAGAGCACCCGCAACTCGATACTTGGCGACAGAATTTTAAGGGCGTGTCCGTTAATCACGAAGCGACTGGTTTCACGTTTTTTGGAGCCATTGACGACCTATGGCTGGGGCGGGACGGCAAGTACCTGGTCTGCGATTACAAGGCCACCGCGAAAAACGGGGAGGTCAGCCTGGATGCCGATTGGCAGATCTCATACAAGCGACAGATGGAAATTTATCAGTGGCTGTTACGCAGAAATGGTCTCGAGGTGAGTGACCGTGGCTGGTTCGTCTATTGCAACGGTCGCCGGGATCTTGCCGACTTCAATGAGCGTATTGAGTTCAAGGTCAAACTCCTGCCATATGACGGCAACGACGACTGGGTAGAAGGTGTACTTAAGGATGCGGCCGCTACGTTGCACAAAGATGAATTGCCGGAACCAGAATCCGATTGCGAATTCTGTCGCTATCGGCGGGAAGCGGCGGAGCGAGAAACAGGGGCGCTCGATCAAGAATACCGTATGCCAGAGTCCTGAGAGCCGGGGTCGTTTTCTTGGGATTTCTGATTGATTTTTCTTTTCGGCTGGCTGCGTTAACTGCGAATCCACTGCGGGCATCAGCCGTCGCGTGCAGTTCGTCGTTTTCGAACGCGGATGAATCTTGCTGTGATCAAAAGGATTACGATGCCAGCGTAGGTGCCGGCCCAGCCATAATGGCTGCGGACCATCAATAGATAGTGAATCGCAGCCAGACCGGCCGCTGCATAGACCCACAGATGTAAAACACGCCATTTTTTCCGAAGCCAGCGTATCGCGGCGCGGTTTGAGGTTGCCGCCATGGCCACAAGGATCAGCCAGGCACAGAAGCCAAATACAATGTACGGGCGCTCCCGCAGTTCCTCTCCCAGGCGGGCCAGGTCCCAGCCGAGCAGAAAGGTGATAAAGAACAGGAAGTGGCAGGTGGCATAGCTGAAGACCCATAAACCAACTGCTCTGCGGTAGCGATGGAGTGTGGGCCACTGAGTCCAATTTGCCACAATAGGCAATAGCAACACCACAAGCAGAAGATTAAAAGTCCAGATTCCACTCTCCCAGATCAGGGTTTTCTCTGGATCAACTCCGAGTCGGTTGTTGAACCAGCCAGCTAGAAGCAGAAGAGCCGGTGTAGCGCACGCACCGTGAACGAAGAGGCGAATCACCGATATTGTTTTTTTTCGCCAAGATAGAGATGAGCGACCGCGTCGGCGTAGCCGTTGTATGGGCGGGATGGCATGCGGGTAATGTCTCCCTCGCCCCATATACGGCGCTCCGTTGCTTGGCTCCAGCGTGGATGATCGATGTCAGGATACACGTTGCTGTACCACCCGTATTCCCGGGGGTTGGTCAGATTCCAGGTCGCGGGCGGTTGCTCTTCAGTGAAGGTGATTCGCACAATAAATTTGGTCGATTTGAAACCGTACTTCCAAGGCAGTGTGATTCGAAAAGGCATGCCGTTTTGCGGTAACTGGCGGTCGCCATAGACACCAAACGTGGCAAAGGCGAGCGGATGCATGGCTTCTTGCAGTGTGAGCGCTTCCACGTACGGCCACTCGAGTGAACTGAAAAGGGATGCTTGCCCAGGCATTTCTTCTGGTCGCAGCACGCTTGTAAATGCGACGTAGCGGGCGGACCCCATCGGTTCGACCGCCGCGAGGATGTCGCGAAGCGGGCGACCGTTGTAAGGAATGACCATCGACCAGGCTTCCACGCAACGAAAGTCATAGATGCGTTCTTCTAGTTGATTGAAGGGCGTGCCCATCAGATCATCAACATCGAACGTTCCGGGTCGATGGCATAGACCGTCGATGGTTACCGTCCAAGGCCGCATTTGGAAATCACCGGATCGTTGGGCGGGATCGGATTTGTTCCAGCCAAATTCGTAGGCGTTGTTATAGTGAGTCGCTGCGTACTTCGTAGTGATGCGTCTCTCGGCTAGATTTATAGGTGAGTGGTCTGAAGTCGAGGGGGCAGGTTCCTCAATAGTGAGTTCATCCGAAGGAGCCTGTGCTGCGCGAGCAGACATACGTCCTCGGTATCTCAGCGTGCTAAAACTACCCAGCGCGGCAAGCCCAAGTGCTCCCGCGATGAATTTACGGCGTTTGTAGACGGATTGATCAGTTACCCGGACCACTTGCGAAATCTCTCTGGTTACAGATGGACGCTCATTATGCGCTGATTTTCTGCTTCGGGGGATGAAAATTCTTCATGTCTTCGAAGTGCGCGGCTCTGGGACTCCGACTAGACTTGAAGTTCGCGTTGCGCAACAGATTGATACTGCGATGCAGAATAATTACAAGTGGATTAGAAGTCAGCGGGAATCCACTCTTGTGTGTGAGACGGGTCTCCATCTTAAGATAGCATCGTGACTTCCAAAGATCCGAACACGAATTCCGATCTCAGCGTCTTCGAGCGGATCATGAATTGGCTGGGTCTCGGCAAAAGGACGCAGTTGCCAGAACGCTGGACGGCAGCACTCGGCGCACTGCTTGCCGTGCTGGCCGTTTTCTTGGCAAGTGGATGGGCGCTTGGCGAAGAGAATCTCGTGGTCGCAACCTCTATGGGGTCTTCCGCTGTCTTGTTGTTCTCCACACCGCACAGCCCTTTGTCACAACCTTGGCCTCTCGTGGGTGGGCATGTCTTGGCGGCGACTGTAGGTGTGGCGTGTGCATCGTTTCTAGGGACGGGCCTGCTGTCAGCAGGTTTGGCGGTGGGGATTGCAGTGCTTGTGATGCAGTGGACAAGAAGTACGCATCCCCCCGCAGGAGCCACGGCGCTTGCTGCGGTAATCGGTGGAGATGCCGTGACCGCCCTAGGTTGGTCGTTCGTGTTGAAGCCCGTGTTGTTGAACGCCATCCTATTGCTAATTGCTGGTTTGGTTTTTAACTGGCCGCGAAAATCGCATCGATATCCCGTCCGTGCGGCAGATACAGTCAATCGGGACAACCCTTGAAATAATCGAGCTCTGCTCGATCTTTTCTATTGTCAACCACCACGCACGAGGCTTTGGGAAGAGGCGTCTAGACCTACTAACACCATTTCCGACTCCTGAATTCAGATTCCCGCAATCGGAATTTCTTGAGGGGCCCGATGACTGAGGTATTGGGCGCCGTCCTCGGTAATCACAATGTTCTCTTCGTGTACGAGTTGTTTCCCAGGAGTGAACTCCATGCCGGGTTCGAGAGTCAGCACGACACCGGGTTCAAGCACTGCATTGTCGCCCGGTTTTACCGACGGCCATTCGGTGAGCTGCATACCAAGGCCGTGCCCCATCCGCCCTACGCTGTTACCGAGCGCACCACCTTCGTCGAGTTCTCTCCACATGGCGGCCCAAACGTCAGAAGTGGTCGCGCCGGGGTGTGCGGCAGCAAAGCCCGCGTCGGTCGCGTGGAAAATGACCTCATGGGCTTTGCGGGTATCGTTGGGGATTCGTCCGAACGCCAAGTTCCGATCGAAGTCACAGAAATAACCATCGTAGGTTGTTCCAGTATCGATTATTAGCACATCGCCGTCACTGAGTAGACGATCCGTTGGGCCCATAATGATGCTGCTATAACCACCTAGACCAGAACCTGCGACCAAATACGGTATGCTGTCGGCGCCGCGCTGGAGAAGGTCAATTTTCATACGTCGACAGATCTCAATTTCAGACTCACCAGGCGAACTGGTTTGTGCAATCTCTACAAAAGCGTTGGACGTTATCTCACACGCCATAGCGATTTTTTCAATTTCGGCCGGCGACTTGACGAACCGTAGTTGATGAAGCAAAAGCGCACAATCTGAGATGGTAAAAGCGATTCGCTGTGCAAGGGATTCGTAATCTGCTACAGGCATGCGCAGCACGCTTTGAGTCCCAAGCGCAACGCCTAAGTGCCCGAAACGGGAGGGCAATGCATTTAGGGCATCGGCTAGGAGCGAGATCCCATCGTCTTCAGGTCGTGGCGATGGCCAGGTGCGAATGTCTTCTATCCAAGTGGATTGCATGCCCGTGGCACCGATTTCTGGAATCACTGCGATGGGCCTACTGGTCGCAGGCACGACCACGAACCAGGGGCGGGTTGGGCTTTCAAAGAACTGGGTGTGGAATCCCGTGAAGTAACGAACCTCGGGTTCCGTGGTAAGAAGGAGAGCATCCAGTTTCGCGGCGCGCATTGCAACTTGTGCCCGGACGGTGCGCTGCTCGAACTCTATTTGCTCGAACCCGCGCTGGATCTGTCGCACCGTATCAATTCGATCGTCTGTCATTCGAGAGGCTTCTGGTCGGTTTTGCGTCAGGTTTGATTCTCAACTGCGGACTTGTGGTGGTTCAAACAATTTCTCTAGAAAATTCAGAAACCAGTCATGCATCGGGCCATCATGCAAGGTCGCGAGAGTATCCTGCTGTTCTTTTGTTTGGGCGCCGGGCCGGCCCCACGGCGCCCAATCGGAAGTTTGCCAGCGCTGCAGCGTAGTGAGCGTACATTCCGGGTGAAATTGCAGCCCGTACGCGTTCTCGCCAAAGGCGAATGCCTGGTTTGGATAGGAATTTCCCTGGGCGAGGAGTCTTGCTCCTTCAGGCAGTTCGAAACCGTGGTAGTGGCACTGCATGACGTAAAGCTCACCCGATAAGAAATGCTCCGTTGTATCGACCGAGCGGATGGGGTAGTACCCGAATTCGTGCAAACCGGCATCGTGGGGACCGACTTTGGCACCAAGGGTATGGGCGATCAGTTGACCTCCCAGACATAGACCCAAGAGGGGAATATCGTTATTGAGGCAGCGGTCGATCCAGCGCATCTCGGCGGTGAGGTAAGGGTGCTGATCTTGTTGGTCTACGTTCTGTCCACCGCCATAGATTACGCTGCCAGCCAGATCATCTAGCGATGTCTCGAGATCATCCCCATTCCACGGGTGTCGCCAGTCGAGTTCGAAGCCAAGCTCAGCAAGGTGCGCGGAAGCCCGGTCATCGTGTGGTTCCGGGTTATGCTCAATGAGAAGGATCCGCTTGCCCATAGCCTCGCAGCAGACTCCAGCTCAGACTGGCAGCCGATACAGGGCGCCGTAACCGCTGATTTCGTCGTCGATACCTGCGAGCCGCAAACTGTGCCATATGATGGCGTGGTTCGAGGACGTGACCGGCTTGCCAAGTTCTTGTTCGATCTCCTCTACCACGTCGGTGAGACGGAGACTGGTGCAGGAGAGAAAAACCCCATCCACCTCGTCGCGCCGCCCGATTTCAAAAACCGCTTGTCGGATACTGGTCGCGTTGATGCGGGCGGCGCGGTTGTCGTCTTCCTCGTTGAACGAACCGAAAACTGGTACTTCAAAACCATTCTTTTGGATGTAATCACGCATGAAAAGATTGATGTCGTCCCGGTAGGGCGTCAATACGCCAATTTTTTGCAGGCCAAGAGCGCGAAACGCCGCAAACGCCGCGGTGATCGGGGTGGTCGGTATCGCTTCCGGACGCCCCGCGCGGATTCGTTCGAACACCCGTTCTTCCCCGATCACCATCGAGGCTGAAGTGCAGCCATAGGCCATCACGTCAAACGGCACGCCTGGCAGGATCAACGCTGCGCGATCGGAGATATGATCCTCCATGGCTTGCAAAGTCTCGGGCGTAATCGTCGGAGAGTTCGGGATCCGTGATTCGTAAAAGGCAACGCCTGGCATATTCACAATCTGACGAAATTCGTATTCGATCGTGTGGTCGGTAGCCAGCACGATGACACCAATCCGAGCCCGCGCACCGATGCCCGCATCGATGTCGAAAGGGATCTTACGGATGTTAAGAAATCCATCCTGATGATCGATCTGCATAGCCATGTTCAGTCTCTCGCGCTCGTCAGTGTCATGCCCTCACGTGGAATTTCAGGGGGACGGCCTGCAACAAGGTCAGCCAGGATTTTGGCCGAGCCACAGGCCATGGTCCAGCCCATGTGCCCGTGGCCGGTGTTCAACCAGAGATTCGGGAATCGGGTGCGGTCAATGAATGGCAGCCCGGTTGGGGTCATTGGGCGCAGGCACGCCCAGTATTCCGGCGCACTGTAATCAGCCGCTTCGGGTAGCAGTTCTCGGGTTTTTTCCAGCATGATTCGAAAATCATTCGGTTGAAAAGACGTGTCATAGCCACTGATCTCAGCGGTGGCTGTGATTCGAAAGTGATCGCCCATCGGGCAGTAGGCAAGCAGATGGTCTTCATCGACACCACCGAGTTTTGGCGGCCGGTGTGAAGGTCCGATTGGCAGGGTTACGGAATAACCCTTGACCGGATAAATCGGCAGGCGGATCCCGAGCGGGCGGACGAGTTCGGGGCTGTGCACGCCCAACGAGAGCACAAATGCGTCCCCTTCAATCGGGCCTGTCGGGGTGTCTACTGCTGTGATCGTCCCGGATTCCGATAGGAACCCTCGGACCGGGGTGTTCATCTGGAACGTCGCACCGTTTTCCTGGCACACGGCAGCGAGCGCCTGCGTGAAAAGGCGGGCATCCCCGCTTTCGTCGGACGGGCAGTAAAGGGCTCCAGCAATCTTATCTTTGGCATCGCTCAGGCCTGGATCGAGCTCGATCAAACCCTCGGGGTCAAGTGCTTCTATCTTGAGACCAAAGTTTTTAAGGAGTTCTGATTTTTTTGCCGCTGCAGCAAAACTGGATCTCGAAAGATAAAAGTACACTAGACCGCCCGCCTGACCTTCGTAAGTGACTGATGTTTCCTCTACGACTTGATTAAGGCATTGTTGCGAATAGTGGCAGAGGCGAACCTTGCGCTCGGTGTTGATGTGAGCGCGCGCGTGGTTGCACTGGCCAAGAAATGCCATGATCCAGCGCCATTGGCGAAAATCCAGTTGTGGCCGGAAGCGGATCGCCTGGTCGTTGCGCCAGAGCGACCGCAACATCATTCCCGGTGCTGACGGAGAAGCCCAGGCAAATGCGTGGCCGGGCGCAACCAGCCCGGCATTTGCATAACTGGAAAAATTTGCCGATTCAGATCCGCGGTCGACGACAACGACTTGGTGGCCATCGCGAAGCAGTTCCCACGCACTGGTGACGCCGGCAAGGCCGGCTCCAAGAACGACAAACCGCACGATCGAAAATCCGTCAGTCGGTGGCAGCGATAACCGCGATCTCGACTGTGAATTGGGGTGCTGCGAGTCGAGCTTCTACGCAGGCTCGAGCTGGCGCGTCGCCAGGCGAAACCCAGGCGTCCCAAATACCATTCATCTCGTTAAATTCATCCATGCTGGCGAGCCATATCGTCGCCGACAGCAGCTTTGATTTATCGCTGCCGGCTTCCGCAAGAAGGCGATCGATTCGCTTCAAGATATCGCTCGTTTGGTCGGCGACCGGTGTGCCGGGTGCGTCGCGTGCAACCTGTCCAGCCACATAGATCGTGTTGCCATGGGTCACGACTTGGCTCATCCGCTCGTTTGTATCAATTCTTTGAATGCCCATGTATTTCTCCCGATGAAATCCAAGAACAAGAGCTTACCTTGCTGGTTTTCAGTTGATTTGTTAATGGTCCGATACGGGTCATTGTAGCTTGAGACCGCTAATTTTCGCAGATTCTTTAATCCCGATTTCAGCAGCGCGTCAGGCCCTGATCTCGGGCGCGAGGTCATCCACATTTACAGGAATTTTTCCGCTCGCTACACTGAACTCCCCCGATGGCATCGCAGTGCGGTGCTGGGCATAGATCATCCTAGAGGAGTATCAACGTGGCTGATACAGATATCGACAGCGCAAAAGATTATCAAGTTGATGTGCCAGTGCGCACCGAGCCTTTTTTTCTGAAGGGTTCAAATCATCTCGATTGGGGCATCAAAAACCGCCTGTCACAGATCTTTAACCCTGTGTCAGGGCGTACTGTGATGCTCGCATTTGATCACGGGTATTTTCTCGGGCCCACTTCCGGACTCGAGCGAATCGATTTGAGCATTGTACCTTTGACACCATACGCTGACACCTTGATGTTGACTCGGGGAATCTTGCGTACCTTGATTCCTCCTTCTTATGCCGGTGGCATTGTATTGCGGTCTAGTGGGGGCCCGAGCATCCTCAAGGAACTTTCGGATGAGGAGATTGCGATCAGTATCGATGAGGTCATTCGCTTGAATGCTGCAGCGATGGCGGTGCAGGTGTTTGTTGGCGGGGAGCATGAGACCAAGTCGATCCACAATATGACACGCCTGGTAGACCTGGGTAATCGGCATGGAATTGCAACACTTGGAGTGACAGCAGTGGGTCGTGAATTGGTACGTGACGCCAATTACATTCGGCTTGCGACACGAATTTGTGCAGAACTCGGTGCAACCTACGTCAAGACCTATTATGTGGAGGAAGATTTCGATACGGTAGTCGCAGCCTGCCCGGTTCCAATTGTGATTGCTGGGGGTAAGAAGTTACCGGAACGAGATGCGTTGGAGCTTGCATTCAATGCAGTCGAACAGGGGGCCTGTGGGGTCGACATGGGTCGGAATATATTTCAGTCCGAATGCCCGATAGCGATGATCCAGGCAGTGCGCAGGGTAGTGCACGACAATATCAGGCCGCAGGAAGCGTACGAGTATTTTTTGGAACTTCGAGATCAAAATCATTCCGAACGCTCGTAATGATCAACGGTCGTAATTGGTTGCTGCTTGGGTATCAGCATCGCGTTTTATAGCGCTCCATGAAGAACCACTGGTCTGATAGCGAAGCGGAGGCACTGGTATCACGATACGGTCGTGACTATTCCAGGGAACTCATTCTTCGGAGCTATTCAGGACGGCTGCTGGGTTCAGAAAAGTCACTGGTTTTGCACGGCGGCGGCAATACCTCCCTCAAGGGTGAGTATCCTAGCGTCCACACCAAGTCCTGCAGAGCATTGTTCATCAAGGCGTCTGGATTTGACTTGGCCGCTATAGAGCCTGAAGACCACGTCGCTGTTGATATGCGGCGGCTAGAGTCTGTCGCGATGCTGGATGACGTCTCTGATCGGGCAATGTTGAACGAACTATTGGCCAGTCGATTGGATCAGGGCGCACCGGTGCCTTCAATCGAAACGTTAGTGCATGCCGTACTGCCGGGTCGATTTGTCGACCATACTCATGCCGATGCAATTTTGGCGCTGACCAATCAAGAAGACGGTGAAGACCATGTGCGTCGGGCGCTAGGAGATGGTGTAGCGGTTTTGCCGTACGTGAAGCCTGGGTTCCCTCTGGGTCGGCAAGCAGCACAGGTCCTGTCCGACCATTCAGATGTCATCGCCATGGTATGGATGCACCACGGGATTGTTGTCTGGGGGGAAACGGCACGGGAAAGTTATGACCGAATGATCGAGCTGGTCTCGCAGGCGGAGGCCTATCTCGACCAGTGTGCCCCTCGAAGCGGTGAAACCACGGTCTCGAAGGCTGCAGACAGCTGCAAACAGCAGTTGGCGGCCATTGCGCCGATTGTTCGAGGATTACTTGCCACCCCCACGCCCGGCAGCCGCCACTCTTGCCAGCGGGTCGTTCTCCAGCCCCTCACAGACACGAAGACAAACGCGCTGCTTTCGAATCTGGAGACGTCGCTTCTGATTTCGCCGCCGTTGACTGGCGATCACCTGGTCCGGACAAAACCTTTGCCCGCATGGCTCGAAAACCCCGACTTTGGTGACGAGGAATCGTTTCGATCTCAACTGGAGTCTGTACTGACTACATATTCCCACAACTATCAGGTCTATTTTGAGCGGCACAAGTCGCGCCTGTCAGCGGCTGTGACGGCGCACGATCCCAAACCCAGAGTGCTGTTCATTGACGGGCTTGGGGCTTTGTGTGCGGGGACCGATGTGACTTCGGCTCGGATCGTGCGCGACATTACGGCCCAGACGCTGGCCGTTAAGGGCCGTATCGCAGCCATGACTGGTGTGTACCGGGTCCCTGAAGAAGAACAGCTGTTCGATATGGAGTATCTCCTGCAGCAGCAGCTCAAATTGACTGTCCACGACAGTGCGCTTACGGGCACTATCGTGATGGTGACGGGCGCTGCCGGTGCGATTGGGTCAGGAATCTGTGCCCGCTTACTGGAAGCCGGAGCCCACGTCGTCATCACGGATATAGACGAGAGCCGCCTGACAGAAGTCAGAGAGGAACTCGAAGTACATAATGCGGACCGGGTGATGGCGGTTCGACAAGACGTATCTGACCCAGATTCAGTGGCCGCAAGTTTTTCCAAGGTCTTTCAGACTTGGGGTGGGCTGGATGGTCTTGTGATCAATGCTGGTCTCGCCCATGTGTCGACTCTAGAACAGATGGACATCGACGAGTTTCGCCGTTTGGAGCGGGTCAATACGGACGGTACGTTGATTTTGTTACAAGCTGCGTCGCGGGTCTTCCGTAAACAAAGGACCGGTGGTGACGTTGTTTTGATTTCGACCAAGAATGTCTTTGCACCCGGGGCGGAATTTGGCGCATACAGTGCAACGAAAGCCGCAGCCCATCAACTGGCGCGCATTGCCAGTCAAGAGATGGCAGCGGACGATGTGCGGGTCAATATGGTCGCACCGGACGCTGTTTT
>CAJXWH010000027.1 GCA_913062915.1 uncultured Acidiferrobacteraceae bacterium | reverse complement strand
AATTCATCGGATTCCTACGAATTACAGTCCATCTTAGTCTAGATGCCCACGATACTGGAATCTCAACGCCAACGTAAAGCCGGCAGCATGGGTCAAGAAATTTCAGGCCGATGACCTGGATCGAATCGATATCGCGCGAAACGGCAACCGGATACTTGGAAAGGCTGTACCGGGCCTATCAGCGTCCGAACCGAACCATCGCCAATATCTACCGTGCCCACTCGTTGCGCCCGCACACCCTCGAGGGTCACACGACGCTCTACCGTGCAGTGCTGGGTCATGCTGACAATCAGCTGCCGCTCTGGTACCTCGAAGCCGTTGGCCTTTACGTCAGTGTCCTCAACCAGTGCACCTATTGCATCGATCACCATACCCACGCAGGTGGATTGGCTTATCCAGGGGAACCCGAAGCATGGTCGGCCATGACAGATGCCCTACTGAACGATCGCACAGACGATGTCTTCAAGGGTAAGGAATTGGCTCTTCTCGGGTATGCGCGGAACTTGACCCTTGATCCGGCGTCACTGACGGCTGCATCAATCGATGCGTTGCGCGAGGCCGGCGCCAGTGATGGCGAGATTCTGGAAGTCAATCAGGTGGCCGGCTACTTCGCTTATGCGAATCGCGTGGTCCTGGGTCTTGGCGTGACGCTGGATGGTGAAGTGCACGCAGAGCAGGCGGAGATACCATTTTGAAAAAAATAATTCCTGAACCCGCAAGAAAGGCGTTCTAAATGCCCTGGATAAGCACAATCTCCTATGAAGACGCTAACGGCAAACTGCGCCGGTTGTACGATCGGGTGAAAGGCCCGGACGACAACATCGACAATATAATGATGATGCATTCGCTTCGCCCTCATACCATGGAAGGGCATATGGCGATCTACAAATATGTCCTGCACCATGCCCGCAACACCCTGCCTAAATGGTACCTGGAGACCATCGGCGTATGGGTGAGCTCACTTAACCATTGCGACTATTGTGTCGAACATCATTTTGCTGGACTGAAGCGGTTGCTGGATGATGACCAGCGCGCCGGTGCTTTGCGCGCTGCGATTGAAGCACGCAACATCGACGCTGCACCTCTGGATGAAACTCAAAAACTGGGTTTGGTTTATGCTGAACAACTCACCGTGAGCCCCGCAGCCTTGACCGAAGATACCGTCATTCAATTGCGCAGTGCTGGCTTCAACGACGGCGAAATTCTGGAAATCAATCAGGTCGCCGCTTATTTCAATTACGCCAACCGCACCGTGCTAGGCCTTGGCTGTTCTACCGCTGGCGACATCCTTGGCCTATCACCCAATAATTCCGATAACCCCGACGACTGGTCACATACCTAGAGCTGCCATGAGTAAACGCCCCTTTTCTTGAGTGTCATGGCGATGGCCCTGGATAACCCGTGCGCCATGACCACTAACGGGCTCGCGGTATCAAGGGCTTCCCGCTGGTAAATCCGACCACGGAGCATCGCGCCCTCGGATTCGAACGCTATCTTTTCGCACTTAATATTTGTCGGTTTCTTCCCCCATCGAGCCCAGGTTGATTTTTTAAGCATCACTGCACAACGGTACGGCGCATGAAAATGCAACCACTTCACACGACTGCGGATTGGCCTAGTGAACCCCGTGTATCGGGCGATTGCCCTCTGTGTAAAGGACGTTTATTCTCCCTATACTTTTAATCTGAAGGAAGCTCTTAACCATGAAGGTTGGACTCTTCGTTACAAACCAGCAATATCTTGCCACTGACATGGTCAGCGCCTTGGACGAACAGATCACCATGGTGCGGCTGGTTCGCGACAAGGGTTGGGACTCCTTGTTTTCCGGGCAACACTATCTGAACGAGGGCAACAACCAGCAGCTTCAGCTGGTTCCACTTCTGGCGCGGTTGATTCCCGAAGCCGGCGACATGACGGTAGGGTTGGGCATCCTTTTACTCAACCTGCACAACCCGGTATACACCGCGGAAACAGTTGCCACCCTGGATGTTTTGGCCCGTGGGAACTTCGTTTTCGGCGTCGGCTTGGGGTACCGGGATGTTGAATTCGGGGCATTCGGCGTGCCGAAGGGGCAGCGGGTAAAACGCTTCGAGGAGTACCTGGAACTCATCCTCCGACTGTGGACTGAGGAATCGGTAACTCACCACAGCGACACCTGCCAACTGGAAAATGTCCGGATGAATTTGCGTCCGGTTCAAAAACCTTACCCGCCTCTGTGGATCGCTGCCAATAACGACCGCGCCATTCAGCGGGCGGCGCGCATGGGCGATGCCTGGATGATTAACCCCCACTCCACGATGGACACCATCCGGCAACATATGGCGGTTTATCGAGACGCCCTGAGCGCGAACGGAAAGCCCTCCCCCAAGGAGTTGCCGGCGATCAAGGAGTTGTTTTGCGCGAAAGATCGAGCCAGCGCCCTTGAAATGGCCGGCCCCTTTCTCCTGGGGAAATATCAAGATTACGCCAAATGGGGTCAGGACAAGGTGATGCCAGAGAGCGAGACTTTCGATCAGGATTTTGATGCCCTGATGGCCGACCGGTTCGTCCTTGGTTCTCCGGAGGAATGCTACGAGCAACTGCGGCCCTATTGGGAAGAGTTCGGTGTGAATCACCTCTTGATACGCACCCATTGGGCTGGAATGCCATTGTCAACATCACTTCACAGTATTCGGATGATTTCAGACGAACTGTTGCCGGCACTGCACTCAGTTTGATGTCGAACGCACCGCTTAGAATCAATTAATGTCTAACGTAGTTCGTGTGAAATGCACTGCCGATTCCTGGCCAAGGTGAACGTAACATGAATGGCAATCGAAATCCTCCGCTGCTGGGTTACACCGACCGCCTTTCGGCAAGACCAGGCGACGTGGTGCAGGTAAAAGTCAGCAGCTATCTAGAAGGCGATTTCGAAGCAGATCTGGCCCGCATCATCTGCGCAGATCCAAATCCTGAAGGCACGGGCCTGATTGAAGAAGGCATCGCCTGCGACTTTGCTGGGCGCTATCCTGCTCGCATTCAACCGTTTACGCCGGGATCGTGCATGCACGTTTCTATGCCGCCCGAGTCAGAGTTGCCGGCTGAATTTACGGTGGCAGTGATGATTTGGCCAACACGGCCCGATGGCGGCGCCCAAGCTGTGCTTTCCATCGAATCTAACAGCTCTCGTACATCCTTCATCCTGGGTCTCGATGTGGCAGGCCGGCCCGCAGTCAGGGTCAGGATGTCCGATGGGAATTGGACCGAATGCTGTCTGTCTGACCCGGTCAGTGAACGCCGCTGGGCTCGCCTGTGGGCGAGTTTCAGTCAGCCTTCGGGCGAACTCAGCCTCGGAATCTGCCAGGATGGAATTGACGACAGCACCGGTACAACTTTTACGGGTTCTACAGCCCTTTCGGATCAGAAGACCAGATCAATAGTTGTTGCTGCATGTGATCAGGGTGAGCGGTACATGCACTTTAACGGCAAGATCGAGCGACCGACGATTTACTCTGCGCAACTTGGGTCAGAGATGCTGCTCGACAGCGCTGAGGCCACGACCGCACCGGTTTTTGCGTGCTGGGATTTCTCTGACGAAATCTCGAGTACGCGTGTCATTGACACCGGTGTTAACAAACTCCATGGAACGCTGGTCAATTACCCGGCACGGGCTATGACGGGTTCCAACTGGGACGGTTCTGAGATGTGCTGGCGCCATGCGCCGAAACACTACGATGCCATTCATTTTCACGAAGATGATATCTATGATTTCGAATGGGAGACTGATTTTTCCTTTACGGTCCCCGACGGCCTGCGGTCCGGGGTATACGGAATTCGACTCAAACAGGGCGAACACCACGATACGATCCCGCTGTTCGTTTGCCCGCCACTCGGTCGGCGAACATCCCGGCTGTGCGTGCTGGTATCAACCTTTACTTATACGATTTACGGCAACCACGCACGCCCAGACTACGACTCGTCGTGGCTGGACAAGATAAAAGCCTGGGACGCTTATCCGTGGAACCCGGCACAGTATCCCCATTACGGATGCTCCACATATAACTTCCACTCGGACCGCAGCGGCATCTGTCACGCCAGTCATCGGCGGCCGTTGTTCAATCTGCGGACCGGCTACCTGACATTCGGCGCGAACACCTGCTCGGGGTTGCGCCATTTTCAGGCGGATAGCCACCTGACCGCTTGGCTTGAGCACCAGGGATATGAATTTGACGTCGTCACCGATAAGGAGCTGGATGAGGAAGGTATTGCGCTGCTCGCCGGCTACGCCGCAGTGACCACCGGTTCGCATCCCGAATATCACACATCGAATACCCTGGATGCGCTGGAGGCATATCGTGACCAGGGGGGTCAGTTGGCTTACCTGGGGGGCAATGGTTTTTACTGGCGGGTTGCCATTCACCCGGAGAATGATTCGCTGATCGAGATTCGGCGGGGTGAGGGTGGAATCAGGGCCTGGGCAGCTGAGCCCGGCGAATACTACAATGCTTTTGACGGCCAGTATGGCGGTTTATGGCGCCGCAACGGACGTCCGCCGCAGCGACTGGCTGGGGTTGGTTTTTCTGCACAAGGAAGATTTTTCGGATCCTATTACCGACGGACAGCGGCCAGCTACGACGACCAGGTCAGCTGGATGTTTGACGGTATCGACGACGAAATCATCGGCGACTTCGGTTTCAGCGGCGGTGGTGCAGCGGGTTTCGAACTGGACCGCTATGACCGACACCTGGGATCGCCGGACAACGCTGTGGTGGTGGCCTCATCGGAAAACCACAACGACACATTTGTCCTTGTGCCTGAAGAGCAACTGACGCACATCACCAACTGGCCGGGGGTTCCCAATGAAGAGCTCATTCGGGCAGACATGGTTTATTTTGACACGCCATCTGGCGGCGCTATTTTTTCCACCGGATCCATCACGTTCTGCGGCAGCCTGCCATTCAACCACTTCGATAACAACGTTTCCAAATTGCTGGCCAATGTCTTTGGCCGGTTCCTCCGGGAATAAGGTACCGCGCTGGCTGTCTTTAATGATCCTACCGTGAATCAACCAGCTGCTGTTTGCGCCGAAATTGATCTGGGGGCATTGGCCTCTAACGTGCGCCTGATGCAGCAGATCGCAGGCAGTGACAAACAGCTGATTGCCTCAATCAAAGCCAACGCCTACGGACACGGCGTGGTGCCGATAGCCCAAGCCCTGCAAGACCTGAAAGTCGATGCCTTGGCTACGGGCAGTCTCAAAGAAGCCCAGCTTCTTCGCCAGCACGGCATTGTCTTGCCTATATTGCTGTTCGCTTTTGCTGATTCCGAGTTAACGATGCGAGCGGTTACCGAAGGGTTTATCCCTACGTTAACTCACTTGCAAATGGCGGAGGCAATTTCCGGTGTTGTGAAAAATCCAACCTCGGTTTACCTCAAAATTGATGCGGGACTTGGACGACTTGGGGAACCGTTGGACAGTGCCAGACAATGGGTGGAAAAGATCTTTCAGCTGCCTAATTTAAGGATTGAAGGAATTTACACGCACGTACCTTTTGCGGACAGCAAGCAGCGGGATTGGGCAGCGCAACGATTACAGGCGTTCGACCAGTTTGTTGCAGAACTCAAGAACGCCGGGTACCAATTTTCGGTGACCCAGGCGATGGCCAGTTGTTGCCTGCTGGCGAGACTGCAGGATCACTGTAACGCGGTCTGTGTGGGGCATGCACTGTACGGTTTGTCGCCCTTTTCATCGCCGGGGTCGGTCGATGTAAGCCAGTTGCGTCCGGTGATGAAAAATTTGAAATCCCGAATTATTCACACCAGCCACCATGCCGAAGGCTCGGACATAGCCGTTGGTGGGCTGTACGGATTAAAACGACCTCGTACAATTGGTGTACTGCCAACGGGTATGGCGCATGGACTGTGCAAGCCAGTGGAGGGCAAAGTCATGGCCGTACTGATACGAGGGCGAAAGGCTAAAGTACTGTCTGTTTCCCTAGAGCACACCACCGTAGACTTAGATGGCATGGAAGGGGTATCTCCCGGCGATCCGGTCACTTTGCTTGGATACGACGGCGATGAGGAAATTACGTTGTCATCCATAGCCACTGCATGGGGCATCCAGCCGCTGGAAGCGCTGATGCGACTGTCGGGAAGATTTCCGATACGATCAATGGACGCCACTGAGGAAAGCGGCCGAATCTAAGAGATCAACAGGCCGAAACCTGCTATGAAGACGAATATGTTCTTGTTCCGAAGCAGTTGCCGATGGGCTTGACCGATCCATTTACGATAGCCATACCCATCGATCACGGCTTCAGCGCGTGAAAATTCGCCCCACGGAAGTGACCCTCGGCGCCACGGTCTACGACATAGACCTACGGCGACTCGACGATCGCACCGCTACGGAGATCGTTGATGCCTGGCACGAATATGCAGTGCTTGTTTTTCCCAAGCAGCACCTGGACGACAAGGCACAAATCGCATTCAGCCGCCTGTTCGGCAATCTTGAGCGACTTCTCACTGCCTCAATAGAGGCTGAGAATCCAGAAGTCTTCCGGGTTGCCAACGTCCGCCCAGACGGGACCATCGACAAACCTGGCGAAAGTTATGAACTATTCCACCGTGGCAATCAATACTGGCACACCGACAGCTCCTACAAGCTTATCCCTTCTAAGGCGTCTGTGTTGCGGGCGCACACTGTGCCACCCAACGGCGGAGAGACGCAGTTTGCCGATATGCGAGCCGCGTATGACGCCCTGGACCACGACCGTAAAGCCAGGCTTAAGAACAAGATCGTTGTGCACGACTACATCTATAGCCAGGGGCTCATCGGTGGTTTAGAGCTAATGACCGAAAAGGAAACTGCTGCCTTACCGCCGGTTGAGCACCCACTGATTCAAACCCATCCGGATACGGGCCGGACATGCCTGTTTGCCGGCCGCCATGCAAGCCATATCGTGGGCGAAGATTTAACAAAAAGTCGGACGGAACTCGCAGCACTGACCGAGGCGGCCTGCCAGCCACCACGGGTTTACACTCATAAGTGGCGCGACGGCGATATTGCGGTCTGGGACAACCGGTGCGTTTTGCATCGTGGCCAACCGTGGCCGCAGGACCAACCTCGAATCATGTTTCGCACGACAGTGGCCGGGCAAGCAGAACATAATGAGTGGATGATAGCGGGTGATGGCGCAGGGTCGAGTTAGAGCGGGATACATCCATGGGCTAAAACAAGCGCTTCCTTAGATGTACTGGTCTACAAAGGCCCAATCACATTCAATCACTGTAGAGCAACGGAAAGTCGTCACCCTCGAAGGCTGCCCCATCCTCATACTGAAGATCCGGGAAGTCAGGTGAGGTCATTCCCGGTCGGTGGATGAATCTGGCATCATCCCCGACCCAACGGATCGAGACCACTCTGCGCCGAACAGCCGAGGTATTGGCCGGGGCCCCGTGCAGGGTGCGAAAATTGAAGGCCACCGCATCACCGGGTTCCACGGCCCAACCGCGGATATCGAAAGCGTCCCGGTTGGCGTCGATATCAGGAACGCCCTCGTGTGGATCATCAGGGTATAAGTTTGATCCGTCGAAACGCTTCGGCCTGAAATCTTTGCCCCATCGGTGTGACATGGCCACGTATTCGATACTCCGCTCCCTGGGGACCGGGTCAAGCGGCACCCAAAAACTGACCGACTGCTGTCCCTCGACCAAGTAATACGGCTGATCATGGTGCCACGGGGTCACTACGGAGTTGCCGGGCTCCTTTACCAGGATGTGGTCATGGAAAATCCGGGCTGTGCTGGAGCGCATCAATCGGGCAGCAATCTCGGCCATCGGCGATGTCTCAACGAGTGAACGATACCCGGGAAACTTGGGCCATACACAGTAATCCTGAAAGAAAAGGGCCTCGCCGCCATCTTCCGGACGATAGGTCCGCTCCCGCCAGCTCGGCTTGGCTTTATTTTGTTCGATCGCCTCACGAACCCCTTCAACCCATGGCCCGAAGACATCTTTCAAGAACACAACGCCGTCGTTGTGGAATGAATCTATCGTTGATTCACTAACGACGCCTGTTTTTCCCAATCTCACAATACGCACTCCCTGGTAGACCTTTGAGCGCCAAACTCCACGATCAACCTTCGACACCGCCGCCGAAGGCTGCGGTCTTTGCGTCTTGTTGCAGCCCAAACCCGGCTTTATTGAAATTCGACATCCAATGACCGCCTAATCGGCTTGCTCGAGGGACTCACGAAGATTTCGGCAAAAGCCGTCGATCCGGGATCGGGTGATGTGCTGCATGACCACCACATGGGCAATACCCCCTTCCGCCGGCAGCTGATACTTATTGATCATGGCGTCACTCGGTTTTTGGAACACCACAATGTTCTGGTTAGGGGCCATCGAGACCTCGGGATAGTTCATTTCATTGAGCTGTTTGGTCAGATACTCCGCGTTTTCAATACAAGTTTTCGCCTCTCTTGCCAGGCCGTGGCGGCCTTTTTTTCTGAGAACGTACCAAAGATTCAATGCCAAGAAACCGTTTCGAGAACCGCTGATGGTCGTATCCTCGGTACCGACATAGGGAATCCAGTGATCTCCAAAAGCTTGCCCGTGTAATGACTTCTTCGTCAAAAAAATCCCGCAAGGATGAATGGTGCCAGCGAATTTATGGCCGGACACTGCAATACTGTTCACGCCGTTTTCAAATAGATTCGGATTGCCCTCGATAAAGGGATAGATGAGCCCCAAAAGCGCAGCATCCGCGTGGATAAGGACCTTCTCTTGTGGCCAGTCAATTTCGCTCAGAACGTCGTTGATTCTGATGACTTGATCAATTGCCCCAGTCATGGTGGTACCGATATTGAGCGAGATCGCGAGTCCGGGTCTCTCGGGCCAAGTTGCCTCTGTCTCTTTCAGGGTTTCTTTTAACGCGTTGTAATTCATCTCGCCGGCGAGGTCGCATTCGATTGTGCGCGTGGAGAGTTGTAGCAGCCTGGCATTTTTGGGAATCGAGTAGTGACTGGACGCAGAATAAATGAATAAGGGTGGTTCGCCTTTGGCGCCGAAATATTCGCGGGCCATATACATTCCGTAGAGATTGCCTTCGGTGCCACCGCTGGTGGTGTAGCCCCAATAATCGTCGGCGATCCCATAGAGATCGGCGACAAAGGCCAAGGCTTCCCGTTCAAATTCCTTGGTGTGCATCTGGGCACTGCCGTGCACCCAGGGGTCCCCCGCATTGTTCAAATGGAGCCTGGCCAGCCCGCTCACGCCAAGCGTGCTCAAATCATTGTTTACAGGGACTTCCGGATAGCCGAAATACGTCGTTGCATAGCGAATTTGCTCTGCCTGGAAATGAGCCAGACGAATCTCTGCTTCTGCCAGTCGCTCGATATCATCTTTGGCGCTTTCGAGATCTTCCGGTTGATCTAGACTCATCTTGCCCCGGGAGGGTGATCTGAACCGTTTGCGCTCAAGGGCGGCGGCGGGAGCGGTTCGATGCCAAGGCGGTTCAACAGGTCAGTGTCGTCGGTGAGGGCAGGGTTATTCGTGGTGAGCAGCTTGTCGCCGATAAATATCGAGCTGGCGCCAGCGAAAAAGCACAGTGCCTGCGCCTCGTCGCTCATTTGCTCACGCCCGGCCGACAGACGGACGACCGATCGCGGCATGGCGATGCGGGTAACAGCTATGGTGCGCACGAACTCGAGTACATCAAGTTTCTTCGTGCCGTAGAGTGGTGTGCCTGCGACCTGGACTAACATGTTAATAGGCACGCTCTCGGGATGCTCCGGCAGGTTGGCCAGAATGAGGATCATGCCAACGCGGTCGGCACGGCTCTCTCCCATACCAACGATGCCACCGCAGCACACCTTCATTCCAGCTGCGCGGACACACTCTAGCGTCGTGAGACGCTCCTGTAAGCTGCGTGTGGTGATGACCTCACGGTAGAATTCGGGCGAGGTGTCTATGTTGTGGTTATAGTAATCGAGACCCGCTTTAGCAAGCCGCTCAGCCTGCTCCGGGGACAACATGCCGAGCGTCATGCAGGTCTCCATGCCAAGACGCTTCACGCTTTCGATCACTTCGACCAGTTCGTCAATGTCGCGATCCTTGGGACTGCGCCAAGCAGCGCCCATACAGAAACGCGAGGCGCCGCTCTCCTTCGCCCGCTGTGCCTCGTCCAGAATAGTGTCTGCTGCGAGTAGTTTGTCGGCTGACACGTCGGTCTTATAGTGCGCCGACTGCGGGCAATAGGCGCAGTCCTCTGGACAGCCTCCCGTCTTGATCGACAACAGTCGACTCATCTGGATCTGATCGGGATTAAAGTGCTGACGGTGGACTAATTGGGCGCGGAGTATCAGCTCGTTGAACGACAACTCGTACAGAGACTTGATCTCCTCATGTGTCCAGTCTTGTCGCACACACCCCTCGTATGCCTCTTCAGCGATGACAGATTTTTCTGCACCCTGTTGTCTGGTAACTCCATCGTCCCAGTTGTGGTCGACCTCTGACATCAGAAACTCCCAGTTAATTATTTACGAGTAGACGTCGGCAAGCAATCATACGGTATCATTTCCGCCTGTGCCAGCGATCATCAAATCAGATGACGTTAACGGATGACGTTGACAAACTTTGGTACTGGTTCAAGCAAGATTCATAACCATGTCATCGGTCGATCAGTGCGAAGTCTTCCGGGTCGGCTATGCATCCAGCAAAAACGATCACGTCAGCACCGGTGTTGATGGGTCTGGGGTGCGCCGTCAATAGCTTGGCGACTTCGATAGTCGGGTCGACGAGTCTTGTGACTTCCCGGACAGTGGCGTCCGGCGCTGCAAGACCACCGCGCTCCCAATGTCGGACAGCCAGTTGTTGACGACGGCCGGAATTCCGGCCCCGACCCGCTTGGCCGCAGGGCCATCGTAGCGCGTACTGATTCTTAGCCCTATCTTCTATACTCCCGAATAATAAGACCACTCGCACTGGAGACAACCATGAGTTGGAATGTCTACCTTTCCGGTGAGATTCACACGGATTGGCGGGAACGCATCCAAGAGGGTGCCAATCGAGCGAACTTGGATATTACCTTCACGACACCCGTCACTCAGCACGAAGCCAGTGACGACGTTGGCGAGACAATTCTAGGCAAAGAAGAGTCGTCATTCTGGCGTGATCACAAGGCGGCAAAAATCAATGCCATACGAATTCAGAAAGCGATCGAGGACGCGGATCTTGTGGTGGTGCGGTTTGGCGAAAAATTCAAGCAGTGGAACGCCGCTTTTGACGCAGGCTATGCTGCCGCCCTGGGGGTGCCCATCGTAACGCTGCACGATGAGGGATTGACCCACCCATTAAAAGAGGTCGATGCGGCCGCCCGAGCAACCGCACAGACCCCAGAGCAGATCGTTGAGATATTGCAGTACCTGCTTACGCAGCAGTGATCACGGGTTCGTGTTCGATCACTGAGGCAGATCAACAGCAATCTTGGCTGTACGAAAAATGCACCCAAGCTTTCGGTTCAGTGCTCGACGGATATATGAGGAACACGCCTGATGGCAAGCATTTCCTTGAAGTCGCCCTGGAGCAGGGTGTAGACACGGCCATCAAAGAACGCGACCGGCCCTTCGGCGACTACAGCGCGGCCTCGCCTGATCATAAGCCGAATCCGGCACACGTCATTATGCCCGAGAAAGGACAAAGCCGATCGGGTGACAACGGCATGACCCATTCCGGCTGATGCTGCGTTCAACTCCCGTGTGCCGGAAGTTCTTCAGTTAGCATTGGGCATCACACACGAACAGACGTCTAAGGGAGCATTATGGTTGCTATCGATACTCATGTTGACGAATTCCTTCGTCAAACTCTCGTCGCTGTCATCAGCACAGTCGATAGAAATGGCCGTCCCCGGTCAGCCCCCATCTGGTTTCACTGGGAAGATGGCGCGGTCTATATGTTTACAGACCGCAGTACTTTGAAGTGGCGAAATATCCAGCGCTACCCCTACGCCTCTCTGTGCGTGGACTGGCGCGAGCCTCCTTACAAGTCAATCATTCTGGATGGCGCGATCGAGGAAGTAGGAAGACCGCTATATGAACTCGTACTGTCGATGGCTCTAAGGTATTACGGAAAGGAAAAGGGGGCCGAGTTCGCTGAAGAGTACAAGAATAAATCGGAGAACGTTGCAGTATTCCGGTTAGTCCCTGAACGCGTCGCCAATTACCTGGAGGCACAGTAGCCGTCGCAAAGGACCGGGGTTAACTGACCCCGACAACCATCACTGGATGTGGAAAGCGTACGCCATTGATCAGGATGGAATCTTACGGGACATGATTCGAGAGTTTAAGAATGCGCCATAATAGCCTCTATATTGATTGCGCCGATCAAATGATGCCTCGATGACTGGAATGCAACGGAGAGCCTGGCCCGAGTCAACCCACAACAAAGAAATTGTGGGCGCCATCATCTATTTTGCCGTGGGTTACCCACTGGTGAATGAAATCTGGCCCGACTCTAACGCGGCGCTCTGGGGCTTTATCCTGGTCGGAGTGGTCGGCGGCTATCTTCTTAAGAGGCACCAACGAAAAAGGAACTACAAATAAAGGAGAAACACCCGTATGGAATTTCCGGAAAATGTTGCTGACCTTCTGTCTTGGGAGAAAAAGTCATTCGCCCATCTGGCACTGGTTCTTCGCGATGGTACTCCACAGTGCACGCCGCTGTGGTTCGACTACGACGGCACGCACGTCATTATTAACAGTGCGCTAGGCAGAGTCAAAGACAAAGCGATGCGCCGAACCCCTCATGTGGCATTGGCCATCTCGGATCCGGATAACCCCTATCGATACATTCAGATTCGAGGAAAAGTGGTAGAGATCGCTGAAGAAGGCGCGCGCGAAACAATAGACCATTTGTCAGAAAAGTACCGAGGCGCCGCGTACGACCACAAAGAAAACGAAACAAGGGTAACCTACAAGATACTTCCAGAATCCTTCCAGACTATGACCTAACCGGACGCCCCGAAGATGCCTTTTACGGCGAATCACTTTATAAGGATACCGCTCTTTTGGTGATCTGCGGTCAGGATCTTCGCTAACGTGCTTTGGGTGCAATTCATTTGCAATTCTGACGCCAACCATGTCGCTATCGAGCGTTTGCAAGTATTCTCTGAGCTCACACGATGCCACGATGACCGACCAAGACCCCAAACGCTTTCAGAGTCAACGCATACCGATCCTCACCCTGGTAGCCATCGTCATCTATTTTGGCGTGGGTTATCAGCTGGTGAACAAGTTCTGGCCCGACTCTGACACTGGGCTCTGGGTCTTAATCGTGGTCGGCATGGTCGGCGGCTATCTTTTCAAGAGGCACCAACGACAAAGAGATCGCGACTTATGACCAGAAAACGTTATGTGTAACGGCTAATGTGGGACACCATTGTTAGATTTCCGTAGTCCTTGGCGGCATCGCTATGCTGTGGGCGATCAGCCAATTCTTGCGTGGGCTGTATGCACTATTGAAGCGGAAACAAAAAAGCAATTAATTCAATCACTACGCCCTTTCTACGCTTTAATAAGCCCCACTCAAGCGGGTTTTCAATCACCGTTGCGCGTGATCGGTTTGCGTATGTGGTTGATTTTCTCGTTCACTTTAATGATGGATTCAATTTAGAGTGGATTCGAATGGGAAAACGATCATGAAACAAATGCAATTATCTAAACCTGGCGGGTTAGATAACCTTCACCTGGTTGAAGTAGAGGCCCCCCAAGTAAGAGACAACGAAATACTCATCAAAGTCGCAGCCAGCAGCCTGAACTATCACGACTTACTGGTGGCATTGGGGTCGATTCCTACCGAAGACAAAAGGGTTTTGTTGGGCGATGCCAGTGGCGAAGTCGTCGAGGTGGGCGCCAGCGTCTCCAAATGGCAGGTGGGAGATCAGATCATGAGTACCTGTTTCCCGCGGTGGATTGAAGGTCGACCGAAATACGAGTATTTGAGTTTTATCGGTGACAATGAAGATGGTTATGCAACCGAATACATTGCCCTGCCCGAAACGGCAGTGACTAAGATGCCCCGGGGATGGAGTCTTGCCGAAGCGGCGACCCTGCCCTGCGCTGGTCTGACAGCCTGGCGGGCATTGGTGGATGAGGGAAATTTGCAAGCCGGAGAAACCGTTCTGGTTCAAGGAACCGGGGGCGTATCGGTTTTTGCATTACAGCTGGCCAAGTCTATGGGGGCCAAAGTAGTGGCCACATCTTCTTCTGACGAAAAACTCGAGAAGCTGAAAGACCTGGGCGCTGACGAACTCGTTAACTACAAAGAAACCCCTAAATGGGGCAAGGAAGTTTCAATTAAGACCCATAACGAAGGCGTTGATCACGTGGTTGAAGTCGGCGGTGGTGGCACTTTCAGTCAATCAGTGACTGCCACGAAATTAGGGGGGCACATTGCCATGATTGGTGTTCTAAGCGGGCCTTCAGCAGAAAACGTGATTCTACCGAAGATCTTTCTAAAACAAATCAGAACCAGTGGCATCGCGATGGGTAATCACCAGTCACAGATCGCAATGGTCGAATATTTGGAGAACTCAGATATCAAACCACTCATCAGCGATACCTTTGATTTGGCTGAGCTGGCAAACGCTTTCCAACACCAGATGGACCATAAGCATTTCGGAAAAATTTCAATCACGATGAGCTAGAAATGATTTCAAAAGGATTTGTTCTATGGTTCTAGCTGGCGACTCAGCGGGTTGTGTCCTGGCCAATCCCACCCAAGTAAAACCAATCCCGGCCCGCTTAAGTGGTTTCTTAAATCACGGCACAAAGACGCAGCGCGTCGTAGATCGCAGCGTGAATATTTCGGCTGTTGACCGCATCACCGAAACGAAAGAGCTGGAAAGTGCCAGCCGGGTTGTTGACAACGGATTGGGGCTGTCCATCCAGTAGCGACGCCTGGTCCACTTCGCCCCGGTTGCTCGAATCCGGCTTCAGCGCAAAGTAAAGGTCGTCGGCCGGCAGTGTGCCGTGGTCCACGACCACCTGATCGACCCGTCGGTGCGTTTTCTTCTGCGTGTATTCGCTGTACAAGGTAGCGGTAAACCCGTCGTCTTCGCGCGCAATCCCTGCCAGACGTTGATTGAGGCTGATTGTCACCTCGTTGCCATAGAGGCTCCTCAAGTAAGCCGGATGATTGGTGCCGCCAATGTCGGGTGCAATCATCATTTCTGGCGACAGGTACTCAAGGTCGCAGCCGCTCTCAGCCAGGAACTCGGCACAGGACACACCGGCGTGCTGCCCATTGTCGTCATAGAAGAGTACATTTTTCTCAATCGGTACTGAACCCGAGAGGATGTCCCAACTGGTGACCGCCAAGTTCTCTCCCTCGGTGAAGCGTCCGACGCTGGGAACCCCGCCGGTTGCAATGAGCACAACGTCGGGAGACGCCTGGTTGACCATATCGACATCGGCATAGCAGTCAAAACGCGTCTCGATTTTCAGGCGCTGGCACTGGTCAAACAGCCAGTCGGTGATCCCCAGAATTTCCTTGCGCCGGTCCACCCTGGCTGCAAGATTGACCTGCCCGCCGTGCAGGCGAGAGGCTTCCATCAGCAGCACATCATGGCCACGCCCAGCGCAGACCCGGGCGGCCTCGAGCCCTGCCGGACCGGCACCGACCACCACCACGCGCCGGTAAGGCCCACCGCTTGGGGTAATGACCTGCGGCACAGTGCTCTCACGGCCGGTGGCGGGGTTGTGCAGGCACAGTGCCTCGCCCTCCCCGTAGATGCGATCGATGCAGTAACCGGCACCGACGCACGGGCGGATCTGGTCTTCCTCACCGCGGATGATCTTGGCCACGATGTGCGGGTCGGCAAAGTGTGCACGGGTCATGCCCACCAGATCCAGCAATCCTTCCTTGATGGCATAGCGGGCGGTCGCCACATCGTTGATGCGGGCGGCGTGCATCACCGGCAGGTCGAAATGGCGCTTGACCGCACCGGAAAACTCCAGATAAGGGGCTTGCGGTGTGCCCATGTTGGGGATGACATTGGACATCCCCGCGTTGCTGTCCACGTGACCTCGGATCACGCTAATAAAATCGATCATGCCGGTGTCCACCAGGATCTCCCCGATTCGCAGACCCTCGTCGAACTGGATGCCGCCCTCTACATCCTCGTCGAACGACATGCGCACGCCCACGATGTAGTCACTCCCCACTTGCCGCCGAATTTCCTCCAACACCTCCAGCGAGAAGCGCATGCGGTTTTTCAGCGTGCCGCCGTATTCATCGGTACGGCGGTTGATGGTGGGCGTCCAGAAGCTGTCCAGCAGGTGGCCGTAGGCTTCTATCTCGATGCCGTCCAGATCCCCCTCGCGACAGCGCGCCGCCGCCGCCCCGTAGGCTTTGACTACGCGCTTGATGTCCCAGTCCTCCATCATCTTGGGAAACGCCCGGTGAGCGGCTTCGCGTACGGGCGAGGGCGCGATGACCGGCAGCCAGTTGCCCTGGTAGTTGGAGGTACGCCGGCCGAGGTGCGTAATCTGGCACATCGTGGCCGCACCGTATCCGTGCACACGTCGGGCAAGCTCCCGAAAGTGCGGCACGATGCGATCATCACCGGCGTAGAGGTTGCCATAGGCGGGCGGGGTGTCAGGTGCCACCAACGTGCCGCCGCCGAACATGGTCAGCGCAATACCGCCCCTGGCTTTTTCCTCATGGTACAGTTGGTAGCGCAGCGTCGGTAGACCGTCTTCAGCATAGGCGGGTTCGTGGCTGGTCGAAATAACGCGATTTTTCAGCGTCAGTCCTTTCAGTTGAAAAGGCTGAAGCAGCGGATCGTTCGTTGCCATAATGCGAGTCGAGAACTATCTGGGTGCTGTTACAAAGACTTCAATAATTTAATAACGTATCGATCTGTGGGTAGACCCTTCCGGGGTCACCCTGTCTTGGCGTCGACACCTGGCACCATGTTCTTCGAAACAACGGTTGAAGTTCCTTTTAGATCAAATCAGTGTGACCAGATTGTGACCCACTGCCCTCAATTAATGAAGCTCAATCGACTATAGGGTCAATGACATTGAGAAGCACAGGGAAATACTGATCACCAAAGCCCGCCGCTTCAGATTCAGTAAGCCGCTCCATAACGACCTTCGCGCACTTCAAGTCCAACCCAACAGAGTTGGCCAAATCCAGAGCATAGCCAAGATCTTTCTTGGCATAACGTGTAGAGAAAGCGCGGTCTGGAAAGATGCGAGGCAGCATCGATTTTATACCGTGATTTCGAAGCGCAAAGCTATCACCTGACCCCTTTGATAAAACAGACAAAAAAGTGTCTGGATCGACAGCATTGCGCCTGGCGACCGCAATGGCTTCACTTAAGGCGCAAACGTTTTGAAACAGCACCATATTGTTGAGAATTTTCATGATCTGACCGGATCCGACCTCCCCACACCGCGTGACATCACTGCCCATAAGCTTCAACACCGGTAACAACCGTTCGAATAGAGTCGCATCACACCCCACCATGACACTAAGATCACCACGAATCGCCGCTTCCCGGGTTCGTGCTACCGGCGCATCCGCAAAGCCGATGTGCCGCGCCTGGCATTGGGCCGCCAATTCCCGGGTCAGGCCGACAGGTGAGGTACTCATATCCACCAGGATCGAAGACGCCTTCATATGTGCGATAAGCCCATCAGGATCACAACATACTGCTTTAACCGCATCGCCATCGGGCAAAGACAAAAAAATCAGTTCGCACCGACCTGCCAGATCTGCGAGGCTTATCGCCCTCACCACCCCCGCCTCGACCAAACGCCCCAGCGACTCAGAGGATAGATCAAAACCGATGACCTTTGATGGTGCTTTCTTGGCTAGATTCAAACACATGGGCTCACCCATGACACCCAAACCCACAAAGCCTATCTTGGGTTCAGCTGTTGAGATTGGATTCACAGCCATGGCATTTCCTCCCGTACATTTTTCGCTATGAGGCAACGATACCGTTGCGTTGGGAACCCGATCAACTGCTCAACCTGGATGCTAGGTGTCGCTAACAGAGAATTTTTCCTAAATGCTCTCTCTGCGGGTTAGTGAAGAAGAGTCTTTTGGTCAGTTTGGTGTATCGGGTTCCAACCACTCCAGTCTAAAAGTCTCATCTCTGCCATCAGTTGCACCCCTGGTAGCGCACCGCAATTACAACGTTATACTATTAATTAACGACAAACAGCACACAAATATTTCCAATACGAAAAACCATAACAATGATTGTAGAGCTGCCGCCACTGCCCCACCCGCTGACTGATGCCCCGGAGACTTCTTTTACATTGTCTTCCTCTTACTACACTGACCCCGGTTTATTCGAGCTCGAAAAGGAGAAGATTTTTTACCGGAGCTGGCAATACGTTGCACCGTGTCAAAGCTTCGCAGTCCCCGGTGATTATGTCGTAGTCGACATTTGCAGCCAGAGTGTCTTTGTGATCCTGGGGGACGATCTCGAGTTGCGCGCCTTTTACAACGTCTGTCGTCACCGTGCGCATGAATTGCTACAAGGCCAGGGCAATGTAGCCAGCGCGATTGTCTGTCCGTATCACGCCTGGACTTACAAAAAAGATGGTGCCTTGCGCCATGCCAGAAATACTGCTGATCTCGCAGGTTTTCGCCTTGAAGATTACGGCCTGAAATCAATTCAGCTCGAGGAATTCGTCGGCTGCGTATTTGTCAACCTCGACCCTAAAGCGGAACGACTCGCGGATACTGTTGCTGACCTCGAAACCGATATCCGATCCCGTGTGCCCTTTCTGGACGACCTTCGAGTACCAATGGCCAACACATTTGGCCCGACGGAGATTGAGGCTGGCTGGAAAGTAGTTGTCGATAATTATGTTGAGTGCTATCACTGCGAACCCGCGCATCCGGACTTCGCTTCATTGATCTGCATGGACGACTACCAGATGGAGACCTTTGGGCTCTGGTCGCGCCAAACCGGGCCACAAATACGCCATAAGAATTCAGCCTACGATGTAAACCCGGACCAAGGCTACCAGGGCGCTTTGTTTTGGTACCTGTGGCCCAATACCACGTTCAACATTCTGCCAGGCGCTGATGAGATGAATGTATCTGCGGTTCGCCCACGAAGTCTGACGAGATCGAGTTTTGAGGGCCATACTCTGTCCGTCGGCAACAAACAGAACACCGCCCGCAGCACGTACACTGCTGAAGTTCTGGTGCTCGAAGATGTTTACCTATGCGAATCGGTGCAGCGGGGCCTTAAGTCCCATGGCTATGATCAGGGACGGATTGTCGCCGACAAGCGGCTGTCTGGCATCAGCGAACATGCACTGCATCACTTTCACAGGCTGGTGTACCAGACTCTGCAAACAACTTCTCACCCTTCATAAAAAGCTTTAGAGGTATTTCATCGACACAATCTTGCGCTTCCGCTTGGTTGTGGGTGTCAGAGTTCAGGCACGACCCCAAGTCCCGGTGTGCGGGCAGCAGGCATGTAGACATACCCATCCATCAGCCGCCGGGCGGTCCGGTAGATGGTTGCGGATGTGGCATACCAGTTCCCATTTCGCTTCTCGAGTTTCGCGTCGACGCTCGTAACCCCCGAGGGGTGGGCGAGCCGGAGTTCGGAACCGCAGCGGGTGGTGTCGAACATCCCGCTCACCAGAGACCCATCAACCCGAGCTGTCGCGGCTATACAGAGTGCACCGGTGACCGGAATTGCGCGATGGGGCTGACCGAGTGAAATCATTCTCACCAAGATGTCACATTCAGCCGCTGAGACAGTATTGCCAGCCAGTGTCGTCATGTCTTGGGCCGGCGACAGGAACGCGACCTTGGGGATACCCGGAATACGACTTGCTTCACCGATGTCTCGCGCGATACCCATCGAGACGCTTGCCCGGCAGCGAATCGCTTCAAGGCTCTCCAGAATTTCAGGATTTCGCTCAATGTCATCTGGCATCTCGGCACCCGTCAGCCCAAGGTCTCTGGCCTGAATAAAAACACAGGGATTACCGGCATCTGCCATTGAGGCGACGATTGACTTCGCGCCTGGTAACCGGATCTCGTCGATGGGTTTGCCTGTGGGCAGCAAATGGCCCGTCGCACCCCCACCTGGGTCTTTGAACTCCAGGCGTACGGGCGACCCAAACCCCGCGACGCCCGGCAGCGACATTTTTCCATCGACCGCGGCCTCGCCTTGATCGAGAGAAAAGCTCGAGTGAATCATCCGGGTAGTGTTGGTACTAAATATCCGCACACAGGCTTCGGTACCAACCGGAGAGACCAACCCTTCGTCCACCGCAAATGGTCCGACGGCCGCAGACATGTTGCCACAACTCGCGGACGGGTCTACCAAGTCCGTCGTCGGGGTCAATTGAAAAAAGGAGTAATCGATGTCCGCTCCCGGCCTGTCGGACGGTGAAATGACGCAGACCTTGGACAGCGAAGAGATGCCCCCTCCCATGCCATCGAGCTGCCGACCGTAGGGGTCGTTCGCGCCAAGTGCGGCGACGAAAAGTTCCGGCCATAGGCGGGCGTCGGTCGGCAAGTCGCGCCGATGAAACATGAGCGCCTTGCTGGTGCCGCCGCGCATGAACACGGCAGGAATTTTACGCTGTTGCATGATCAATGCCGGGCGAGTTATGCCTTGATTCTCGATTGAGTACAAAAACGTCCGAAAGGCAAGTTAAAGAATACTTCGATCAATCCAATAGTGCTTCTTCCAGAGGATAAGTCGAGAGCATGTCGTAGCCATCTTCGGTCACTAGTACCTGCTGCTCCAGCTTGACACCTTCGCGCTCACCTTTCGCGCCCACGTAGCTCTCGACACAGATCACCATCCCGGTCTCGAGCCTGCCATCGTA
>CAJXWH010000026.1 GCA_913062915.1 uncultured Acidiferrobacteraceae bacterium | reverse complement strand
GAACTGACTGCAAAAGCAGACAGTTTGGCATATAACGGACGAATGCCGATCACTTCGGCGGCAACGTCCATGTCCCGGATGGCCATCCAGGAACGCCCGATTGCACTTCGCACCAGGTTCTTACCCAACAGCGTCATGACCACGACGAATCCCAGCACCAGATAATAGTTATCCAAAGTGGACGTGATCGGGTAACCGAAAATATCCATCTTCGGCGTATCAATCACCATGCTTGCTGCACCGCCCACAAACCACGGGAAGGTCGCAAAGACCCATTCGACGAAAAACTGGGCGGCGAGTGTCGCTACTGCGAGATAAAACCCCTTGATGCGAAGACTCGGGCTGCCAACAAGCACGCCGAAAATGGCCGCAACCAGTCCCGCCAATATAAACACGAGCACAATCGGCAATTCAGGAATCCGAGATGCGAAGTTATAGGCAGAATACGCCCCGACCGCCATGAATGCCCCATGCCCTAAAGAAAGTTGGCCGGTATAGCCGGTCAAAATATTCAAACCAATAGCTGCAATAACCCAAATTAGAAATGGAATCAGGTAGCCCGCTATCACATGCTGGCTGGCAATGAACGGAATGCCGACGACCGCAAAGACCACTGCGGCAATCAGAACCCAGCGGTCCTGACGAATCGGGAAGATCGCCATATCGCGCTGATAGGTCGTCTTAAACTGTCCGGTTTCTCTATAGAGCATGGATTTACACCCTCTCGATGATCTTTTCGCCGAAAAGGCCCTGTGGCCGAAAGATCAGGAACAGCATCGCAATAAAGTACGCACTCCAGGACTCTATTCCACCGCCGATGATTGGGCCGAGATAAACCTCGGCTAACTTCTCAGTGGCTCCGATAATCAATCCACCGAGGATGGCGCCTGCGATCGAATTAAAACCCCCCAGGATCAAGACGGGTAAGGCTTTAAGCGCAACCAGGGAAATACTGAACTGAACGCCTAAGCGTTGGCCCCACAACGCACCTGCCACTAGGGCCACGAGGCCTGCAGCCGCCCAGACGATCGCCCAGATTTGCTGCAGCGGGATACCGACGGACATCGCGGCCTGGTTGTCATCGGCCACCGCGCGAAGCGCACGGCCAATCCGGCCTTTTTGAAAGAAAAAAGCCAGCACGAGCACCAGTACGCCACAGATAACGGCCGACCAAACGTCAAACAAACTGATCAAAATGTTGGTCGAATCCAGCAACGACATCCAGGGCACATCCGGTATACCCAAATCCAAACCATGGACGTCGGCATCCCAAACCGCCTGCGCGAAGCCTTCCAGAAAATAATTCAGGCCAATCGTTGCCATAAACAAAATAATCACCGGCTGCGCAATCAGTGGTCGCAACATGACCCGCTCAATGACCACTGCCAGGACGATCATGACCGCCAATGCGACGGCAATCGCGAGCCAAAAATTAACGCCCATCTCGAGAATGCGGACAAACGTCAGTGCCGCGAACAACACCATGGCACCCTGGGCAAAATTAAAGATGCCCGATGCTTTAAATATTAGAACAAATCCTAGAGCCACCAATGAATACATCACGCCCGACAGCAACCCGGCAATCAGGACTTCAATCGCAAACGCCAACTCCGGGTGCATGCTATTGGCACCTCATCAAATCTTTCGATTCGAAATACATTATTAGTGCGTCACTCCTAGATAGGCATCAATCACGTTCTGATCGGCGCGCACAACCTCGGGTGTTCCTTCAGAGATCTTGCGTCCATAATCAAGCACGATCACCCGGTCTGAAATGTCCATCACCACACTCATATCGTGTTCAATTAACACGATGGTCGTTCCGAGCTCATCATTGACATCCAGAACGAAGCGGCACATGTCTTCTTTCTCTTCTAGATTCATACCGGCCATGGGCTCATCCAGCAGTAAGATTTCCGGTTCGGCAGCCAGGGCACGGCCGAGCTCGACACGCTTTTGCAGTCCAAAGGGCAAGCGCCCAACAACTGTTTTTCGGACCGATTCAATTTCTAGAAAATCGATGATCTTTTCAACCGCCTTGCGATGCTCAATTTCTTCACGCTGTGCTGGCCCCCAATAGAGGCCCTGCAGAAACAAATTTGATTTCATCTTGAGGTTGCGGCCGGTCATGATGTTGTCCAGGGTGTTCATACCCTTAAAGAGCGCCACATTCTGGAAAGTTCGCGCAATGCCCTGTGCAGCAGCCTGATAGGGGCGCATACGGGTTCGAGCCTCACCCTTGTAGGTGATGGTGCCATCGGTGGGTTGATACACCCCATTGATTACGTTGAGCGCCGTCGTTTTCCCCGCGCCATTGGGTCCAATAATGGCGACAATCTCGTGCTCATAAATATCAAAACTGATTCCCGTTAGAGCCGCAACTGCGCCGAAAGAAATACTGACGTTATCAAAACTGAGCACAGCATCACCAAACTGGCGCTCGCTCATATCCCGCTCCCTCAGCTCGCCGCGGCCAACGATTCGTGCATCGGCTTTAGGCCCGGCAAATCATAAATCTTGAGGTCCGCATGAAGCGAGCCGGTACTGCCGTCTTCGAAGGTTACCTGCGACTCCACCTCCACATGCTGCTGGTCCGAATAGAGCGCGTCGATCAGCGTTCCATATTTTTCTGCAATAATCCGCCGGCGCACTTTTCGGGTACGGGTCAGTTCTCCATCATCGGCATCGAGTTCCTTGTGCAAAATAATAAACCGCTGAATCTGCGATGACCGAAGATGCGAATCCGCAGCAAGATCCTCGTTGACCTTCGCGATGCAGTCCTCGATCAGACCGCGAACCTTGTCATGAGAGGCAATCTCCTGGTACCCCCCGTAGGTGATGTTATTTCGCTCTGCCCAGTTGCTCACGGCGTCGAGGTCGATATTGATGAACGCTGACGCATAATCTTTCTGATCGCCAAAGGTGACGGCCTCTTTGATGTATTGGTAGAACTTGAGCTTGTTTTCGATATATTTGGGCGCGAACATTGAGCCATCGTTCATCTTGCCGACGTCCTTGGCCCGGTCGATGATTCGCAAGTGCCCTTCCTCATCCACATACCCCGCATCCCCGGTTTTCACCCAACCATCCGGGGTTTTGGTTTCAGCCGTTGCCTCTGGATTCTTGTAGTACTCCTGGAATACACCAGGGCTTCGATAAAGCACCTCGCTATTTTCTGCGATCTTGAGTTCCACATCCGTAAAGGCAGTTCCCACGGTTTCGGAGCGGACTTCGCCATCGAGCTGCATGGTAACGAACACAGCGGCTTCGGTCTGGCCGTAGAGTTGTTTGAGATTAATGCCGAGCGACCGATAAAAATCAAAAAGCTCGGGGCCAATGGCTTCCCCGGCCGTGTAGGCCACGCGAATTCGACTCATCCCAAGCGTATTTTTCAATGGCCCGAAGATCAGTAATTCCCCGACACCGTAGAGCAAGCGATCCCACAGAGAAACCGACTGATGATCAAGAATTCGACCGCCAGCCCGGCGTGCAACACCCATGAAGTAATGAAACAACTTGCGCTTGATCCAACCGGCGTCCTCCATCCGGATCATCACCATCGTCAGCAGGTTCTCGAAAATCCTGGGGGGTCCGAAATAAAAATCGGGTCCGATCTCGCGCATATCCTGCATCACGGTCGCACCACTTTCTGGACAGTTGACACAGAATCCAGCGACAAATGCTTCGGAAAAAGAAAAAATGTTGTCCCCAACCCAGGCCATTGGCAGGTAGGCGAGACTGTTGGTGTCGGGGGTTATGCGATCGAACTCGGCTGCGTTGCGTGACGTAACCAGCAAATTCTCGTGGCTCAACACGACGCCTTTGGGGGTGCCCGTTGTCCCGGAGGTGTAAAGAATCACCGCCGTATCGGCGCCGGAACCCTCGTCGATGGCTTGATCGAGAAATCCTGGGTCACGTTCTGCCAATTGCCGACCCCGCTCTTCTAACGCCTCGAAACTCAGGACCAGTTCGGGGTCATAGTCACGGAGTCCTCTAGGATTATCGTAAATAATGGCTTGAACAAACGGACACTGCTCCCGAATCTCGAGCGCCTTGTCGACCTGCTCCTGATCTTCGGCGACAATGAAATGCGCCTCCGAGTGCTCCACCAAGTATTGGATCTCGCCCGCCACCGAATCCTGGTAGGCCGGCACAGGAATGCCGCCAAGGCATTGGGCGGACGCCATCGCCGCATAAAGGCGCGGCCGGTTATCGCCGATGATGGTCAATTTGTCGCCGCGCTTGAACCCGAGGTCGGAAAGACCGTGGGCAAAGCGGCGAATGACACCTTCGTAGTCCTTCCAAGTCCACGTCTGCCAGATCCCGTATCTTTTTTCCCGCATGGCGGGACGGTCGCCACCCGTTCGCACCCGCTCTCGCAGGAGTTTTGGAAACGTATCCGCAACCGACTGATTCCGGTCTGTCATATCCTCCTCAAGAATTTTTCACCGGCGTGCCCACGGGGCCAATTCATTCTGCCTGCGTCTTTTGATATGTACACCGCACTACTGAGCGGCCACGACACCAGCTGGCAATGGGTAGGGCTCCAACTCCTTCGGGCCCATTCTAGACTAAACACTTTCTGGACTGAACACTCGACAGTCAGCTCGATCTGTCAGAAAGGAATATCATCGTCTAGATCCGGGTCACCGCCGCTGGCGCCGCTGCCAGAACTGTCCGTCGCGGAACGCGCTTCGCCCGAATAATCGTCGTTCGACGTTCCGGTCGTCCCGTCCCCTCGCGAACCGAGCATTTGCATCTCGTTGGCGACAATCTCGGTCGTATAGCGCTCCTGACCGCTTTTATCCTCCCATTTGCGGGTCTGCAGGCGTCCTTCGATGTAAACCTGCGCGCCCTTTTTCAGATATTCTCCGGCAACTTCGGCCAGGCGCCCGAAAAAAACCACCCGATGCCATTCGGTCTTCTCTTGTCGTTCGCCCGATTGCTTGTCCTTCCAACTCTCGGTCGTTGCGACCGTAATGTTCGCAATCGCATTGCCGTTGGCAGTGTATCGCACCTCCGGGTCACGCCCGAGATTCCCCACAATAATCGCTTTATTAATTCCTCTCGCCATTTCTCTTGTCCCCCAGTCTGTGCATGTTTCGCCGGCACAACCCGAAAATCGTGATCACTGTACCTCGATACCTGCCATCTTGCTCAGGCTCTCATTATGAAAACGCTCCGGGTCCACTTTCAAGTACGCAATATTCTCCCCAGGTAACAGGATCACCTCGTGCACCCCTGGCAGGCCCCGAAACTGCGCCACGAGCGCAGAAAAATCACGTTCTTCGGCGTTTTCTAAATCAACAGTTCGGCTCTCGAGAAGTTTCGGTGCCGGGACTGCTACAACCAGAATCAACCAAACCAGTACCGCGACGGCAGAAAAAATGAATACGCCAGATCCCCCGAAATGACCAAACAGCCAACCGCCGAGAGCGCCGCCTATGAACACCCCGAGAAACTGGAACGTGTTGTAGACCCCTAAGGCCGTGCCTTTGCTCTGTGCCGGTACCAGCCGTGACATCAAAGACGGCATCAGCGCTTCGAGCAGCGTGAATGCCACAAAGAAGAGCCACAAGCCGACCACCAGACCGCCGGTGTTCCTGTCACTGATCAGCAGCACCAGTGAAGCAATCAATAATATTGCAACCCCCGCGCGCAACACCGGGAAGGTATGTTCGCGAACCATGCTGAGGATCAGCATCGGCACCATCGCCAACACCGCAGCACCCAACACAGGGACATATACCTGCCAGTGTCGATCCCGCGGCAGTTCGAGTGTCTCCAGCAAGGCAAATGGCACCGCAACAAAAAACGCCATCAGCACCATGTGCAGGACGAGGATCCCGCAGTCCATAAACAGCAATTGCCTGTTTTGAAGGACCCTGCGCACTTGACCCCAGGCCGGCTGAACATCTCCACGACGAGACGGTCGCTCCACCGCAGGCACGAACCACACCACCACCGGCAGCGCCATCAAGGCCAGCAACCCCGTACTCCAGAAAATTCCGGACAAACCAATTACGGCATCGAGAATCGGGCCCAGCATCAGTGCCAGAAGAAAAGAAAACCCAATGGATGAGCCGACGAGGGCGACCGCTTTGGTCCGCTGTTCTTCCCGGGTAAGGTCTGCAAGCAACGCCAACACAACAGATGCAATCGCCCCCGACCCTTGCAGCGCTCGGCCGAGAATCACCACCTCGATTGAATGGGCCCGAGCAGCGATGACACTGCCGAGCGCAAACAATAACAGGCCGGCCACCAGCAACGGCTTGCGTCCGAACCGATCCGACAACAAACCGAATGGCACCTGGAAAAGTGCCTGGGTAAGGCCGTACATACCCAATGCAACCCCGATCATGGCGGGTGTCGCCCCGTCAATTTCCCCAGCGTAGAGTGCCAGCACCGGCAGGATCAAGAACAACCCGAACATCCGCAGTCCGAGTACGGATGACAGAGCAGCGATCGCGCGCCGCTCGACTGAATTCATGGGGGGAAGGTAACGAGCAGAGAGCCGTACTTTTCTATTCCCAATCAAAGTCTAAACCACCGTCGATGGCCCTAGCAGCCTCGCTTTGCGCCACCGCGAATCGACAAAATGAGCAGAACGTCTTCGAGGCGTGAGCGCTCGACAACACCCAATTATTACGCCAGCAACGAAAAAGATTTTGATTACACGGCAAAACGAGTCGTAATATTAGCAGTTTTGGCCGAATTCCCTCGTACCGATGCGACAAATCCAGATCCGGGGTGCCCGCACCCATAACTTGAAGAACATCGATCTCGATTTACCGCGGGACCGCCTGATCGTAATTACGGGAATTTCCGGCTCGGGAAAGTCCTCTCTGGCATTCGATACGATCTATGCAGAAGGCCAGCGCCGCTACGTCGAATCCTTGTCGGCTTATGCTCGACAGTTCCTGTCGCTGATGGAAAAACCGGATGTCGATCTGATAGAAGGATTGTCGCCGGCAATCAGCATTGAACAAAAATCATCCTCTCATAACCCTCGATCTACCGTCGGCACGGTTACCGAGATCTACGATTATCTGCGCCTGCTCTTCGCCCGAGTGGGTGAACCTCGATGTCCCGAACATGGCGCACCATTGGCAGCCAGTACTGTCACGGAGATGGTCGACCGTGTAATGGCCTTACCGGAAGGTTCGCGTCTGCTGCTGCTAGCCCCCGTAATTCAAGAGCGCAAAGGTGAGTATCAACAGTTGCTCCATGACCTCTACAGCCAAGGCTTCATCCGTGCACGTATTGACGGGAGCGTCTACGAATTGGAACAGCTTCCTGATTTAGACAAAAAACGCAAACATAGCATTGAAATAGTGGTCGACCGGATCATTGTGCAGCCGAACAGCAAGCAACGGCTGGCGGAGTCCTTCGAAACCGCATTGGCGCTCGCTGACGACGTGGCTCTGGTTGAAGTGTTGTCGTCGAAAGACAGCGAACCTGGGGAAGAGTTGTTGTTCTCTGCCCGTTACGCGTGCCCGCACTGCGGCTACAGCCTGAATGAACTGGAGCCGCGCGTCTTTTCTTTTAACAATCCTGCGGGCGCCTGTCCCGATTGCGACGGCCTCGGTGCCCGGCAGTTTTTCGACCCCGATCGGGTGATACAGGACGACACGTTGAGCCTGGCTGCCGGCGCCATCAGCGGTTGGGACCGGCGTAATGCGTTTTTCTTCAACCTGCTTCATTGCCTGGCCGAGCACTATGATTTCGATGTTGATACCCCGTTTCGCCGCTTGCCGGCCAAACTGCGTAAGACCATCCTCTACGGCAGCGGCAAAGAAAAGATTCCCTTCACCTATCTGCGCGCCCATGGTCGCAGGCCTCGCCGGCGTAAACACGTTTTCGAGGGCGTCATACCGAGTATGGAACGGCGCTATCGGGACTCCGAATCCAATATCATTCGGGAAGAACTTGCTCGGCACCTCAATACGCAACCGTGTGAAACCTGTGATGGCAGCCGTCTGCGGCTGGAGTCTCGCAATGTATTCGTAAGTGATTTACCTCTGCACCAGATCACCGCGATTACGGTAGAAGAATCACTGACCTTTTTTGAAGAACTGGATCTGCCCGGTCGACAGGGGGAAATTGCAACAAAGATTATCAAAGAAATCGCCAATCGACTCCGTTTCCTGGTCAATGTCGGGCTCGAATACCTAACATTGGATCGGGCGGCCGAAACGCTCTCGGGTGGAGAAGGACAGCGGATCCGCCTGGCGTCGCAGATCGGTTCGGGATTGGTGGGTGTCATGTATATCCTCGACGAGCCCTCGATTGGCTTACACCAACGAGACAATGCCCGTCTTCTAGACACCTTGATTCAACTTCGGGATCTCGGCAACACCATCGTGGTGATTGAACACGACGAGGAGGCGATTCGCAGCGCCGATCACGTGGTTGACCTGGGTCCTGGAGCAGGCGCTCTGGGCGGCACGATCGTCGTGGCTGGATCACCCGACCAGGTCATCTCCCATTCAGGCTCCTTAACCGGTCGCTACCTCGCTGGCCAGTTACAGATTGAATTACCGGCCGAGCGACAAGCCTTGGAGTCACAACGCGTACTGTCTGTGCGGGGCGCTTGCGGCAACAACTTGCAGCATCTCGACATCGATATTCCAGTGGGGCTCTTTACCTGTGTCACGGGCGTATCCGGATCCGGAAAATCGACCCTGGTCAATCATACGATCTTTCCGGCCATGGCAAAAAAACTGCACCAAGCACGCCATCGCTGTGCGCCTTTTAAAACAATCAATGGGTTCGAATATTTCGACAAAGTGATCGACATCGATCAAAACCCCATTGGTCGAACGCCACGGTCCAATCCAGCCACCTACACGGGTCTTTTTACTCCAATCCGGGAACTGTTCGCAGCCACACCCGAATCGCGGGCCCGCGGGTACAAGCCCGGGCGCTTCTCATTCAATGTGCGAGGCGGGCGCTGCGAATCTTGCCAGGGGGACGGGCTGATCAAGGTGGAAATGCATTTTCTGCCGGATATCTACGTTACCTGTGATCTGTGCAGGGGTTCTCGCTATAACCGCGAAACCCTGGATGTCCGCTATAAGGGAAAGACGATCAGCGAGGTATTGGGAATGACCGTAACGGAAGCTGCGGAGTTCTTCCGAGCAATCCCGGTGATTAAGCGAAAACTGGATACGCTAGTTGATGTTGGCCTTGGTTATATTCAGCTTGGCCAGAGTGCGACCACGCTGTCGGGCGGAGAAGCACAACGAATCAAGTTGTCGAGGGAACTGTCCAAGCGGGACACTGGGCGCACGCTATATATCCTGGATGAACCCACGACTGGCCTTCATTTTCACGACATAAAACAGCTACTGAAGGTACTGCATCGACTCCGTGACCGCGGAAATACCGTAGTGGTAATTGAACATAACCTGGACGTCATCAAAACTGCCGACTGGGTCATTGATCTCGGGCCAGAAGGAGGTCACCGAGGGGGACAACTCGTGGCGTTCGGCACCCCGGAAGATCTGGCCCGGGCCGAGAACTCCTATACCGGTCGATTTCTTTTACCGATACTGGAAAAACATGCGCATCGAAGCAAAGCCGATTGAAATGACCGCCTGCTCACTCGCGGCGAACGTCAACCAGTCCGCGACCCGTCAAGTGATCGAGGATTTGTCGACACGCCTGTGTCGGCGTCGCTTTCGACGTGTCGATTACCAATTCGGGACGTTCTGGCGATTCGTAGGGATCACTGATGCCAGTGAACTGAGGGATCTCACCGGCGCGCGCTTTGGCATACAGGCCCTTGCGATCTCGCTCCTCGCACACGGCAAGCGGCGTAGAAAGGTAGATCTCAATGAACACACCGTGTTGCTCGATCAGGCCGCGGATCTCACGGCGGATCGTCCGGTAGGGGGCAATCGGAGCACAGATCGCAACCCCCCCATTTTTACTGATCTCGTTCGCTACAAAACCAATACGACGGATATTCAGGTCTCGGTGCGCCCTCGAAAAGCCAAGCTCGCTCGATAAATTCTGCCGCACAATGTCACCATCGAGCAGGGTTACGGGCCGCTGGCCATTCTCGATGAGTTTCGCCCGCATGATACCCGCCAGGGTAGATTTACCGGATCCCGAGAGACCGGTAAAAAACAGCGTGATCCCGACCTGGCTGTGAGATGGATAGACACCAGAGAGACAATCGATCACCTCGGGAAAACTGAACCAGTCGGGCACCGGTTCACCCTTCGCCAATGCCTGCCTGAGATCATGATCGGAATAACTCACTGATCGGTCACCGTTTTGTTCCAGGACCGATACGGGCAAGAACGTCTTGCTCGAGACGCAATAGCGACGCTCTTCTACAGCCAACATCTGAATGTCGAGTTCATCGCAGACAGCCGCCACGTGTTCCTGCGCCGCGTACTTCCCATAGAACCGCGTACCGCTGTCTGTCGACGGGGGTGAACTGTCATCGGGCCCGACGATGAATGCCGAGCAGCCGTAATTGCGATGAATGATACCGTGCCAAAGCGCCTCGCGTGGCCCGGCCATGCGCATTGCCAGAGGCAGCAAGGACAGCACAGCGAGCTGGGCTGGCAGATGACGGAGCAGCGCCTGATAGCAATGCACCCGCGCGTAATATTCCAAGTCACCAGGCTTGGTTTCTCCAACCACCGGATGCAACAAGATTTTTGCGTCTTGAGCCGCAGCCATCTCTACCACCAGGTCACGCTGCAGACGGTGCATGGGCCGCGAAGTCTGAAACGCAATGACCGAATCCCAGCCCGCCTGATCGAACCCCTGACGCAACCGGGCGGGTGTGTGCCACAGGGACTCGAAATCATAATGAACAGGCAACTCCAAAACCTCGATGGTGCCCCCCACATAGACGGATGCCGTTTCATCCAACACCAGGCGCACCCCGGGGTGGTCGCGCGATCCGGTCCCGTAGACGGTCTCGGCTTCCCATTCCCGGTCAGGTTTCCATAAATCAGCGACGCGTAAAACAGCGGGCATGAATCCCTCGGAATCGCGAAGTGCCACGTGGTCACCACAGTCAATTTGCGCGGCCGACGTTTCCGAGACCGCCAGCACCACCGGGATAGGCCACAACGAGCCATCGGCAAGCCGCTCCTCAGCCAACACCCGCTCATAGTCGGCCTGACCCATAAATCCGTGCAAAGGCGCAAACGCGCCAATTGAAAGAAGCTCGAGATCGCAGAGCTGACGCCGGTTGAGCGTGATGGAATACCCTTGCCGCGACCACTCGCGAAGTTCCGCCGCACGTTCCGATTGGACCATGGGTGGGGGGGCGAAATTACCGCCGCGCGAAATTATCGACATCAGCTAGCAGGTAACAATTCAAAACGGGAGGACTCACAACCCATACGGGAGCGTTAAGAAGCAACTGCACTCCAGCAAACGCTGCGATTGTACGCCATCTGCAAAGTGAGGTAACCCTGGTAAGACCATCGCCCCCATCATCCGGACGGCGCAATCCTGCGTGGTAAAATTTGTCCATCGCCCTACGCATCATTTACACGCTGATTCTCGGGCTTTGAACCTGCGTGGTCGATCGTTCCCCTGCTTGTCAAAAATGGCCGCTTCTCCACCAACCATGAAATCCGCCCCAGCCAGCAACCGCTTGTCCGATCTCGATCCTATAGAAACTCAGGAATGGCGAGATGCACTCGATTCCGTTCTGGAACGTGAGGGCGAGGAGAGGGCGCACTTCCTGCTCGAGGAGCTCATTGACCAGGCACGCCGTTCTGGCGCCTATATCCCCTACCGCCCGACCACTTCCTACTTGAATACGATTCCGGCAGCACAAGAACCCCGCAGTCCCGGAGATCCTGCGATCGAATGGCGGGTGCGCTCGCTGATTCGCTGGAATGCTCTTGCCATGGTGATGCAGGCGAACCAGGACAGTCCAGAGCTTGGCGGGCACATCGCGAGCTTCGCCTCATCAGCTACGTTGTACGACGTAGGATTCAACCACTTCTGGCGCGCGCGGGGACCGCAACACGACGGTGACCTGGTGTTTTTTCAGGGGCACTCCGCACCCGGCATTTATGCGCGCGCTTTTCTTGAGGGGCGCCTCAGCGCAGATCAGTTGCGCCGCTTTCGGCAAGAGGTCGACGGGCATGGCCTTTCATCGTATCCGCACCCATGGCTGATGCCAGACTTCTGGCAGTTCCCCACCGTGTCGATGGGACTTGGCCCGATTCAAGCGATCTACCAGGCGCGATTCATGCAGTACCTTGAAGACCGAGAAATCATTGCATCCACCGATCGCAAAGTCTGGGCGTTCATTGGCGATGGCGAGATGGACGAACCCGAATCGATGGGTACTATCGGACTTGCTGGGCGGGAGCAACTCGACAACCTTATTTTCGTCGTCAATTGCAACCTGCAGCGGCTTGACGGCCCGGTACGAGGAAACGGCAAGATTATCCAAGAACTGGAGGGCGAATTCCGCGGGGCGGGCTGGAACGTTATCAAGCTGATCTGGGGTTCCTACTGGGATCCGCTCCTGATGCGCGACACCAAAGGCCTGTTAAAGCGGCGCATGGAAGAAGCGGTGGACGGCGAATACCAGGCGTTCAAGGCCAAAGATGGCGCATTCGTGCGAAAACATTTCTTTGGTAAGTACCCGGAGCTCGCGGCAATGGTGGCCAACATGACGGACGAGGACGTCTGGCGTTTGAATCGAGGCGGTCACGATCCACACAAAGTGTATGCAGCCTATGCGGCGGCCACGGCTCATCGGGGTCAACCCACGGTTATCCTGGCTAAAACGGTAAAAGGATATGGCATGGGCGAATCGGGCGAAGGCCAAAATATCACCCATCAGCAAAAGAAGATGAATGAAGAAGCCCTGCGGGCCTTTCGTGACCGTTTTCGAATCCCGCTGTCAGATGAAGAAGTCATTAAAGCGCCGTTTTATCATCCCGGCGAAGACAGTCCAGAGATCCGCTACCTGCGCGAGCGCCGCGAAGCCTTAGGCGGCTATCTGCCTGCCCGTCGCGACGAAGCACCCTCGTATGAAATACCAGACCTGTCGATCTTTCAATCTCAACTCGAAGGCACGGGTGAGCGGGAAATCTCATCCACGATGGCATTCGTTCGCATTTTGGCAGCGCTGGTTCGGGAGCCTGAACTCAATCGTTTCGTGGTGCCCATCGTGCCCGATGAGTCGCGTACGTTTGGTATGGAAGGCATGTTTCGCCAGCTTGGCATCTATTCGCCCAAGGGGCAACTCTACGTTCCGGAAGATGCCGATCAGTTGATGTATTACCGTGAAGACAAGCAGGGTCAGGTGCTGCAGGAAGGGATCACAGAGGCGGGTGCCATGGCTTCCTGGATCGCCGCGGGCACAGCCTATGCGAATCATGGTGTCGCAATGATACCGTTCTATATCTTCTACTCCATGTTCGGCCTCCAGAGAGTGGGCGACCTGGCCTGGGCAGCCGGCGATATCCAGGCCCGGGGTTTTCTGATCGGGGCAACCGCTGGTCGAACCACGCTGGCCGGAGAAGGATTGCAACACCAGGATGGCCAGGGACTGTTACTGGCATCCACCATTCCAAACTGCATCGCCTACGAGCCTGCATTCAACTATGAACTCGCGGTCATCGTACATCGCGGCCTCCAGAGGATGTTCGTCGACAAGGAAAATGTCTTTTTCTACATCACCGTAATGAACGAGAACTACCACCATCCTGTCATGCCGGAGGGAGTGCAGGACAAAATTCTCAAGGGCATGTATCGGGTTCGCCGAGCCAAGCGGCCACGCAAACAGGCACCGCGGGTACAACTGCTCGGCAGCGGAGCCATCTTGCGTGAATCGCTGGCGGCCGCAGATCTGCTGGAAAAGGATTTTGGGGTGCTGTCAGATGTCTGGAGTGTTACCAGTTTTAACGAACTCGCCAGAGATGGGCGCGACAAGGCTCGCTGGAATCTACTGCATCCGTCAGACCAGGCCAGAATTTCTTTCGTAGAGGAATGCCTCCAAGATGAGTCGGGGCCGGTGATTGCGACGACCGACTATGTTCGCAATTACGCAGAACAAATCCGTGAATTCGTCCCCGGTCGCTATCTCGTACTGGGAACCGATGGGTTCGGCCGCAGTGGAACGCGAAAACAGTTGCGCGCTTTCTTCGAGGTTGACCGTCACTATATCGCTTTGACTGCACTCAAAGCTTTGGCAGCAGAAGATTCGGTGCCGACCACCGTGATCGCCGAGGCCATTGAGCGCTACCGGATCGATACCGAAAAACCGAACCCGATTGGAGCCTGACGGGCAGAGAAACCGATCGATGAAGAACCAGGGGAGTCGTCTACATGAGTAACCCGACCGAAGTCACCATTCCGGATATCGGGGATATCCAGAGTGTGGATGTGATCGAGGTATTGGTGGCACCTGGCGACTCGGTCCAACGGGAGGACCCGCTGGTCACGCTGGAAAGCGACAAGGCAACCATGGACGTGCCGGCCCCCTGTGCCGGCACTGTCATCGAAATTCGCACAGCCGTCGGCGATCAGGTCTCTGAAGGCAACGTGATTCTGCTGCTCGAAGAAACCAACAAAGCCGATGCGCAAAGTGACAACACGGTGGTGGCCGCACAGGTCGAGAAAGAGATCGTATTGACTGACTCCCCTCGATCCACTGGAGGCGCGGAACTGCCATCAGAACCCGACTCTGAAACCCGACCCCCGATCCGACACGCGCCGCCCGCCTCCCTGCCCCCACCCGTTCAGCGAAACGGCGACGCACTGCCCCATGCGAGTCCGGCCGTACGCGGCTTTGCCCGAGAACTTGGAGCGGACCTTCGAATGATCCACGGGTCTGGCAGTAAAGGCCGAATTCTTAAATCCGACGTGCAACAATTCATTAAGAACGAACTTACGCGGCCACCCCAACCGACTGTCTCAGGTGGCAGTGAAGCCTTGCCATTCCCTGAAGTCGACTTCTCGAAGTGGGGTCCGATCGAGACCCAGCCCTTGTCCCGAATTCAGAAACGATCCGGGCCCCATCTGCAACAAGCCTGGCGTAACGTGCCTCATGTGACTCATCACGAAGAAGTTGACGTCACCGACCTTGAGAATTTCCGCCAGTCACTCAAAGATGAAGCCGAAGAAAAAGGATTTCGGGTCACACTGTTGCCTTTTCTCATGAAGGCCGTAACCGCCGCATTGGCTGAATTTCCCAGATTCAATGCCTCTCTCGCCCCGAGTCAAGACGAACTGATCCTGAAGAAATATTTTCATATTGGTTTGGCAGTGGATACGACCGACGGCTTGGTGGTGCCGGTCATTCAGAACGTCGATAGAAAAGGCATCTATCAGCTCGCCGCAGAACTGGCCGAGGTCAGCGCTCGTGCTCGGAATGGCAAACTCAAACCGGAAGACCTTCAGGGCGGCTGTTTCAGTATCTCCAATCTAGGCGGTATTGGAGGGCGTGGATTTACACCGATCGTCAACGTGCCGGAGGTGGCCATTCTGGGAGTGAGTCGAACCCAGACCCTGCCGCAATGGAATGGGAGAGAATTCGAACCGCGGCTGATGCTGCCACTCGACCTGTCCTACGACCACCGGGTAATCGACGGGGCGGCTGCAGCGCGTTTCCTGGTGCTGCTGAAAAAACAATTGGAAGACGCGCGTTTGCTGTTGTTGTAGGCGGGCTGGTGTCTGATTCGATCATCATCAAGGTTCCGACGATCAGCGACTTCGCTGAAGTCGATGTGATCGAAGTACTGATATCTCCCGGTGATACCGTCGCAATCGAGTCGCCACTCATTACCCTCGAGAGCGACAAGGCTTCCATGGATGTTCCGTCGCCGGTGTCCGGCCAGATTGTCGATGTCCTGGTGCGAATCGGTGACCGGGTATCCGAGGGAAGTCCCATTGCTCGAGTGGAAACCTTGAACCCTACTGCACAAACAGACGAATCACACGGGACATCGGCACCCATCGACCCCGTGCCGGAATCAGAAATGTCACCGGGCGGAACTGAATCGCGGCCAGATTCAACGGCCTTCCCCGAGGCTGCAGATTTTGAGGTCGATCTGGTCGTGATTGGGTCCGGCCCGGGCGGCTATACCGCCGCCTTTCGCGCCGCCGATCTCGGTCTCGATACCGTACTTGTCGAAAAGGACCCGACACTGGGTGGGACCTGTCTTAACGTCGGCTGTATTCCATCGAAAACACTGCTGCATACAGCGCGCGTCATCGAAGAAACCAAGGAGCTACAAGCGGCTGGCCTCGACTTTGGCCCACCCGTTATCAATCTCGAACGTCTTCGCGGCTGGAAAGAAAAAGTGGTCGGCCAGTTGACGGAGGGACTTACCGCACTGGCAAAACAGCGCAAGGTCGCGATCATTCAGGGGGAAGGCCGATTTGCGTCGGACCATCGAATCATTGTTCGCAGTGAAGACGAAGATGCCGTCATCGATTTTCGCCATGCCATTATCGCTGCAGGGTCAGAACCCGTTCTTATCCCGGATCTGCCTGACGATGACCGAATCATGAACTCGACCCAGGCACTCGACCTGGTCGACATTCCCGAACGCCTGCTGGTAATTGGCGGGGGCATCATTGGGCTTGAGATAGCGACCGTCTACCAGGCGCTCGGCAGTCGAATTACGATCGTCGAGATGCTCGATCAATTAATGCCCGGCACCGATAAAGATCTATTACGGCCACTGCAAAAACGATTACAAAACCAATGCGATGACATCTTCCTCGGAACGAGAGTCATCGGGATCGAGACACACCCGGACCACCTCATGGTCTCATTCGAGGGCCCGAAGGCACCCGCAGCGGACCGTTTTGACCGCGTACTCGTCGCGGTGGGCCGATCCCCCCATGCTGAGCCGCTGCAGGTCGAGGCCGCGGGTGTTGCCATCGATCCCAGCGGGTTCATTCCAGTCGATGCAGAGCAGCGCACCAACGTACGCCATATTTTTGCCATCGGCGACATCGTCGGCGAGCCGATGCTGGCTCATAAAGCGACCCACGAAGGTAAGGTCGCGGCTGAAGTGGCGGCTGGACACAACAGCGCTTTCGAGGCGCGTATCATCCCAGCGGTCGCCTACACTGACCCGGAAATCGCCTGGGCGGGACTGACCGAAAACGGGGCCCAGGCCCAGGGGATCAACTACGAGAAAGGTGTCTTCCCCTGGGCGGCCAGCGGTCGAGCGCTCAGCCTGGGGCGCAGCGAAGGCCTCACCAAACTGTTGTTTGATCCGACCACCAGGCGGGTTCTCGGCGCAGGCATTGTGGGGGTCAATGCGGGCGATCTGATTGCCGAGGCATGCCTGGCGATAGAGATGGGCTGTGAAGCCGAGGACATTAGCCTTGCGATTCACCCCCATCCAACCCTCTCGGAGACCATCGCTTTCGCTGCCGAAGCATTCCAGGGCACCATCACCGACCTGTACCTGCCGCCGAGAAAGTAGATGGCCCAATGGCGGCTCAGGCCATCGGCGCAACACCCGCCCAGTGGGTGTTTTGGTGTCAGTCGAGCTTATTGCTAGAGATCATTGCCAGGCTGAATATCCGCTTCATCGCAATGACTGTTAGCCCGCTGGCGGATGCCCGCCTCTGCCGGTGACGTGATGAATCCGGGAGAAGCTGGGTGCACGGTCGAAAAGATCGGATTCGAGATTACCCTCGACCCGACAGTGGGCTGTGAAAAGACTTTTGAAAATTGCTGGCTGGCAGCCTCCGTCAAGCTGGAATCAGCTTCGAGTCCTCACCAACCGTGGCCGCTTTCTTCCAGTTCGATTAACGTGCCGCAGAAATCCTTTGGGTGCAGAAACAGAACGGGTTTCCCGTGAGCCCCTTTCTTTGGTTCACCATTGCCGAGTACGCGGGCCCCTCGCCTTTCCAACTGGTCACGAGCAGCAATAATGTCCTGCACCTCGTAACAGACATGGTGCACGCCACCTGATGGGTTGCGTACCAGAAAATTCTCGACCGGCGAAGCCTCCCCAAGTGGGTGCAATAATTCAATTCGAGCATTCTCCAACTCAACGAACACTGTGGTCACGCCATGTTCCGGTAATGGCTGTGGATCGGATACCGTGGCGCCGAGTGTCTCACGATAAAGAGCGGCGGCTTCCTCAAGATCCGGCACGACGATTGCAACGTGATTGAGACGGCCGATCAAGCAACGTCTCCCGAGCCATGTCCCGCACACTCATTAACGAACTGGCGAGCCGCCAAACTCGCAGTCATCCGACCGGCCACAACTTCCTGCTCCAGCTCGGCCACACGATCCTGCGGCGATATCTTTCCCACCATGGACTCTAGAAATGCCTCCCGGATGGCCTGCCACAGCCAGTCCCGGCACTGCTCGGCCCGCCGCGCTGCAAGCGCGCCGCTTTCCCGCCTCTTTTGATGTAATTGAAAAAGTTTTTGCAAAACCTCTGCAATGCCCTGGTCTTCTAACGCTGAAACGGCGATGACCTCGACTCCTTCGCCAGGGCGTGGCTGTCGCGTTAAGCGAAGCGCCTGGCGGTAGTCAGCCACAGTCGCCAGTGCAACATTGCGCAGGGGCCCGTCTGCTTTGTTGACCAACACCAAATCCGCCAACTCCATGGAGCCGCGCTTCATCCCTTGCAATTCATCTCCCGTGCCGGGCAGCAACAACAGCAGCAATATGTCGGTGATCCCGGCAACCGCAAGTTCGACCTGGCCCACACCGATGGTCTCAACGATCACTAGATCGAAACCGGCGGCTTCGCAAAGATAGACGCATTCCCTCGTTCGGGCTGCAATTCCACCGCGGGTGACGCCCGCCGGCGATGGTCGCACAAAGGCTTGTGGCTTGGCTGCAAGCAAAGTCATTCGCGTCTTGTCACCCAGAATTGACCCTCCACTTTTCTCGGAACTGGGATCGACCGTTAGAACAGCCACCTTGTGACCGCTATTCAATGCTTGAATTCCGAGCCGCTCGATGAGTGTGGACTTGCCCGCCCCTGGAATTCCGGTAATGCCGATACGAATTGAATGGCCGGCGGCGGGCAACAACTGTTCAAGAAGCAATTCAGCATCGTGCCGATCCTGATCAAGGCTCGATTCGACCAGCGTAATCGCCCGCGCCAATGCGGCGCGGTCGCCGCTCTGGACTGCTTCTGCCAACCGGTCCATTTGCGCTCTATTCATTGGGTCTTCTGCTCAAACTCAATAATCGGTTCATCTTGCTCGAGTACTTGACCTTCCATCGCATGTACTTTGGATATGATCGCATCCCGCTCCGCCTTGAGCGAGTTTTCCATCTTCATTGCTTCCACCACCGCCAGTTCATCGCCGGCTCGGACCTTCTGCCCTGGCTTCGCCGACAGCGACACCAGAAGACCCGACATCGGGGCAAGAAGATAATGTGAGCGATCGGGCAGCTCCTTGGCGGGCATGAGCTGATACAGGGCATCGACCTCTGAACGGAGCACCGTTACAACGCTTTCTACACCGGCGTGAGAGATCCGGTAACGGAAACCATCCGATCGAACCTGCGCATCAAAAGGATTGCCATCGATAGTGAAAGCGACCTGCACTTGCCCGCGATGACTGTCCGTCGCCACGACAAATCGAACCCCGTCTACCTGTACACGATAATCGGCTCCTGTAACGGTACACCGGGTGTCGAACGATTCGTCTTCTATCCGCACAACCCGGCAAATCGGATTCCCGCTCGCTGGCTCAGGGCCTGGCTTGCGCTTATAACAATTCAACACTGCAGCCAGAGCTGCCACTTGCAGTTGGCCTGCACGATCCAGGGGTTGTACAGCAAACCCGTCGGGGTACTCCTCGCTGAGAAAATGGGTCGACAACTGGCCCCGGACAAACCGAGGATGCGCCATCACTTGAGCCAGAAGCGGGAGGTTGGTCATCACCCCTTCAATACAGAACTGATCGAGGGCGCCGCACATGGCGTCGATGGCGTCATTCCGAGTGCGCCCGTGGGTGATCAGTTTGGCCAGCATCGGGTCATAATAAATTCCGATTTCGTCGCCTTCCCTAACACCCGAATCGACTCGCACTCCAGGCCCTACAGAGGGTTCCATATAGCAGGTCAGCCGACCCGTCGCAGGAAGAAAAGCCCGGTATGGGTCTTCTGCATAAAGACGCGTCTCGATTGCCCAGCCACTGATCTGAACTTCATCCTGGGTCAGCGGCAGCTTCTCGCCCGCAGCAACGCGCAGCATGAGCTCAACAAGGTCCAGCCCGGTAATCATCTCGGTAACCGCATGCTCGACCTGTAGCCGCGTATTCATCTCCAGAAAATAAAAGCGCCCCTCACCGTCAGCGATAAACTCGACAGTTCCGGCCGAGTGATAATCAACAGCTTTGGCTAACGCTAAGGCCTGTTCCCCCATGGCACGCCGCATACTCCCATCCAGAAAAGGCGATGGCGCCTCCTCAATCACTTTCTGATGACGCCTTTGAATCGAACACTCCCGCTCGCCAAGGTAGACGCAATTGCCGTGGGTATCCCCGATCACCTGAATCTCGATATGGCGTGGCTCGCGAATGCATTTCTCGATCAGAATCCGGTCATCGCCGAAACTGGTGGCCGCCTCACTGCGTGTGCGTCTAAATCCTTCCCGACATTCCCTGTCGTCTTCGGCGATGCGTAACCCTTTGCCGCCGCCTCCAGCGCTCGCTTTCAGCATCACGGGGTAGCCAATTTCGTGGGCCCGTTGAATCGCTTCCTCGGCCGTGTTCACGACCCCGTCATACCCTGGAATCACGGACACCCCGGCGCTCGCTGCCAGCTGCTTGGATGCGATCTTGTCACCCATCGTTTTGATCGCCTGGGCGTGCGGTCCAACGAAACGAATCCCAGCCTGGTCCAGTGCATGTACGAACCGAGGATTTTCCGACAGGAAGCCGTAGCCCGGGTGCACGGCGTCCGCTCCCGTGCTTTGACAGGCTTGCAGCACGCGGTCGATATCGAGATAACTTTCCGAAACTGGCGAAGCCCCGATCAAAATGGCCTCGTCGGCAAGTTCCACGTGCAGTCCGTCCTGATCGGCTTCCGAATACACCGCAACAGTGCAGATACCGAGCCGCTGCGCCGTGCGGATGACCCGACAGGCGATCTCTCCGCGATTAGCGATCAGCAATTTCTGAAACATGGGTTGGGCGTTCATGCTCTGGCGACTGTCTCTGAGGCAGTGACGATCGGCCCCTGTGCTGGGTCATGGGGTCCGTTGCTTTTGGCGGCAAGGGGTTGATCTTACCGCGGGCCCGCTGGGCACCCCGGTTAACGCCCTAGGGTACGCTCATCCCCCCGCCCGCTTCCAGTCAGCCGCTGCCGTCCGTTTCGTTTTGCTGTAACCAGGTCGCAGCAG
>CAJXWH010000025.1 GCA_913062915.1 uncultured Acidiferrobacteraceae bacterium | reverse complement strand
CTCGTCGGGCTCATAACCCGAAGGTCGTAGGTTCAAATCCTACCCCCGCTACCAAATTTCTGGTATGAATCTACGGCCCCGCGAGCGCGGGGTTTGTTCTTTCTAACATTTGTGTGCGGTATTCGGGTGTCCGGTGGCTCAGGAGGGTAGACGGTGCTAGGTGATGCCATTGAGTTGCGTTCCCTGCTGGAGCCAGTGGTTGAGAGATTGGGGTACGAATTGGTTCATGTAACCCTGGGGGGTTCGAAAACGAGAGCGCTTCGAATGTTTATTGACGCACCGGGTGGAATAACTGTGGACGATTGCGAACGAGTCAGTCGACGAGTGAGCGACGTTCTCGACGTTGAGGACATGGTCGAGGGTGAATATACGCTCGAGGTCTCGTCACCAGGGCTGGATCGGCCGCTGGTAAAGCAGGAGCATTTTGAGCAGGCTCAGGGAAAGGATGTTTCTATTCGAATGCAGAGCTTGCATCTTGGCCGGAGAAAATTTCGTGGATCGCTGCTCGAAGTCCGTAGCGATGCCGTATTGGTGGAGGTCGATGGGGAGCCATATGAATTGCTGTACAGCGAAATGCAAAGAGCGAACCTGGTAAGTGAAATCGATTTTGGTGCGACGTCTAGAGAGCGCAAAGAGAGAAAGAAATGGGAAACGACGAGATTCTGATGATGGCGGAAGTCTTGTCCCGGGAAAAGGGGCTGGATGAAACTTCCGTTTTTGAAGCCATAGAAGCGGCGCTGGCGACAGCAACGCGTAAACAATATCGGGAAGATATTGAGGTACGTGTCGCAATTGATCGGAAGACAGGCAATTACGAAGCGTTTCGTCAGTGGGAAATTGTTGAAGACGACGACATGATCGAAACTCCGGCCCGTCAGATGACCCTGGCAGGCAGCGAGATCAGTTATCCCGATCAGGAACACGAGGTCGGGGGGGTTGTCGAGGAACCTTTTGAAACGGTCGCCAATTTCGGGCGTATCGAGGCGCAGGCCGCGAAACAGGTCATTAACCAAAAAGTTCGGGAGGCCGAGCGGTCTCGGATTTATGAAGAATTCAAGGAACGACAGGGTGACATGGTGCAGGGAGTCGTTAAGCGTGTCGGCAATCGGGAAGCGATTGTCGATATTGAAGGGGTAGAAGCCGCTCTTCCGCGATCTGCGTGGATCGATCGGGAAGCGTTGCGAAGTGGTGATCGCATTAAGGCCATTCTGATCGAGGTCCGGTCGGATTCCCGGGGTCCGCAACTCGTTCTCGATCGGAAGATACCTGAACTCGTTGTCCAGCTGTTCCAATTGGAGGTGCCGGAAGTGGGACAGGGGATTATCGACGTGCTGGGGGCGGCCCGCGATCCTGGGTCGCGTGCGAAAATTGCGGTTCGCTCGAATGACCCTAAGATCGATCCGGTGGGCGCGTGCGTGGGCATCCGAGGATCTCGCGTACAAAGCGTCTCGAATGCGATCAATCTGGAACGCATCGACATTATCACCTGGTCAGAGAATCCGGCAGAGTTCGTCATAAAGGCACTTCAGCCTGCAGATGTCGATTCGATCTATGTCGATGAGGAGTCAAAGTCGATGGATGTTGTTGTGGATGAAAGCCAACTGTCTTTGGCGATTGGTAGAGGCGGCCAGAATGTTAGATTGGCATCGGAACTCACGGGCTGGACATTGAACATAATGACCGAAGAGGCTGCTGCCGAAAAGAGTGAACTTGAGGCGCAGGAGAACCGAGAGCGTCTCATGGAGCTATTGGATATCGATGCGGAAGTTGCAGAAGTTCTGGTGGAAGAGGGTTTTACTACTTTGGATGAGGTTGCCTATGTTCCGGCCCAAGAACTCCTTCAGGTCGAAGAGTTTGATGAGAAGCTGGTTGAAGAACTCCGCAGGCGGGCCAGAGAAACGCTGCTGGTGCGAGAAATTGCGGAACAGGAGCGGTTGTCTCCGGAAGATGATCTTCTTACGATGGAAGGAATGGATGAGGAAACGGCGCGGCTATTTTCATCTAGGGGTATTCGATCCATGGAGGAGCTTGCTGAGCAGGCGACCGACGAACTCGTGGAACTGACTGGTATTGATGAGGAACGCGCAGGCCAGTTGATCATGACGGCACGGGAGCCGTGGTTCGCCGAGGCTCAACAGTAGATCGAAGCTGACCGGATATGGCGGCAATTAAGTTACAGCAATTCGCTGAGCAGATCGGAATTACCAGTAGCAAGTTGGTACAGCAACTGGCTGCGGCGGGTGTCACCGAGAAGGGTGCTGACGCCCTATTGTCCGATCAGGAGAAGGAGCAGCTCCTGTCTTACCTGCGTGGTGGCGGGAAGGCCGAGACGCCGAACGACCGACCTAAGATTACACTGAGCCGAAAGTCGACCAGCTCGGTACGTCAGGCATCACGGACGGGGCCCTCGCGTACCGTTCATGTGGAAGTTCGCAAACGCCGTACCTATGTGAGGCGCGGAGAGTTGCAACGGCAGCAGGAAGAAGCGAAGAAGGCAGCCGAAGCGGAAGAAGCCGCTAGACAGGCGGCTGAGGCGGAAAAGGAGGCCAAGGCGGCTGCGGAAGCAGAAGCGGTCCGAGCTGCACAGGAAGTCGAGCAGGAGCAAGCAGCGTTGAGTGAGCCAGTGACATCCACGGTTGTCAAGTTGCCGTTGACGCCTCCTGCGCTGCTTCCCGATGACCGCAAGGCGGCCACAAAACGCGACGAAAAACCGAAGAAGAAAAAAGGCAAGGGCGCTGACCGGGAAAAGTTGCACGTTGCGGCAGGCAGGGGCGGTCGCCGCAAGCCGAAAAGAAAAGTCGCAAAACCTGGAAAGATCACTTCTGCAACAGCGGGTCAACACGCTTTCGAACGGCCGACTGTACCCGTGGTGCATGAGGTCCGTGTTCCTGAGACCATCACGATAGCGGAGCTAGCCCAAGCAATGTCCGTTAAAGCGGCGGAAGTCATAAAAGCGCTGATGGATATGGGAACGATGGTAACGATCAATCAGGTTCTTGACCAGGACACGGGGATTCTGGTCGTAGAGGAGATTGGGCACCGGGCGATTGCAGTAGACACCGAGGACCCAGAGGATTATTTGATTGGCGTAGAGGAGGAAACGCGTACCCAGACGCGGCGAGCGCCAGTGGTTACGATCATGGGTCATGTCGATCACGGCAAGACTTCGTTGCTTGATTACCTGAGAAAGACCCACGTTGCATCCGGCGAAGCGGGCGGCATTACCCAGCATATAGGCGCGTACCGGGTTGATACGAAGCACGGGCCGATTGCCTTTCTGGACACTCCCGGGCATGAAGCATTCAGTTCTATGCGAGCGCGTGGTGCGAAAGTGACAGACATTGTCATTCTGGTGGTTGCAGCTGATGACGGCGTCAAACCGCAAACGGTCGAAGCGATTCATCATGCTCGTAATGCCGGTGTTACGGTGATAGTCGCGATCAACAAGATTGACAAGGAGAATGCGGACCCGGAACGGGTCAAACAGGAGCTTGCCAAACACGAGGTGATACCGGAATCCTGGGGTGGCGATGTGTTGACGAATAACATTTCTGCTGTTACTGGCGAAGGAATTGATGAGTTGCTGGAGTCAATCGCTTTGCAGGCCGAAATACTGGATCTCAGGGCCCCTGTGGATGGGTTGGCAAGTGGAGTTGTTATAGAAGCGCGGCTAGACAAAGGGCGCGGCGCGGTGACTACTGTGCTGGTGCAGAAGGGCACCCTTAAAAAGGGCGATATTCTCCTGGTGGGTCGTGAGTTCGGAAGAGTTCGGGGAATGACGGACGATCAGGGCCGCACAATTCGGGAAGCGGGGCCATCGCATCCGATTGAAATCCAGGGGCTTGGGGGCGTTCCCAATTCTGGGGATGATGCCGCCGTTGTTTCCGATGAGCGAAAAGCTCGAGAGATCGCGATGTATCGGCAGGGCAAGCTAAGGGAATCGAAGCTGGCCCAGCAGCAGAAGGCCAAACTTGAGAACATATTTGAGCAGATGGACGAGGCGGAGACTCGGACCCTCAACTTGATCATCAAGGCAGATGTCCATGGCTCAGTTGAGGCGTTGACAGAATCACTTGAAAAACTGTCAAGAGATGAGGTGCGTGTAACAGTGGTGCACGGTATGGTCGGAGGCATTAACGAGTCCGACGTTAATTTAGCAGCGGCATCCAATGCCATTATCATTGGTTTTAACGTGCGAGCGGATGCGACTGCGCGCAGGTTAATCGAAAGTGAAGGCATTGACGTCCATTACTACGATGTTATTTACGATGTAGTGGAGGAAGTAAAGGCGGGCCTCCTGGGACTTTTGTCACCCGTGATCAAGGAAGAGGCTGTTGGGTTAGCCGATGTGCGCGACGTCTTCCGCGTATCGAAGATTGGAGCGATTGCGGGATGCCTGATGATGGAGGGTGAGGTTCGACGCGGTCTTCCTGTGCGGGTGCTGCGTGATAACGTGGTGATATTTGATGGTCAGATCGATTCGTTACGTCGCTTCAAAGAGGACGTTGGAGAAGTTAAGGCTGGCGTTGAATGTGGAATTGGCGTCAGGAACTATAATGACATCAAGGTCGGGGATCAGATCGAGATTTATCAGAAGGTCGAACAACGACCGACTCTTTGACGGCTCGAAATATCGGTTATGCAAGGAGTTGACCGAACCCGCAGAGTGGCGGAACTGATTCGCCGAGCGTTGGCAGACATCATTCGCGATCGATTGCCTGATCGAGGTCTTGGGCTTCTCTCCATCACGGCGACAGAAATTACTCGTGATTTAAGCAGGGCGACGGTCTTTATTACCATACTTGGAGAAGAAGAAGACCAAGAACGGGCGACCGAAATTCTTAATGAGGAGTCCCGTTCTTTGCGGCACGAGCTAAGCAGAACCCTGAATCTTCGACACACGCCCGAAATTGAATTTCGTTACGATTTTAGTATAGAGCGTGGTGTTCGCCTTTCTCGCCTAATAGACGATCTGTCGATCAGCAGTCAAACTGGCGTCAATGTCGATGAGTAAACGGCGTAACACCAGATCCGGCGATCCTGTTGACGGAATCTTATTGCTGGATAAGCCGCCTGGTATCACATCTAATGCGGCACTCCACAAGGCCAAAGTGTTGTTAAACGCTCGTAAAGGGGGGCATACCGGTAGTCTTGATCCAATTGCAACGGGGTTGCTTCCGCTTTGTTTTGGCGAGGCCACTAAATTGGCGGGATTTTTTCTGGATTCTGACAAGATCTATTGGGCACGGCTGAAGCTGGGTCAGAAGACTGATACGGGAGATTGCGAGGGCAAAATACTGCTGCGACGGCCGGTTGCCGTCGATCGTGACACCATCGAAACGGCATTGGAAAGCTTTCGGGGCGAATTCGAGCAGACCCCGCCTATGTATTCAGCGGTCAAGGTGAATGGACAGCCGCTCTACCGGTTGGCTCGTGAGGGGAAAGAAATTGAGCGGGCGCCCCGGCCGGTCTTGGTGTACAGCCTGGAACTCTTGAGTTTCGGGGAGCAGCAGATGGAGATTGAGCTGCATTGTTCGCATGGGTTCTATGTGCGAGGGCTGGCCCAAGATTTGGGCGAATCTCTGGGTTGCGGGGCTCACGTGGTGGCGCTGCGCAGGCTTCATGTCGCGGGCCTTGGCATTGAGCGGGCGGTAACGCTAGAAGAGTTGGAATGCTTGGGGAGTCCGGCCTGCCGCCGCCAGAAACTTCTGGCGGGTGACGAGGCACTGTCACATATTCCCACTGTGGAATTGTCAGTCGATGCCGCTTTTTATCTTTGCCGGGGACAGCCGGTTCGGGCCGCTGATTTGCCGGCTGACGGTTGGGTCCGTCTCTACTCGAGGGATGCCGGATTTCTTGGAGTCGGCATGATCACTGAGGACGGTCGGGTGGCTCCGCGTCGACTGGTGACGTCAAATTGATGGGAGTGATTCTGTTGAGCATTGTTGGCGTGGCCGTTAGAATACGCTCTCCCTCGAGTTGTTTCACTGCGACATTCGTGCGATCGGTCGATCAAGATACAGCCAAGATATTGATAGTCTGGGCGGGAAGAAGTAGTGGCACTTAGTCAATTGAGAGGAAGTAATGTCTATTAGCGCGGAACAGAAAGAAACGGTAGTCAGTGAATACCAACGTGCACCGAAAGACACGGGTTCGCCAGAAGTCCAGGTCGCGTTGTTGTCGGCAAAAATCCAAGATCTTACCGGGCACTTTAAGGTTCATGTTCACGACCATCACTCCCGCCAGGGATTGTTGCGCATGGTCAACCGGCGCCGAAAACTCCTAGATTATCTTAAGGAGAAAGACATTGATCGTTACCGCACCCTGATTGAGCGAGTCGGTTTGCGAAGATAAGCGGACCGTCTCGTAAAGACGTTTTCTATTGATCACTAAGGAGTGAATAAGTGAACCGTATTTCGAAGAGTTTTCGTTATGGTGAGTTCGAGATCTGTCTGGAAACCGGACGCATCGCAAGGCAGGCATCGGGAGCCGTTCTTGCCAGCATGGGGGATACCAGCGTACTGGTTACGGTGGTGGCTTCCCGAGAGCGTAGTGACCGGGACTTCCTCCCGCTAACGGTCGATTACGAAGAAAAAACCTATTCCGCCGGTCGCATCCCCGGCGGTTTTTTTAAGCGCGAGGGTCGACCGTCCGAAAAAGCTATTCTGACCTGTCGTCTAATCGACAGGCCCATACGACCGCTTTTTCCCGCCGGTTTTCGAAACGAGGTTCAGATTGTTGCAAACGTCATGTCAGTAGATCCTGAAATCGACCCGGACATCGTCGCGATGATCGGGGGATCTGCCGCGTTGACGCTAACGGGAGCCCCGTTCAATGGCCCAATTGGGGCAGCTCGCGTGGCTTTTGTTGATGGGAATTATGTACTCAATCCGTCAGCAACCCAGCTGGCAGACTCGAGGCTCAACTTGGTGGTTGCGGGAACCCGTAAGGCCGTTCTAATGGTTGAGTCGGAAGCGAAGGAGTTAACCGAGGACGAAATGTTAGGCGCTGTGAGTTTCGGGCATGAGGAGATGCAGGTCGCGATCGACTCGATCATTGAATTAGCAAGTGAAGCGGGAACAGAGCCGTGGGATTGGCAGGGGCCGGAATCGGATACGGAGCTTGAGTCGAAGGTTGCGAAGGCGGCTGAACAGAAAGTGACAGCGGGTTACCAGATCGCGGAGAAGGTTCAGCGCCAGGAGGCGCTCGCCAAGGTTCGTGACGAAGTGATCGCTCAGGTTGGAGGGGATGCTCCAGATGATCAAAATGCAAAGACAATAAAAGGGATATTCAAGGATATCGAAAAGAAGGTGGTGCGAGCCAGAATCCTGGCGGGTCAGCCCCGCATCGATGGTCGTGACCGCGAAACGGTTCGTCCTATTCGTATTGAATGCGGTATTTTTCCGCGGACCCACGGTTCGGCTCTGTTTACCCGAGGTGAAACCCAGGCAATCGTGGTAACGACTCTGGGAACGGATCGTGATTCGCAAATCATCGATGCCCTCGAGGGTGAAAGACGCGACAGGTTTTTACTGCACTACAATTTTCCGCCGTACTCTGTGGGTGAGACGGGACGGATTGGTTCCCCAAAACGGCGTGAAATTGGACACGGGCGGCTCGCGAAACGCGCGATTGAGGCTGTTTTGCCGGACGCGGAAGATTTCCCTTACGTATTGAGGGTGGTATCGGAAATCACGGAATCCAATGGATCGAGCTCCATGGCCACAGTCTGTGGGACCAGTTTATCCCTCATGGACGCGGGCGTAGGAATAAAGTCGCCAGTTGCAGGAGTCGCTATGGGGTTGATTAAAGACGGCGACGAATTTGCGGTGCTCACGGATATTCTTGGCGATGAGGATCATCTCGGCGATATGGACTTCAAGGTTGCGGGCACGCGGGAAGGTGTTACAGCGCTACAAATGGATATCAAGATCGAAGGCATTGATCGTGAAATCATGGAACAGGCGCTCCGCCAGGCGCGGGACGCGCGCATGCACATTCTCGGCGAGATGGACAAAGTGATTTCAAAACCTCGCGAGGAAATGTCTGATTATGCCCCCCGAATTACGACCATCAAGATACCAAGGGATAAGATCCGTGATGTCATCGGCAAAGGCGGATCAACAATTCGGGCATTGTCAGAGTCAACCGGGGCGACCATTGATATCGATGATGATGGCACGATTAAAATTGCTTCGGCAGATCTCGCTGCGGCAGAAGAGGCGCGGCATCGCATTGAGCAGATCACTGCAGATGTCGAAGCCGGTACTATTTATGAGGGACGAGTTGTTCGATTAATGGATTTCGGAGCCTTCGTTAACATTCTCCCAGGTCGCGATGGGTTGGTGCACATCTCACAGATTTCACACAAACGCGTCAACAATGTCAGCGACGAACTGAGCGAGGGTGATATGGTAAAAGTAAAGGTGCTGGAAGTAGACAAACAAGGCCGTGTTCGATTGAGCATGAAAGAGGTTGACGATGCGGCTTGATCAATTGTGGATTCCCGAGGGAACAGCATCGAAGGATTGAGCCGCCGTGCCGGCGATAGCGTGGTGGGTAACTTGTGCAGCCGTTTCGGTCGACAGTATAAAGATTGCCGAGTTGGGTTAGAGATTTCGGATGCAGACGGTCAAATCGCCCATGGATGAAAAGATGACCGTAATCAGCAAATGACTTCCCAGAATTCCGAGCGCCTGGTGTGGATTGACCTGGAAATGACCGGCCTCAATCCAGATTTTGATCGAATTATTGAAATCGCGACGGTCATCACGAACGACGACCTGGAAGTGATCGCTGAGGGACCGGTATTGGCGATTCACCAGAGCGAGGAAACACTTGCAGGAATGGATGCGTGGAATCAGCGGACCCATCATGATTCAGGACTGATTGAGCGAGTTCGTAAATCTAAGATCGACGAAAATGAAGCTGAGCAGTTGACTACAGGATTTGTTCATGAGCACGTGCCCGAGAAACACTCGCCACTGTGCGGGAATACGATCTGCCAAGACCGGCGATTCCTTTTCCGTTACATGCCGCAACTGGAAAGTTGGTTGCATTATCGCAACCTGGACGTAAGCACCCTGAAGGAACTGGCCAGTCGCTGGCGTCCGGAATTGTCAGCTGGATTCAAGAAAAAGGCATGTCACCGCGCCCTGGACGACATTCTCGAGTCGATCGAAGAGCTTCGATACTATCGGGACCACTTCCTTCGAATCGAAAAAGACGACTCGAAATAAGATCTCAATGGAGTACTCCGTGCCTTTGCAAAGCCCAGGTGGTATGTTCCCGCACCAGTGCCGACGGATGGGCAAGGCGCAACAGCAATGCATCCGTCACGGGCTTTGAAGTCGGGGCATTGCCTAGAGCTATGGCCAGGTTTCGCAGCCAGCATTCGTAACCGGCTCGACGAATTGGGCTGCCAGCCGTTTTTCGATCAAATTCGCTTTCGTTCCACTGAAAAAGTTCTATCAGTGTAGAAGCATCCAGGTCATGCCGGGGAGCGAAATCGTTGAGTTGGCTTTGAGCAGCATCTCGATTCCACGGGCAAACCAGCTGGCAATCGTCACAGCCGAAGATACGATTACCGATCAATGCCCGGAGAGGTTCGGGGACAGAGCCTTTGTGTTCGATCGTCAGATAAGAAATACATAGTCTGGCATCGAGCTCATACGGAGCCGTAATCGCGTTCGTCGGGCAGGCAGCAATGCACCGGGTGCAACTGCCACAATTGTCTTTTTGCGGCGTGTCGAACGGTAACGGAAGATCCGTGTACAACTCGCCCAAAAAAAACCAGGAGCCGGTATCACGATCGATCAAGTTCGTATGCTTGCCCATCCACCCCAGCCCCGACTTTACCCCAAGAGGTTTTTCCATCACTGGGGCGCTGTCGGCGAACGCGCGGAATTGAAATCCTCCAACTTCAGTCGTGATGCGGTCGGCAAGTTGCTGCAGTTTTCGGCGCATAATTTTGTGGTAGTCCCTACCCAGCGCATAACGCGAGATGTATGCAGCTTCCGGGTCCGACAATATCGCTGTAGCGGACGAGGCGGTATCGCACCAATAGTTCATTCGCACGCTGATGACTCGGATCGTCCCGGGTCTCAACTCAGCTGGCCGCGAACGTCGGGTGCCGTGTCGGGCCAGGTAGCCCATTTCGCCGTGACAGCCTCCTTTGAGCCAAGAAAAAAGATACTGTTCTGCAGCGCTGATTTCCGTATCGCTTATTCCGATTCCATCAAAGCCTAACTCACCGGACCAATGTCGAATTTGTGTCTTGAGTTGCTGGAGATCAACCGAAGCGGGTACAGGAGGCGTCATGATCGGGCTATCATATCCCGATGATTGAACTTCCGGAATGGCTGTATTCGTCGGAGCAGGGGCGGGAACTGGACCGTCGGGCAGCGGGTATCCCTGGATATGAGGAGGGGCACCTTATGCGGCTGGCGGGGATCGCCGGCTTTCGGTCGCTGCAGGCCCTATGGCCGGGGACGCGCTCGCTTGCCGTGTGCTGCGGCCCGGGAAACAATGGAGGCGATGGGTTTGTGGTTGCGGCACTCGCTGCCACAAGTAGCTGGCAGGTTTATTTGATGGGGTTTGGTGAGCCAAAAACTGCCGATGCGAAAAGGGCGCATCGCTACGCATTGGCGTCGGGTGCTTCTGTAGTGCCTTTTCATCCCGACGTATTGTCGGGGGTTGAAGTCGTCGTTGATGCCATCCTTGGGACGGGCTTTAAGCGTCCCTTAGAGGGACTGATCCTGGAGGGCATCCGTGCAATCAATGCCAGTGGAAAACCTGTTTTGTCACTGGATGTTCCGTCGGGGCTTAATTCGGATACCGGGGAAGCAGCGAAAGACGCAGTAGGCGCGACTGCCACCATCAGTTTTATCTGCTTGAATCCGGGTATCGTTACGGGCAGCGGACCCGATCGGTGCGGCCGCGTTCTTTTCGACTCCCTACAGGTGCCTGAAACGGTATTTTCGGGAATGCAGCCGGTGGCCGCTCGAATAAGTGCAGGGCGGGTTGCGGGCATGTTGCAAATGCTGCCCCGTCGTCACCACAAGGGCGATGCTGGGCATCTGCTGGTGGTGGGTGGTGCCTTGGGTATGAGCGGGGCGGTATGCCTTGCAGGCGAGGCTGCTTTACGAGTCGGGGCCGGTCTGGTATCGGTTGCGACGCGGGCGGAGCACGCAGCGTATCTGAACGCTGGTTGTCCAGAGTTGATGGTAAACGGGATTGAAAGTGGCTCGGATCTTTCGGCTCTGCTACAACGTGCCACAGCGGTCGTGGTCGGGCCTGGACTCGGTCTGGAGTCATGGGGCCGTGATTTATTGTCGCGGGTGCTGGAGATAGAACTGCCGCTGGTGGTCGATGCCGATGGGCTGAATCTCTTATCCGAACAACCGACCACGGCCGCCAATTGGATACTGACGCCTCATCCGGGCGAGGCAGCACGACTTCTCGACGGATCGACGCGCGAAGTGCAGCGGGATCGTTTGGGAGCGGTGCGACGGATTCAAGAACGCTATGGTGGGGTTTGTACATTGAAAGGCGCCGGCACGCTGATCGCAACGCCCAACGGCAGTCTCTCGATCTGTAATCGTGGCAACCCCGGGATGGCGTCTGCCGGCATGGGTGACCTGCTCGCTGGGGTCATTGGATCGCTTCTCGCGCAGGGTCTTGATCTGGGAGAAGCTGCAAAGTGCGGGACGTGGTTACATTCGGCGGCGGCTGATTTGGCCGCGGCTGACGGAGAGCGCGGCATGATGGCGCGTGATCTTTTACCCAGCCTGCGCCGCCTCGTGGATAATCCAGCGGCGGCCGATGAGTGAACCGATTGTTACCGGTAGTGAGCCGGAACTGGAAGCGGTCGGCTCAGCGCTGGCCAAATCTTTGAGCTTCGGAGATATCATCTTTCTGGAAGGCGAGCTCGGCGCTGGCAAGACCACGGTCAGTCGCGGCATTTTGCGCGGATTTGGATACCGGGGCATTGCGGCAAGCCCAACGTACACACTGCTTGAACTGTACGAGCTGACGGCTCATCGCGTGGTCCATTTGGATCTGTATCGGATCACCGCAGCAATAGATCTCGAAGGGATTGGGTTTCGAGATTATCTCGATGGGCAAACCATCTGCCTGATCGAATGGCCTGAAAATGGCGCAGGTTTTTTGCCGGCGCCGACTCTGCGAATCATCTTGGAGTATGCCGGAGTGGGGCGGACAGTCCGATTTGAACCCTCGATCGGGCGCTTGAATTTGTCTTGAGAGCTTGAGGACATTTCGGCTCCAGGTCTGTCTTGCCGGGCTGGTGGTTGGGCTTGCAGGGCCGCTGTTCGCCGCAGTTGAGGTGACGGGGCTGCGTGTCTGGCAGGCGCCCGACCGAACTCGACTGGTGTTCGAACTTTCCGCACCAGGTCCGTATGCGGCATTTTCTTTGTCTGACCCCGCGAGATTGGTTCTGGATCTGCCGGCTGCGCAATTGAAGATGACTCTGCCGACGGCGGGCTCTATGGGGCCGATGCTTAAAGCAGTGCGGTCCGGCGAGCCGGCGGTCGGGGTCCTGCGCCTGGTCCTCGACTTAGGTGCGCCCGTTGCTTTCCGGGTGTTTACGGTAGCTGCAGTCGGTGGCCGCGGGGATCGCGTGGTTGTTGACCTCTACCCTAGAGATGGGGATGGTCTCGATACCAAGGCGCCACTGACCGATTCTGACAAGGACTATATCGTCGTTATCGATGCCGGTCATGGCGGAGAAGATCCGGGCGCGATGGGCTACCTTGGTCTCAGAGAGAAAGATGTCGTGCTTAATATCGCTCGGCGTTTAGCGAGGTTGATCGATGAAGAGCCGGGTATGCGATCCATTTTGACCCGCACCGGCGATTATTATCTGAGACTGCGCAGGCGGGTCGACATAGCGCGCCGGGCCGAGGCTTCTTTGTTTGTATCGATCCACGCAGATGCATTTCGCAGCCGAAGTGCCCGTGGCCCATCAGTTTACTCACTGTCACAAAGTGGTGCGACCAGTGAGATGGCAGCATACTTGGCGCAGCGAGAGAACGCAGCAGATCTTGCGGGTGGCGTTAGCCTGTCGGACCGCGATGAGGATCTGGCGGAGGTCATGCTCGATATGCAACTTGACTGGAAAATAGAAGAAAGCCGATTACTTGGCACCCAGTTACTGTCAGCGTTAGCGACACTGGGTCCGCTTCACAGTCGTCATGTAGAGCAGGCTGGATTTGCGGTTTTAAAGGCACCTGCGATCCCCTCGGTTCTTGTCGAGGTTGGGTATGTGACCCATCCCAGCGATTCGAAGCGGTTGCAACATCTCGGCCATCTGGAACGTCTCGCGGCAGCCCTATTCCGTGGCATCCTGGCCTACTGCCACAAGCGACCTGGATGTCCCTTGCCCCAAACGATGAGCAAGATCCATGTCGTGAAGCCGGGGGAGTCGCTGTCCGGAATTGCCGCGCGCTATGGGTCCAACGTTGGCGCCATCAAACGTCGAAATGGTTTGCAAACTGATGTCATCCAGGTCCGACAGAAGTTGTTTATTCCAGCGGCTATACCGTGAATTCTGCGTGATTGCTGGACCCAGAAAAATCGCGACGGCGCAAGTTACGGCGTCGTGCACTGTGAGGGGGCTATGATGGGCGGGTCGACGATCATCTTTCTGGCGGGCCCTACGGCTGCCGGGAAAACAGATCTTGCCATCTCGCTGGTCGACGAATTTTCTCTTGGATTGATCAGTGTGGATGCCTCTCAGGTATACCGGGGGTTGAATATAGGTACGGCAAAGCCTGCGCCGCCAGTTCTCAAGAAATACCCTCATGCGCTCATCGACATTCGGGATCCCGGGGAGGTGTTTTCAGCCGGTGCGTTCTGTAAAGAATCGGTTCAAGAAGTGCACAGAATCGCGGCGAAACGACAGATACCGACGTTGGTCGGGGGAACGATGTTTTACTTTGCAGCATTAACTGATGGACTGGATCGACTTCCAGGGGCGGACCCCCAAGTTCGCCACGACATAGAAGCCGAGGCCCAACGGTTGGGGTGGCCGGCGCTGCATGAGCGATTAGAGCTTCTTGACCCCGAAGCAGCGCAGCGAATTCACCACAATGACCGTCAGCGGATTCAGCGCGCACTTGAAATACATGATCAAACGCGGCGAACTCTCTCTGCGCGCGCCCAGGAACAGCCTGGTCTTCCTGACGATGCCCGCATCATCCGACTGGGGCTCGCCTTTTCTGATCGGTCGCTGCTGCATCACCGAATTGAACAACGGGTAGACCAGATGTTGAACTCCGGATTTCTCGCGGAGGTCGGTGACTTGGTGGCCAAAGGAGCGGATCCACAGTCGCCGGCGTTGCGATCGGTTGGCTATCGGCAGGCCTGCCAGTATCTAAACAAAGAGCTTGATTATTCCAAGATGCGGGAGCGGATCATCTTCGCCACTCGGCAGTTCGCAAAACGGCAGTTGACATGGATGAGAAATACACCGGGAACCGTATGGTTTGATGCCGCCGATCGCGACATTTCCCGGACCGTTGGTAGTTATCTCAGGGCATGTCTGGCCGATCAAAACTGAGAAATTAAGGCGAATTTGCAAAAGTTGAAGTTTTTCCGAGTTGCCTCTACATTGAAGAGAGGGCACTGGTGGCCAAAAGGATCGCTGGCTGACCCCATTGGTTGGAAGGCCATTAGATCGTCAAGCTGGCAAGGTGGTAACCAATATTCGCCGGTTATCGGGTCGAGGATCATGGCAATTCAGCAATTATTCGGATTTTTTACAAAGAAGCAGATAAATCAATAAAGGAGAAATAAAATGCCACAACAAAGAGGGGCAGCATTGCAGGACCCCTTCCTCAATATATTGCGAAAAGAAAGAATCCCTGTTTCGGTGTACCTTGTTAACGGGATTAAATTGCAAGGCCAAATCGAGTCTTTTGATTCCTTTGTAGTATTGCTGCGCAACAGTATCAGTCAGATGATCTATAAGCATGCGATATCGACGATTGTGCCAACGCGAGCCGTCCGAATTCCCTACGATTCGAGCCCAAGCTCCGCCCAAGAATCGTCCGATGATGATGATAATGATATAGGCAACAACTAGGTCAGGCGGTAACATGAATTGCTGGGCAATCCGTACTTGAGCGATAAACTCATGATCGGTTCCGGTTGAGCGCACTGACTGTTCATCCCGATACGAGATTGGCTGCGCCAAGCGCGGCCCGTCGCGCGCCTGCAGAGCGCGTTGTCCTGGTGCATGACTACTATCAGAATGGCCGGTCCGCAGACCCAGTCATTGAGCTGAGTGGTCTGGCCCAGTCGGCCGGCGCAATAGTTTGTGCATACGTCCGCTGTGGGCGCGGCAGCCCGCATCGGAAGACGTTCATTGGCCCTGGAAAGTTGTTAGAGGTTGCCGCTGCGATCAGGCGACGTTCCGCTACGCTGGTTATTTTCGAGTCCCAGATCTCACCCATCCAGGAACGAAATCTGGAGCGGGAACTCAATTGCCGGGTGATAGACCGGGTCCGTTTAGTCCTTGACATTTTTGCACTGCGCGCACGGACAAGCGAAGGCAAGTTACAAGTCGAACTGGCCCAGCTCCAGCATCTTTCTACGCGATTGGTGCGCGGGTGGTCGCACCTGGAGCGACAGCGGGGGGGTATTGGCTTGCGCGGACCTGGCGAGACGCAACTTGAAACTGACCGGAGAATGTTGGGGCAAAGGATGCGAACTTTGCGCAGACAACTGGACCGGGTTCGGTCGCAAAGGGCTCTTCGCCGCCACCACCGACAGCGAAAGCCAATTCCATTGGTGTCGCTGGTCGGTTACACCAATGCAGGCAAATCGTCCTTGTTTAATCGGCTCACCGATTCGCAGGTGTATGTGGCAGGACAGCTGTTTGCAACGCTCGATCCTACGATCCGACGATTAGAACTCCCGGGTTTCGGTCCGGTTTTGTTGTCGGATACGGTTGGGTTTATCCGGGAGTTGCCGCACAGCCTGGTAGAGGCGTTCCGGGCTACATTGGAAGAGGTGGTCGCTTCTCAGCTGTTAATCCATGTCGTCGATTTTTCCGAGCCCGACTACCGGGAGAGAATCTCTGAGGTTGAAGGGGTGCTTGACGAAATCGGAGCGCTGGACATTCCCAGAATGACCGTTTTCAACAAGATTGACCTAACGGCCGATCACCCCGATGCAATCAACGCGGCCAGCGGATTGCCGGCGAAGCTCTGGCTATCGGCGGCAACGGGCGCTGGCACCGAATTGTTTCAGCAGGCACTGTTACAGTACTTAGGTGGCGATCGGAAAGTTCGCCGACTTCGTTTGCCAGCCGGGAGCGGAAAATTCCGGGCCCGTGTCTACGAGTGGGCTGAAGTTCGTCAAGAATGGCTCGATGGGGAGGGAAACTGGCTCCTTGACGTCTTGATGGATGATGCGACGGCGGGGCGCTTGGATTCACTTCGCCAATCCGAGAAAGATCTTGTCTGGATGGATCAAGCAGACAAACTTTGTACCTGACATTAAGTGCATTTTCTGCGTCTTACTCCATCGGGTAAGGTGCGTGGCGTGGTAAAATTTATTCCGAGAAGGTGCAGTTCATTGGCTCAACGAGCAAAGGGGAAGTAATTCATGGCGTGGAATCAACAGGGTCCCGAAAACAAGGATCCGTGGGGTCAGGGAAATGGACAGAGTGGTCCACCCGACCTGGATCAAGTCATTCGCGATTTACAGAAAAAGCTGAGCGGTATCTTCGGGAAAAGCTCATCCCGGGGTGGCGGAGGTGGCGGCTCAGGTGGCGGCTCAGGTGGCGGTAAAGGCAAAGGACTGACGCTGGGCAGGACGGGAGGGGGTCTCCTTGCCATTGTCGTAGTGGGCTTGTGGATCGCGAGCGGGTTCTATGTTGTCGACCAGGGCGAGCAAGGGGTTCAGTTGCGATTCGGTAAATACCAGGAGGTGAAGCCAGCCGGTCTGCGGTGGCATATGCCCTTTCCAATCGAATCGGTAGAAATCGTCAATGTTCAGAAAGTACGAACGGTGGAAGTGGGTTACCGGACGCGGGAGGGCACCACACAGCGGGAGAGCACCACACAGTTGATATTGGTGCCCCGAGAAGCGCTCATGCTGACCGCCGACGAAAACATCATCGATATACAGTTTGCTGTGCAGTACAACATCCGTGACCCCCGGGATCTGCTGTTCAAAGTGAGTGAACCCGCTGACCAGGTCGTTCGACAGGCGACGGAGAGCGCGGTCCGGGAGATCGTTGGTAGAAGTTCGATGGATTTTGTAATTACGGGTGGTCGGGCCGAAATCGCCTTTGAGACTCGTGAGTTACTTCAAAATATTCTGGATCGCTATCAAACCGGTATCACTGTGCGCGCGGTGGAAATGCAGAATGCACAGCCACCGGCCGAAGTCAAAGATGCTTTCGATGATGCGGTGCGCGCACGAGAAGACGAGGAAAGACTGAAGAACGAGGCAGAGGCATATGCGAACGATGTTATTCCAAAGGCCAGAGGCGCCGCGGCACGGATTGTGCAAGAGGCCGAAGGGTACAAGGAAAGTGTGATTGCGACGTCACAGGGCGAAGCATCGAGGTTTCTACAGGTGCTTGAAGAATACAACCGGGCCCCCGGTGTGACGCGAGATCGTTTATACCTGGAAGCCATGGAAGAAGTGCTGAGTCGATCTACCAAGCTCGTGATTGATCAGGGCTCAAATAGCAATAGCGTCATGTACCTGCCGCTCGATCAATTGATACGGCGCCAGGAGGAAATTTCTGGTACTTACGTTGGTGATACGGGCACTTCAGGTGTTGTGACGCAGGGGTCGGGTGCTTCAGGGTTGTCGCAGGGTTCACGCAATTTAGATCGTACGGGGAGAGACTGACCATGAAAGGGAGAAATCTAGCGATCATTATTCTTCTCGTCATTGTTGGCACGGTATTTTTGTCGGCGACCTATACCGTGGATGAGAGAGAAAAAGCAATCGTCTTTCAGTTCGGCGAAATCCTCCGTGCAGACGATAAGCCCGGCATCCATTTCAAGATGCCGTTTATCAACAACGTAAGGAAATTCGATGCCCGTATCCAGACCATGGACGCGGAGCCGGAGAGTTATCTGACCGAAGAGAAGAAAAATCTCATTGTTGATTCTTTCGTAAAGTGGCGAGTCAAAGACGCGTTTACCTACTACACAACTCTTGGTGGCCTTCCATCGAATGCTCGAAACCGTTTGTCGCAGCGGGTCAACGACGCACTCCGGAGTGAATTTGGCAAGCGAAGCGTACAGCAGGTCATTTCTGGGGACCGCGTTGAAATCATGAATGTTGTCCGTCAATCGATCGATCAGGAAACCTCTGGTCTCGGTCTTGAGGTGATCGATGTTCGACTCAAGCGGGTCGATCTCGACATTACGATCAGTGAAAGCATCTACCAAAGAATGGAACAGGAGCGGTCGATGGTTGCGAAGCAGTTACGGGCTCGTGGTGCGGAAGCCGCAGAAAGGGTGCGGGCCGACGCTGATCGGCAGCGGCAGATAATTCTGGCCAACGCCAATCGGGATGGGCAGCAGATCCGGGGTTTAGGGGACGCTACGGCGACCGGAGTTTATGCCGATGCATTCGGCCAGGACCGCGAATTTTATCGTTTGTACCGCAGCTTGGGTGCCTACCGCGCCACTTTTAACAGCCCCGCTAATTTGTTGGTGATCGAACCGAAATCCGAGTTTTTCCGCTACTTCAATAATGCCGACCCCGACGACGTTGCCCGCTGAATCGGCGCGGTAGATGAACTGGGGGGACCTCGGCATTGGATTGTCACTCGTATTGGTGATCGAAGGGCTCATTCCGTTTTTAAGTCCCAGCCGTTACCGAAAGATGTTGGAGGTTGCCAGTGGTATCGGAGAGAGCCGCCTTCGATTCGGTGGCGCAGTTTGCATGGCGATCGGCGTTCTACTGCTCTACGTCATTCATTGATCACAACACTGCCGGTACATATTGGCTCCGACTTTATCTGAACGCGCGGAATAATTTCATTGGGGAAGAATGTCATTGTCCTCGGTACGCAGTGGGGTGACGAAGGCAAAGGGAAAATCGTCGATCTTTTGACGGATCGAGCGCAGGCGGTAGTTCGTTTTCAGGGCGGCCATAACGCGGGTCATACCCTGGTCATTGGCGAAGAGAAGACGGTTCTTCATTTAGTGCCGTCGGGAATCTTGCGCAATAATGTACGTTGCTTTATTGGCAACGGAGTCGTGGTATCGCCTTCCGCATTGCTTCACGAGATTGATCATTTGCGTAGGTTGGGCGTGGAGTTGGAGTCCAGAATTCGCGTCAGCGGACTGTGCCCGGTGGTTCTTCCCTATCATGTTGCGATCGATCAGGCCAGGGAGAAGGCGCTCGGGCGCCAGGCAATCGGAACTACAGGCCGTGGCATTGGGCCAGCCTATGAGGACAAGGTGGCCCGTCGTGGGCTGCGAATCGCAGATTTGTTGGAGCCTGAAATCTGCCGGTCGATGGTCGAAACAGCAGCGGACTACCATAATTTTGTTTTACAGCAATACTTCAAGGCCTCCCCCGTCGACATTTCGCAAATCGTTGAGGAATGCCTCGGCTATGGGGAAGCGCTGGCGCCATTGGTGGCGGACGTTGCAGCGGAACTGTACCAGTTGATCGAGCAGGGGGATTCAGTCGTATTTGAGGGCGCGCAGGGGGCTCTGCTCGATGTCGATCATGGCACCTACCCGTTCGTGACCTCCTCGAATACGACCGCAGGGGCAGCATCGGTCGGAAGTGGCATAGGACCGCTACAGTTTGACGCAGTGATGGGTATTGCTAAGGCCTATACCACGCGAGTCGGCAGCGGCCCTTTTCCGACCGAGTTATTCGACCAGGCCGGGGAAGCACTTGCCCGCGAAGGGCATGAATTCGGCGCAACGACCGGTCGCCCCCGGCGCTGCGGTTGGTTCGATGCGGTCAACGTGAAGCATGCTTGCCGCCTGAGCGGCGTGACAGCCTTGTGTATTACCAAATTGGACGTGCTGGATCAGTTTACTGAGGTCAAGATTTGTACCGCCTACCAACGGGCCGGTAAGCGCATGGACACCCCAGCATCACAATCGAACGAATTGATGCAATGCGTGCCGGTCTACGAGAGAGTGCCTGGTTGGAGGACACGAACTGCGGGGATACGTACGTGGCAGGGCCTCCCCGGCGAGGCAAGGCGATATCTCGAGCGATTGTCTGAGTTGATCGAGGTTTCAGTAGATATCGTTTCCACGGGCGCTGACCGGGACGATACACTGGTTGTTCGCCATCCTTTTGATTAGGAAAAGGAGGGGAGGTAAGGGTTACGCCGTTCCGATTTAACTGTGCACAAGGTCACGAAAACAGTGAAGGGTTAGTGCCGTAGTATTGCTGCTCGACGATCAATCGGTGTTTCAGCAGGCATGACATTATCTCCTAAGGATCGGGACGGTTGGCTTACACGCTGGCGGGAAGGACGCATTCAGTTTCACGTCGACACAGTCAACCCGATTCTCGATCGTTACGTCGATCGCTTACTGCCCGAGGGGTTTGGTCGCGTCTTCGTGCCGCTGTGCGGCAAGAGCGTCGATCTCGGCTGGTTGGATGAACAGGGACACGAAGTCGTGGGTGTCGAGTTGGCTGAAAAGGCTGTGGAAGACTTATTCAAAGAGCTTGGACGAAATCCCACCATTACCACCCAAGGTGCCTTTCAGTCGTGTCGGAGCGATGGTCTAGAGGTGTTGGTGGGTGACCTGTTCGAACTCGACGCCGAAGTTACCGGAAAGTTTGACGCCATTTGGGATCGGGCAGCGCTTGTGGCGCTGCGCCCATCGGATCGCGACCGCTACGTCCCGCACCTTCGAGAGTTCTTGCAGTCCAATGGCCACATATTACTTTGCACCATTTCTTATGATGAGTCCAAAATGGAGGGTCCGCCGTTCAGTGTGTGCGCCGACGAAGTCCACCGTCACTTTGAAAATATCCTTCGTGTTGAGAAGCTTGAGGGAGGTATTAACACGAACCCCAACCCGTGTTTTACCGAAAGTGGCTTGGATCGGGTCCTCGAGGAAACCTGGTTGATCGGTTAACTTGCGGCCGCAATCACTCGGAATCGTCTCCTTCTGTTTTTGAGCGGCGCAAAGGAGGAGATTCACCTGGGTCCGAATCATACTCAGACTCTGAAGCAGTTGTCTTCATGGCTTCGGGTTGTCTTTCCTTATGGTAAAGATGAACATCTCTCTGCGGAAACGGGATGGTGATGCCGTGCTCGTCCAATTGTTGCTTGGCCTGCTTGGTCAGATCGAACCGCAAGGACCAGTAGTTTTCCCGGTTGGTCCAGCAGCGCAGGTTCATATTGACCGAGCTGTCGGCTAACTCTTTTACCATAACTTGATGAGCGGGGTCGTCGAGAATCCGTTCATCATTCTG
>CAJXWH010000024.1 GCA_913062915.1 uncultured Acidiferrobacteraceae bacterium | reverse complement strand
GAATCCCGGGTTTCCTGTATGACGCCTTCGATCCGGTCGCCAATCGAGCGCATGCGCTCCGAAATCGCGTTCACATCCGTGCCGCCCCGCTTGACCTGCAACAGTTCGTTACTGATATTCAGTGCAGCAACAATCGCACAACGCTCCAGCCCGACTAACTTGGTCTGTTCCTGTATGGTTCGAATCTGTCCATCCAGAAACGCCGCCGCCTCGAGCAGGGCATCGCGCTCCCCCTTCCGACAGTTCACAGTGAACTGGCGATCGAGAATGGTAACTTTTACCTCTTCTTTAGCCACAGAAGATTCTCAGGTAGAGCCCTCAAGTAGGGCCACAATCAGTCTGACTCAAGCGTCCGTAACCGTTCTACAATAAGATCGATGCGCTGCTTGGCCTGGCGATTTCGATCCTGCAATTCCACCTTCTCAGCCGACAGCTGATCTTGCTGTAACCGCAACTGATGATTATCCGCCTGCAATCGTTTCAGTGTCTTAATGAGCTCTTCCGCGCGGTCAGCGAGCAACTTCACCTCCGCCTCCAAATTCATCGATTCTGATTGTTGATTCGTCATCGGCGTTTGCGGGTGCCGGGTCATCATCAGCGGTGCCGGCAGCAGGGAGAAATCATAGGGCTGCAACCGGACGCGGTCAACGAAAAATGAGGAACGGCACCATTGTTATAATTCTACGGCGCCGTCTGAGGGGCTATATGACCGAGATATTCAACTTTGACGCGAACGGTGAATGGGTCGAGAAGTTCGAACACGTCTTGCGACAACACGACCATGAACTCAGTGCTGCCGAGTTTCATGGCACGCTGACGGGTCTGGTATGCGCTGGCCACAGCGACAGGAACATCGATCAGTGGCAAGAATTATTGGTTTCAAAGAGCGAAACTCAACCCTTGTTGGATGCTACTTGCGGCCTGATGGCACTGACCGAGCGCTCATTAGAGTCGCCCGATTTTAGCTTTCAGCCGATTTTTTGTTCTGCCACTTCACTGCCTGAACGAACCCATGCGCTGGGTGACTGGTGTCGGGGTTTCACCCTGGGATTTGGCTGGGATGACACGACCACAGTGACATCATTCGGCGAAGACACGACCGAAGCCCTTTCCGACATTGCCCATATTGCGCTCGCAGAACCGGGTACAGATCCGCCGGAGACTGAGGAAAGGGCCTTGGTCGAACTTGAGGAATACCTGAGAGTCAGCGTTCAACTGATCTACGAAGAAAGCTGCTCTTCCCGATTACCCAGCTGCGCAACGAACACATTGGATCATGACCGACTTCCACCTGTCTGATTACGAACGCCGGCGTCGAGAGTTGATGCAGCTCATGGGTGGTGGCGTAGCGGTGTTTCCCACGGCACCCGAAGCCACTCGAAATAGTGATGTCCTTTATCCGTTTCGACCTGACAGTGATTTCTATTATCTGACTCATTTCCCAGAGCCCGCCGCCGTTGCGGTACTGGTTCCGGGCCGACCGCAGGGCGAATTTATCTTGTTCTGCAGAGAGCGGGACCCCGAGAAGGAAACCTGGAATGGCCGTCGCCGCGGATTGGAGGGCGCCGTCCAGGATTATGGCGCCGACGATGCGTTTCCCATCGACGATATCGCAGAGATCCTGCCGGGTCTGCTCGAAGATCAAGACCGAATCTATTGCAACATGGGCCGATATCTTGATTTCGATAACCGTCTGCTCCAGTGGGTCAACGAAATCCGCACCAAGGTGCGAACCGGAATCAGCGCGCCCGGAGAATTTATTGACGTCGGCCACATTCTCCACGAATTACGGCTGGTCAAACGCAAGGAAGAAATCCGAACGATGAAGCACGCGGCGCGGGTTTCAGCGGCCGCTCACTGTCGTGCAATGCGCGCGTGTCGCCCGGATAAGAATGAGTTCGAAATCGAAAGTGAACTCGAATACGAATTCCGAAAGGGCGGTGCCCATGCACCGGCGTACCCGTCTATCGTCGCTGGGGGTGCCAACGCCTGCATCCTGCACTACACGGAAAATTGCGATCGTCTTCGAGACGGCGAACTCTTGTTGATCGATGCGGGCGCCGAGATCGACTGCTATGCATCGGACATTACCCGCACGTTTCCAATTAATGGACGCTACAGCGGGGAACAACGAGCGCTCTATGACGTTGTGCTCTTGGCGCAGGAGGCCGCCATCGATCAGATTGTACCGGGCACCACCTGGAACCGGCCGCATGAAGCGGCGGTTCGAGTTTTAACCGAAGGGTTGGTGGATCTGGGCCTGCTTGCGGGACCGATCGAGCCGCTTATCGAAGATCAGAAATATCGGCGATTCTATATGCACCGGACAGGCCACTGGCTCGGCATGGATGTACATGATGTTGGAGACTACAAAGTGGGTGGCGAATGGCGCGTGCTGGAGCCTGGAATGACGTTGACCGTTGAACCCGGTCTGTACGTGACTCCCACCGACGATGTGGACGCTCGCTGGCACAACCTCGGCATCCGTATCGAGGACGACGTCCTGGTCACCCGAAAGGGTTGCGAGATTCTGACGGCTGATGTACCAAAACGTCCTGAAGAAATTGAGGCGTTGATGATGGAACCCCTATGAGGACATGACCGACCGTGACGACGTACTAATTGTTGGCGGGGGGCTCGTTGGTGCCAGTTTGGCTTGCGCGCTTGCGCCTCTCGGCCTTCGAATTACGGTCGTCGAATCAATACCGTTTGAAGACGATACCCAGCCCAGCTTCGATGAACGCACCATTGCGATCACCTGGAGTTCGCGTCGAGTATTTGAAGCAATCGGCCTCTGGGAAGAGATAGCTTGCGACGCCCACTCGATTCGCTCCATCCACGTGTCCGACCGGGGCCATGCTGGGATGGTCCGTCTACATTGCTCGCTCATCGATACCGAGGCGCTCGGCTATGTCATCCCAACACGCAGCATTGGGCGGTCCCTGGTTAAGCGTTTACAGAAAACTTCTTCGATCCGTTACCTGACGCCAGTCAACGCGGTCAATCTGGAAATTACCGCCGACGCCGCTGTCGTCGATTGTGAAGGCGTATCCTCCCCTCTTGTGGCCTCCCTGTTGGTGATTGCGGATGGCGGCCGGTCCCCTTTAGGCCCCAAAGCGGGAATCGCCAAGACCGAGAAACGCTACCCCCAAAGTGCGCTGGTTACCATCGTTGGCACCGATCGGAAGCACGGCGACATGGCGTTTGAGCGCTTTACCCGCCACGGCCCAATCGCCTTGCTCCCCTTTGGCAAGTCCCGCTTCGCCCTCGCCTGGACCCTGCCGACACGCCAAGCCCAGCTCCACGCACAACTTCCGATCTCTGAATTCCTAGCGCGGTTGCAGCGGGATTTCGGAGAGCGCGCAGGGCTCTTCGAGCAAGTCGGCAAACGCACGGTGTACCCCCTTCGCTGGACCTCGGTCATCCCCCCATCGGCGCGCCGCACCGTGCTGGTAGGCAATGCGGCCCATGAAGTCCATCCCGTGGCCGGGCAAGGCTTTAACCTGGGACTTCGAGATGCAGCGGAGCTTGCCGAGATCATCGCCGGCGCCATAGAAAAAGGGTTGGATATCGGTCACTCCACGGTCGTTGATCACTATGCCCGCTCCCGCCAGCATCAGACCCAGCGGGTACTCGCATTTACCGATGGCTTGGTCCGCCTCTTCAGCGCCGCAACACCTGGGGTGGGATTGCTGCGAAGCGCCGGTCTCAGCGCCGTAGAATTGATTCCCCCTGTCAAACGGTTGCTTCTTCGCCGAACCATGGGCCTGTCGGGGCGGCAACCCCGACTCGCACGTGGCCTGCCCCTGGTAGCCCATCGGGATTCTGTGTGAATCGTACAACCGACCGGGTCGATGTGGTGGTTGTGGGTGCCGGCATGGCGGGCGCCACGCTGTCCTGCGCGCTGGCCGCAGCAGGGCTCGACGTCAGCGTGATCGAATCCGGTCCGGCACCGCAGTGGAATGATGAAAATTATGATTTGCGGGTCAGTGCCATCAATCTCGCTTCACAGAATATCCTGATGGCCCTCGGTGTGTGGCCGGCAATCCGGCAGAAACGCATCTCACCATTTGATGACATCGAGACCTGGGATGAAGGCAGTACCGGCCGCATCTTTTTTTCTGCTGCCGATGCCGGGCTGCGTCACCTCGGGCACATCATTGAAAACAACGCTATCGCTGTGGCTCTCCATGAAAAGCTCCAGCAACAAGAGCGTGCTCGGGTGCACTATGGTCTGTCTGTTGATAAGTGTCAGAGCGATGACGAAGAAATTGTCGTCACTACCCACAAGGGGCGGGTGTTCCGGGCGCGATTGCTGGTTGGCGCGGACGGCGCCTTGTCGCGGGTGCGGGAATTGGCAGGCATCGGTTTGCACCAGCGCCCGTACCGCCACACGGCGATTGTCGCGCACGTCGCTACCGAAAAGTCCCATCGACAAGCGGCCTATCAGCGATTTCTTTGGAGCGGTCCGCTGGCATTTTTGCCGCTCGCCGACCAACGCTCGTCGATTGTGTGGTCGGCTGATGCAAATCTGGCAGAAGAACTCATCCAATTGCCCGACGATGTATTTCAGCGGCGATTAGAAATCGCTTTTCAAAATCGATTGGGTAACATCACCTCGGTCAGTCATCGGGAGCGGTTTGCGCTGGTTCACCGCCACGTGGAACGATATGTCAGTCATCGGGTTGTGCTGGTTGGCGATGCGGCACACACCGTACATCCCCTTGCCGGACTCGGCGCCAACCAGGGGCTCGCCGATGCTGCGACACTTGTCGAAGTGCTGATTGACAGCGCGAATCGAGAACGTGACTTCGGTGGGCAAGTCACGCTTCGCCGCTATGAGCGCTGGCGTCGAGGGGAGAATCAATTGATCCTCAACACGCTGGATGGGCTGTACCACCTGTTCGGCAGCAGCCACCCGATGATTACCAATATTCGAGGCCTCGGCCTCAATCTGACCAACCGGATTACGCCACTTAAGATGATGTTCCTGCGCCGGGCCACCGGTCTCAGCGGCGATCTGCCCCAGATGGCCAAGCCTTCTCTATCCTGACAACGAAATCCGGTCGTTTATACTCCCCTTCGTTGCCAAGGATTCTGCAGATCGTATGTCCGAAAAGACCGACCTCAAGCGTGCGGGTCTTAAGACAACCCAGCCACGACTAAAGATTCTCGATATTCTGGAGAACAGTCCCGTTCGTCATCTGGGCGCCGATGATATTTATAAAAATCTACTGGAAGCCGGCGAACAGATCGGCCTCGCGACCGTGTACCGTGTGTTGACCCAGTTCGAATCTGCCGGTCTCGTGATTCGGCACAAATTCGAGGGTGGCCCTGCTATGTTTGAACTGAATGATGCCGCCCATCACGATCATATGGTCTGTGTTAAGTGTGGCAAAGTATTCGAGTTTGTCGATTCCGGCATTGAACAACGGCAGCGTGAAGCGGCGTCCAAAGCAGACTTTGTGATCCAGGATCATTCCCTTTATCTTTATGGCATATGCGCGGGCATGCACGATCATGGCCGCTGCTCGATGGAAAAGAACGCCGCCTAACCCCACGGGAACGCCTGGGCATGCCGACACTCATCTGTGGGTCTTTCGCCTACGACACCATTATGGTGTTTCCCGATCGGTTTAAGAATTACATCCTCCCCGATCAAATTCATGCCCTGAATGTTTGTTTCGTGAATCCCCAGATGCGCCGAGAATTTGGCGGCTGTGCCGGCAACATCGCGTACAACTTGAAACTTCTCGGGGGAGACCCTGTGCCGATGGGCACGGTGGGCAAGGATTTTACGGACTACCGAGATTGGCTAAAAGAATGCGGAATTCCCGATACATTTGTCCGTGAAATTCCGGGGATCTACAGTGCGCAATGCACGATTACCACGGATCTCGACAACAACCAGATCACGGCATTTCATCCCGGGGCCATGGGTGAAGCACACACAAACCGTGTCGCCGATGCCGGCAACATGCCGCTCGGCATCGTCGCGCCGGACGGTCGGGAAGCCATGCTGCAGCACGCGGCCGACTTTGCCTCTCTTAACACGCCTTTTTTGTTCGATCCGGGTCAAAATCTGCCGCTCTTCTCCAAAGACGAGCTGCTCACCTTTCTAGACCAGGCAACGTGGTGCGTCATGAACGACTACGAGTCCAAATTACTCCTCAATACGGTGGGCGGCACACTCGAGGAGCACGCATCACGGGTGGAGGCTCTGATTGTCACCCGCGGTGGCGAGGGCTCCCTCATTTATCGTCAGGGTGATGTGGTTGAAATACCCCCGGCACCGGTCGATCACCCGGTGGATCCTACCGGCTGCGGTGATGCCTACCGGGCCGGCATTCTGTACGGCCTGGAACAGCGTTGGGACTGGGACCACACCGGCCGGGTTGCGTCGTTGATGGGCGCCTTCAAAGTCGAGCACCACGGCAACCAAAACCACCGCTTCAGCCACGCCGAGTTTAAGACCCGCTATGAGGAAACATTCGGCCGTGAGTACCCGGCTGCCTAAAACTCTCCAACAAGTACATCAATAATCAAACGGGCTCTCCACTGCTGAGGTAGCGCAGCGGCATAGCGGGTCCGCGCTGCAACCAATTGTCAGCGAGATATGTGGCAGACGCCGAAATGGTGTGCAACGTATAGGCATGGCGCGAGCGGGCGCTGCGATTGACTTCGCTGTAATGCGGTAAACGCCCGTGCAGAACCACCAGCGTCCCCTGAGGCACTTCCAGCGGTATTTTTCGCCTGAGGTCAAAGGGCTCGACCGCCCCCAAATCTTCAAGTCGCAGCGTGCCGCCGATTCTTCGGAAACGCTGTCTCAAGCCCTTGTGATGCTCGCCCGGTAAAACCCACAGGCAACCGTTGTCAAGATCGGCATCTTCGAGCGCAAACCAGAAACCGGTTACGCTCTGCGGCTCAGTCAACAGGAACGTGCCGTCCTGATGCCACGTGACTTCGCCCCCGATACCCGGCTGCTTGAAGATCAACATGGACTGGAGGACGAGCGCATTGTCGAGCCCCAAGAACGCTGCCAGCGTGACCAAGCGGGGGTGGTATGAAAACTGTTGAAACGCCGGCACAAGATCGTGCATGGCATGTCCCATCTTGTTGATCGACAAGGCCTTGGGACAGGTTAGCAACCCTCGGTCATCCAGTACATTTTCTTCAAAAAAGAAACGGACTTTGTCACCGGACGTTTCGAAATACTCGGACGCTGCGTGCTCATGGGAGTGGGTGGAAAACACCGTTGCGACCTCGCTCGGGTCAAAAGCATCGACCAACTGGTCGGCTGATTGGCACAATGCGTCGCAGTCGCTCGGCGGCACAAAGCCCTCAATCACCAGCAGGCCATCTCGGCGCCACGCTTCAAGCGCGGCGCCGGGTAACCCGGAATCCGCGCAGATTCGAAATCTTGGTACGCCGCTCATGGGGTCGTACCGATTGCAAGATCCGGCCAGAACGAGTCCCCGGCCGGTAACCCATCGATGCCGAGGTGGCACGCCAGCGTTTGGCCGATATCCGCAAATGTCTGCCGCGCACCGAGTGGTCCAGGCGTGATGCCCGAGCCAAAAGCCAGCACCGGCACGTGTTCGCGGGTATGGTCATGACCCGGCCAAGTCGGGTCACAGCCATGGTCCGCCGTCGCCACCACCAGATCACCCGGGCCAAGAAGCGCGTCGATTTCCGGCAACCGCGCATCGAATTGTTCCAGCGCTGCGGCGTAGCCGGCAACATCGCGGCGATGGCCGTAGAGCATGTCGAAATCTACGAAATTGGTAAATATCAGTGCGCCGTCCGGGGCTCCGGCCAACGCCTCCAACGTGGCATCAAACAACGCGTCGTTACCGGTTGCCTTTACCGTGCGGGTGACCCCTTGGTGGGCAAATATGTCCGCAACTTTGCCTACGGACACCACTTCCCGACCCGCAGTTGCGAGATATTCGAGCAGTGTCGGCTCGGGCGGCGGCGTGGTGTAATCACGACGGTTCCCCGTCCGCTGAAATGTGCCGGGGCTGCCCCCAGTAAAAGGCCGTGCGATGACGCGACCGATACGATAGGGGTCCACTAAGCGCCTGGCAATTTGGCACACGTCGTAGAGACGATCCAAGCCGAAATGTTCCTCGTGCGCGGCGATCTGGAATACGCTGTCGGCCGAGGTATACACAATGGGCTGACCGGTTGCGATGTGCGCCGCACCGAGTTCCTCGATGATTAATGTGCCGGAGGCATGACAGTTTCCCAGTAGCCCCGGCAACTTGGCTTCGTTAACGAGTGCGTCGGTCAACTCCTGCGGAAAACACGGCACAGAACTTGGGAAATATCCCCATTCAAACAGCACCGGAACACCCGCCATTTCCCAGTGCCCACTCGGCGTGTCCTTGCCCGCACTTCGCTCCACCGCATATCCCCATGCCCCGCGGGGCATTTCTTTGGGGAGTCCCGCGGGCCACGCCCCCCGGCTTTCGGCCGCGGCGTGCGCGAGCCCCAGTGCGGCCAGATTTGGAATCACCAGGGGCCCTTGGCGCAGGCCCTCCCGGTTCGCTGCCCCGTTGGCAGCAGACTCGGCAATATGCCCGAACGTGTCGGCGCCGGCGTCACCGAACCGATTCGCATCCGCACTGGCACCCACCCCGAGCGAGTCCAGCATAAGTATGAGTGCCCGGGTCATCCAGCACTCCGACGGATCTCGCGAATCAGCGGCAAAGGTTTGACCGGTTTCGGGCCGATGGTCACTGCGGCAAGCACGCTGCGCTTCGCCTGCTCTGCGCCCGCATCATCGCGAGCATGTATCCGCCCCAATTCCGTTCCCGGCGTTACTTCATCGCCGTGTCGAACCAGTTTGCTCAACCCGACGGCAGCGTCGATGTCGTCATCCGGCCGCACCCGACCGCCGCCAAGCGCAACTACAGTCAAACCAAGCGCCCGGGTGTCGATGTGCGACACGACACCTTTTTCTTTAGCCGTCACAGGCACCTGAATCGGCGCGACTGGCAGGTACAGATCTGGCCGATCGATCAGGTCGCCCGGCCCACCAAGCGCGGCCACCATGGCAGCAAAGTGCTCTGTTGCCGAACCGTCCGCCAGCGTTGTCTCGAGCATTTGGCAAGCGGTTGCCCGATCACCCGCCATAGCGGCCAGGACCAGCAATTCTGATCCCAGCGCCAGCACCACTTCATGTAGGTTCGGATCCCGACGTTTTCCCGCCAGGTAGGCGATTGCTTCGAATACCTCGAGTGCGTTCCCAGCACAAGGCGCAAGCGGCTGATCCATATCGGTGACCACAGACACAGCCGGAACTCCAGCCAGGGAGGCGACGCGGACGATGCTATCTGCGAGATCCCGGGCCATCTCCGGTGTTGCGGCAAATGCACCATTTCCGGTTTTCACGTCCATGACCAACGCATCCAGCCCCGCAGCCAGTTTCTTGGAAAGAATGGAAGCGGTGATCAGCGGCACCGACTCGACAGTGGCTGTGACATCTCGAACCGCATATATCCGACCATCTGCCGGGGCAAGAGATTCACTTTGCCCAATAATCGCGCACCCAACCGTCTCCACCACTTGCATGAAGCGGGCGGAACCCGGCTGGATGCAGTAGCCGGGTATGCTGCAGAGTTTATCCAGCGTACCACCGCTGTGACCCAGTCCCCGGCCAGAAATCATCGGGACGTGGCCGCCACAGGCGGCCAGCATGGGCGCCAACATCAAGCTCACGCAATCACCGACGCCGCCGCTCGAATGCTTATCAATCACAGGCCCGCGAAGTCGGGCTCGCTCCCAATTCAACACATCGCCGGAATCTCGCATTGCCAATGACAGCGTTGAACATTCTCGGGCATCCATGCCGCGAAGAAGAACAGCCATCGTAAATGCTGCGACCTGCCCCTCGGTCGCCACCCCTTCGGTGATCGCGGTCACAAGATCCCGAATCTCATCGTCCGCCAACGACTCACCATCGCGTTTGCGCCGGATAACCTCCTGTGGCAGGAACCGCTCACTCGCCATACGGCACCCAGAGGTTCTTGACTTGGGTTGCCCGTCGCAGAAATTCTCGCCCTTCGCCGAGTGTGGGATCAGACCAGTTCCGCTGACCTGCCGTGACCCAGGTTTGCTTCAGATTACCAATTGACCACCGCTCGATCATGCCACCGAGATCGGCGTGGCCCGCGTACCAGAGGGCATCTACATCATCATGTTCTGCCAAAACCTGAGCGAGCAGATCTTTTGAGCCGGTGACGAGATTGATGGCGCCGGCCGGTACGTCCGACGTATCGAGCACCTGGTAAAAATCTGTAGCAATCAAGGGATGTCGCTCTGACGGCACCAGGACCACCGTGTTGCCCATCGCCAATACCGGCGAGAGCAGGGACACCATCGAAAGGAGGGGCGCTTCATCGGGGCAGATGACCCCGATGACGCCGATCGGCTCAGGTAATGCAAGGACGATGTGCCCGACCGGGGCCTGGTGCACCGCGCCCTCGAATTTGTCGCACCATCCCGCGTAGATGAAAAGACGACGGACACTTGCCTCCACTTCGGCGCGGCCGTCACGGCCCGTACAATCTAAAAGCCGCGCGGCGAATTCCTTAGAGCGCGCCTCGAGGTTTTCCGCCAGAAAATAAAGGACCTGGGCACGCCCGTGGGCACTGACCCGGCCCCAGGCACTTGCAGCATGTGCCGCTTCCACGGCATTTCGGATGTCCTTTCGATTTCCTTCACCGACCTCGCCCAAAAGCGAGCCATCTGGCGATGGAATCGCACGAGAATGCCCACCATCCGGTCGGACTTGCCTACCGGCGATATAGAGTTTTGGAGTTCGATCTAACGTTCGACCTTCTCGCGGGGCCAAAGGTTCTGGCATCGGATCGGGCGACAACCCCTGGTCCGCAGGCAAATCCGCTGTCGCGCGCCGGTACGCCCAGAGCCCCTCCACACCACCCTCGCGCCCAAATCCCGATTCGCGATAGCCCCCAAATCCACTTGCGGCATCGAACTGATTCGTGCAATTGACCCATACCACACCGGCTTTCAGCCGTGCCGCAACGTCCAGTGCGAGGTTGACATTCTCGCTCCAGACACTCGCAGCAAGGCCATAACGGGTGTTATTGGCCAGCGCAATCGCTTCGTCATGGGTTCGAAACGTCATCGCCGCCAGCACTGGACCGAACACCTCCTCACGGGCCAGGGTGTGGGCAGACTCGACCCCCGTAAAGAGCGTCGGTGGAAAAAAACAACCCTCGGAAGGCAGCACCACATCGCTTTGCCAGCACACCCCTCCTTCGGCCTTACCCATTTCCACGTATCGCTCGATTCGCTGCAACTGTGTCGGATCGACAATGGCACCCATGTCGATCGCCTTGTCGAGTGGCGGGCCAACCCGTAAGGTCTGCATACGACGCTTCAGCCGTTCCTCAAAAACTATGGCTACGGACTCCTGCACCAGTAAGCGGGATCCCGCGCAGCACACCTCGCCCTGGTTAAACCAGATGGCATCGACGACCCCTTCGACGGCGCCATCCAGATCCGCGTCGGAAAAAACCAGAAACGGAGACTTGCCGCCGAGTTCCAGGGTCAGCGCCTTCCCGGTCCCGGCTGTAACACTTCGGATCTCTCGCCCGACCTCGGTCGAGCCGGTAAACGCCACTTTGTCGATCCCTTGGTGCTTAACCAGAGCACGGCCAGTCACGCCATCGCCAGTCACAATGTTGAGTACGCCCGGCGGCAACCCGGCGCGATGCACCATTTCAGCAAAAAGGAGCGCCGTCAAACTCGTGTATTCCGCGGGTTTCAATACCACGGTGTTGCCCGCAGCAAGGGCAGGTGCCACTTTCCACGCTAACATCAAGAGTGGAAAGTTCCACGGAATCACCTGCCCCACGACGCCAACCGGCTGGCTCCCCGGGAGTTCGTCTTCGATGAGTGATGCCCAACCCGCGTGATGATAGAAATGCCGCGCCACTAATGGGATGTCGATATCCCGGCTCTCTCGGATCGGCTTGCCGTTATCCAAAGTCTCCAACACGGCGAAAAGTCGGGCATGTTTCTGAACTTGTCTCGCAATTGCGTACAAATGCCGACCGCGTTGATCGCCAGACAGCGACTGCCATGCTTTAAGGGACGCGCGTGCCGCACGCACTGCATGATCTATATCTTCTGCCGTGCCTTGGCTGAGCTCTGCAAGAAGCGCACCATCCGCCGGGTTTTTCGATTGGAAATCGCGTCGCGGCGAAGTCCAGCGCCCCCCAATCCAGTGTCCAAAGACGGCCTCGTGGTTGCCAAGCCAGGCGTGAGCAGCCGATGCGTCTTCTGGCGCTGGTCCGTACGCCATCTGCTCGAAAAGGTCCGGGATAGTGGTCATCAGCCCATCGGATGGCGGCGGTCGCTTGAGTACCGTGCCGTTGTACGGTGTTCCAATTGCCGAGACAGATCACCTAGGAGCCCTGAAGCACCGATGCGAAACCGACTCTCGCAAAGCCACGCCGTTCCAAGTTCTTCATGAACCAGCATGAGATACGAGAGTGCGTCCTTGGCCTTGCGAATTCCGCCCGCTGCCTTAAATCCGACTGCGAATCCCGTTCGGTCAAAAAAATGGCGGATCGCCCTCAACATGACCAAAGTAACGGGCAACGTCGCGTTCACTCCCTCTTTGCCGGTCGATGTCTTGATGAAATCGGCCCCAGCCATCATCGCGACCAGGCTGGCCTTGCTCACGTTCGTAAGGTTGCCCAGATTCCCGGTTCCAAGAATGACCTTGAGTCGACAATCCCCAGCCGCTTTGCGAAACGCCTGAACCTCCTGGTACAGCGCAGACCAATCGGCAGACAACACCCACTGTCGGCGGATCACAATATCGATCTCTTGGGCGCCGGCCACACGCGCATCTCGCACTTCGTCGAGGCGCTGTTCGAATTTCGTTAACCCATCGGGAAAACCCGCCGCCACGGACGCCACGGGAATTCCACTGCCGGCCAGCGCTCCGCAAGCCTCTTCGACGAATAAGGGATAAACGCATACCGCTGCCACGTTGAGCGATTCCGCGCCCAGCGCCGCTGCAAGATCACTGCGTAATGGCCGTCGCGCCTTGGCGCAAAGCCGTGCGACGTTGCTGGATGTATCACCTCCATCCAGCGTGGTCAGATCAATGCAGGTTAAGGCACGGAGCAACCAAGCCGCTTGCCAGTCCTTTTTGACCGTGCGCCGCCCGGCCAGACTTTGCGCCCGTCGCTCCGCCGCACTGCGATTGACACGCTGCTCGGCCAGCCAATCGAGATCGAGTGCGACGCCTGGATTTCGCGCCGGCAGACCCGCATGGCGCGGTTTGCGCAATTTCGTAACGCCCATATTTAGTAATCTAGCGCCAAACGTTTCATCACACCGCCCAGCAAAGCACTAAGCTGTGGCGTCGCCGCACTCCCAACTGTCATTGTTTCCACGTGCGACAGGTTCATCTGCATCCCCGCGGCCAAATTGGTCACCACTGCAATCGCCATGACGCGGAGTCCGCAATGCACGGCAGCCAAACACTCGGGCACCGTCGACATTCCAACCGCATCTGCCCCGAGTTTACGAAACGCCCGAATTTCCGCAGGTGTCTCAAAGTTTGGACCCAAACACCAGACATACACCCCTTCATGCAATGTTATTCCAGTCTCTTTCGCTGCCGTCTGGGCGATCTCCTGTAAGGTTGGATCGTATGCCTGACTCACATCCACGAAGCGTGGCCCAATCGTGTCGTCATTCAGGCCCACCAGCGGGCTGATGCCCGACCAGTTGATGTGATCCGTCACCAGCATCAACTCGCCGGGCCCCATCTCTGGTTGGAGGCTGCCAGCAGCACAGGTCAGTATCAACGTTTCGCAACCGGCCGACCGAAGTGCACGGATCGGCACGGCCAATTGTTGAATATCATGTCCTTCGTAAAAATGAAATCGACCCTGAAGACACGCAACCGGCGTCCCTGACCAAGCCCCAAGCCGGAGTCGGCCTTCATGACCGGCCACGGTAGGCGCAGGGAACCCCGGAAGATCTGAATAACCGATGTCACTGGATGATTCGATCGCCTCCGCAAGTTCCCCTAATCCACTGCCGAGAATCAACCCAACGCGCGGCGGCCTGTCGCCGGCGAGTGCCCGAATCCGGGCAGCTGCATCCTGATGATCCATTACGATAAGTACTCTGGCCCAAAGCCATGGGGTAATAGAGCCTCGAGTGAGAAAGTGGCCCGCAGTTCGTCCAGCGAATAACACAACACTTGGGTGCCCGGCAACGCAAATTCTTTTAGCTTCTGCCGACAACCACCACAGGGCGTGCAAACATGATCTCCGTCTGCCATCACCGCAACTTCCGTCAATCGGGTTTCACCAGCCATCACCATCGCCGCCAGTGCGCTTGCCTCGGCACACCAACCCTGCGGATAGGCTGCATTTTCTACGTTAGCGCCTGAATACAAGCGGCCGGATTCTCCGCGTACGACAGCGCCGACCGCAAACATCGAGTACGGGGCATAAGCCCGAGACAACGCCTCAGCAAGAAGTTTAAGGTAGGCATCCTCCGTCATTTCTTTCTCACCTTTTCCTTATTGCAAGTACACCTGAGTCGCAAAAATGGCAAATTGTTTTACAGCTCAAGTCGAGAGTCCGATTATAGTAGGTGCCCTGGAAACAAAGGATGCGGCAGACTGCACCTGCTGTCGTTAAAGAAATCTTTTGTTCTCTTCCTGCGGAAGTCCTATGCCAACGATCACTCCAAATTCCCAAATAGACCAACTCGGAGGGGAGATTCTGCTTGAGGCACGGGGTATCTCAAAGGGCTTCCCCGGAGTCTGGAAACACCTGATACTCGATCACATTGATTTCGATGTTCGCGCAGGTGAAGTTCACACGCTGCTCGGCGAGAATGGTGCGGGAAAAACTGTGATCGCGAACATCTTATCGGGTTACTACGGTAAGACAGCGGGTGAGATCCGTGTGAAAGGTCAGCCGGTCGATCTTCGGTCTCCTCGAGATGGTCTCCGGCACGGCATCGCCATGGTTCATCAAGAACTCATGCTCGTACCCGCATTTACCATCGCCCAAAATGTGATGATTGGATTGCAGACATCCAGCTTCTCTTTTCCTCTTCGTAAAGTAGAAAAAAGGATTGGAGAACTGGCAGCGCGTTACCAACTTAAAGTAGATCCCAGAGCTCGGGTTGAGGATCTCTCCGCGGGGGAACAACAACGCGCAGAGATCCTGAAAGTGCTGTTCCATGAACCCGAGGTCCTGCTACTGGATGAGCCGACCTCCCTTTTGACGCCACATGAGGCGGATCATCTTTTTGTGGTCCTTAGAGCGATGGCGCAGGAGGGAAAAGGTATCGTATTTATTACCCACAAGATGAAAGAAGTCTTTGCGGTTTCTGATCGGGTGACCGTACTCAAACTCGGCAAGACCCAAGGCACTCAACCGATTGCGAACACGAACGAACGCGAGCTTACGCGAAAAACCTTTGGCGAAACTGTGCCTGAATACATGGAACGACCACCGGTTCGAACTGAAGACAAAGCCATCGACGTAAAAAATCTGGTACCTCAATCGATGGAAAATAAAGGACCAGCTCTCGGACTTTCTTTCGAGCTTCGTAAGGGGGAAATTCTCGGGTTTGCGGGCGTCGCGGGAAACGGACAGACTGAACTTATCGAGTGCATCACAGGGCTTCGCCGAGCCGAACGGGGCGAAATCATCATGCTCGGTCGGAACATGGCAAACCGGTCCCCGCGGGCATTTATCGAACTTGGAGTCGCACACATACCAGAGCGGCGGCGCGAAATGGGCGTAGTAGAACCCATGTTCGTTGCAGAGAACGTGGTGCTAAAAGATTATAGAAAAGCCCCGTTCTCAAATCGTAGCGTGCTCAACCGAAAGGAAATCACTCGCCATTCTAAGGAGCTCGTAGCCCGCTTCAATGCGCTCGTACCGGACCTCTGGGAAACCGAATCACGCATCTTGTCCGGCGGCAATATTCAACGCTTGATTCTCGGCCGGGAAACCTGGCAGCGACCGCCGATTATTATTGCCTCGCACCCCACGGAAGGCCTCGACGCCAAAGCCATACGGCACACTTGGGAACTCTTTCTAGCGCTCCGTGAAAACGGATCGGCTATCCTCTTGGTCTCCGAAGACCTCGATGAGATCATGTCACTGTCAGACCGGATTGGCGTACTCTTTGAAGGTGCGATTGTGGGGTTGGTCGATGCAAAATCGGCAGATCGTGAACAGCTTGGCCGCTGGATGGCAGGGGGCGCGTCCGAGGCGGGTGCACCGTAACTATTAATCGTTTTAGCGGTAGCGATCGATCACTCCCGAAGATAAGGGATACCAAGCGCTTTCGGAAAACGAACCCGGCCGATTGCCCCCGCAACAACCAGCAGCGTCACGATGTAGGGCGCCATCGCAACGAACTGCCATGGGATGATTTCCTTGATCTTGGGGTACGTTGACACCCAAGTGGCAAATCCATCGAAGAAACCGAAAATGAAGCCGCCCAGAAGTGCGAGCAGTGGATTAAGCCCGCTAAACACCACTATCGCCAACGCAATAAATCCCCGGCCGGCTGTTATTTCCTTGGTGACCGCCCCAAACCAATCCACGCTTAAATAAGCGCCCGCAAGACCGATCAGTGCTCCGGCAGCAATTGCGGTCCCAAGACGGACCGCATTGACAGAAATTCCTGCAACGTCCGCCGCTGCGGGGTTCTCGCCGACGGCTTTGATTCGGATACCAAGTTGAGTTCGGTGCAACAACCAGTACACAACAAATGCCATCGCCACCGTGACGAAAACGAGGGGGCTCACGGCGCCCACCCCAAGGGGAATCAATTTAATCTGCACGTCCCGCGGCACGATGTGAAAACCAGGCGCACCTAAATTGACCAGCATGAAGGCGACAAATCCAAGCGCCAATAAATTGATGCCAACGCCGGTAATGAGTTGATCGCCTTTCCAATAAGTATTAATTACGCCAAAAACCAAACCGAGCAGCGCTCCAGTACTTAAACCTACCAGCAGTCCGCCCACGGCGCTGCCCGTGTATTCCGCACCCAGCGCACCGGTCAGCGCACTGATTAGCATCATTCCCTCGAGGCCAATGTTAAATAAACCGGCTGATTCTTCGATTGTTTCGCCAATTGCCGCCAGAGTGATTGGCACCATGGCATGTAAAGAGATGAAGAAGATGGGCCAGAGGTGCTCAACTTCCATGGCTCTGTCTCCTTAGGCTAAATCTCTTGCGTACGAAGTGGAAGATCCTTTTCAATTCGGGCACCGCGAGTGCCAGAATGATCACACCCTCGATAACCCGCACCAACTCCAATGGCACGCCCGGCGAAAACTGCATGATTCGCCCGCCTACCATCAGCCCGCCAAAAAAAATGGCTGCAAATATAATTCCAATTGGGTGATTTCGACCGATCATTGCGACCGCGATGCCGTCAAACCCCAGATTGGCAACCTGAGACATACCAGTGACCAGTGCATAGGTGGGCGGTCGTCCCATCACTTGAACCGCACCGGCCAAACCCGCTAATACGCCACCGATCAAAAAAGCGCGCAGCACCTGTTTTCGTCGACTGATACCCGCGTAGTGGGCTGATTCAGGATTGTGCCCGGCCACCCGCAGCTCGAATCCCGCAGTGGTTCGCCAGAGAAGGAACAAGACCAACAACGCAGCAATGACCGCCACCACGATCCCATAATTTAAACTGCTGCCCGGCAGTATCCTCGCAAATCGAGAGGTTTCAGCAATGCTGATCGTCTTCTCGCCACGTATAGGATCGGTCAGCACATTGGCAATCATGTAGAACGCAAAAAAATGTGCGATCCAGTTAAACATGATGGTTGAAATCACCTCGTGTACACCCCGGGTCAACTTCAGGATGGCCACCGGCAAACTCCATAACATGCCGGCCACCATAGCGGCCAGCAATGCCACAATGAGATGAAGCGGTGACGGAAGATGGATCAGGCTTACAGAGACTGCTGCAAGCGCACCGATATAGAGCTGCCCTTCTGCACCGATGTTAAACAAACCGCCTCGCATCGCAATCGCAAAGGTGAGGGCCGTCAAAATGAGCGGCGTTGCGTTAGCAAGAGACTCCGCCCAGCTGAATATGCTCCCGAAACTGCCCCGAAAAAGCGAGACATAGGCCGCGCCGGGGTCGTAACCGTATCCCAGCATGATCACCGCGCCAATTGCGAGACCAATGACCCCCGCCAAGACCGATTCCGTGATTGGGGTCAAATACTTACGTAATGCTTGCGCCCAATGCATGCTGTTCTTCCGGAGAACTTCTACAGCAAGTTAATGATGCAAAAAAAGTAGAAAAAAATAGGGGGAGAGACTTTCGCCTCTCCCCCTTCGTCATTCAATCTAGATCAGTGACGATCGTTAGTCTGGATAGTCGGCTCGGATTTGGTCAATCGTATCCGCACACCAGCCACAAGGTATGACGACCTCGCCAGACCCGATCTTGGCTGCGAGTTCGTCAACAGCGTCCCAGATCCAGCCTGGAACTGCTGCCCGCATCGCGACCCAATTATCGGTAATGCGCCCACGGTCACTTTCAGAAATCGCACCACCACCAATACCGAAGTCGATGAAATCTGCAAGATCCTGTTTGCCCGACATCGCGATACCACCATTGTTCGGGCCGAGTATTATCACACCACCCTCGAACGTACCATTCACAACAGATTCGACCGCCGAATACACGCCGAAATCCACACGTTTCATCATGCTGGCAAGCACGCGGTGTCCATCACCCATCCAATCCTGGTTCGCGTCCACACCGATCATAAACGGGGGTCCAGCGGACCTGCCCTTGGCTTCCAAATGCTCCGTGATGGCTTCTAGGTCACCAATACCGAGTGGACCGGCCACGTTGTAGACGAGACCTGCGCCCTGCGCCAACATGGCCTCGGTCGCCGCCTTGCCCTTGGCGATGTCACTAAACGTCCCGGTATATGACCAAAGCAATCCCACATCGGCCTTCTTGCCGGTCACTTCCGCGTATTTGGCGTTGCCCCAATGCATACCGTACCGATAACCCGCTTCAAACTTGTAGAGCACAGGTATCTCGATGCCGAGAACGGCACCAATTTTGTCGTATCCATTGTGAGCCGCCACCATCGCGCCTAGTGCGCCAACCAGTGCTGAGCCTTTGTTTTCTTCATAGCCGATTTCCATCAGGTTTGGCTTGCCCAGCCACGTGACATCGATAATCGCAAAATTCTGATCGGGAAACTGATCGGCCACTTCCGCCATCGCGTCAGCCAGCAAAAACCCGACACCAACGATAATGTCGAAGTCGCCCGTTCGTGCTGCATTTTGAAGGTTCGGCAAATAATCGGTCCCTGAGTTACTTTGGATTGTGACCAGCTCCAAATCAAACTTCGCTGCAGCCTCGTCTGCTCCCTTGAATCCCATGTCGTTGAATGAAAGATCGCCTCGCCCGCCAAGATCTGTGACCAGCGCAATTTTTCCCCCTGCTACAGCCGTCCCCAGAAACGGTCCAGCGACCAGCGCAAAGAGCGCGATCAAAAGAACCGCCACTTTGTTACGAAAAATTCTCATCACAAACACCCTCCTGCTATAGTTTTCTGAATTCGAATGTCCTGAGAAATACGGCGTAGGTCGCCCGATTTTCAGGATCCAGGGTGAGGGTAACTCTCCCTACGAGCGCGGTCAATAACAGAAATTTTGATGACGCTCTTTCGCGCCCTTCCCGCCCGACATTTGTCGACATTCTTCGGTCAATACCGTCTCACCGGACTCTGGCAGGGAAGAAACCGGCATCACCAGGCTTACATTGACGCTACCGAAAACAAGAATCATTGGGACATAAACAAGAAAGGTTTAAGTTTCATCACGACGAGACGCGTGCAGGAAATTTTTTTGCATCGAATCGTACGGAGTACCCACAGTGAGAACGTGCGAGAAGACCAAGATTCTGATGCCTAAAAAAACTTTGATTGATAGATAGTGACTGAAGATGATTTATTCAAAATGAGATGCTCCTTAGATATTATGACGTGAAAATTGTTTGCCAAGGCGTACCACGGACAGAGCAATCCCGGTAAGAAAACAAAGCATAGGTGCTACACTGGATCTTTAACTGAAGTTAGCGTCAGAGAAAAATGATATGAACTATACGGAGCTTCACCTTCACCTCGACGGCTCCATGAGAGCGGAGACCTTAACTGCCTTAGCCGCGGATGCAGGTGTTGCGTTACCTGACGAGATTCAATTTTTCCCGGGCATTGGACTCGAGGAGGCTCTTTTGCGGTTCGGCACCACGGTAGCCTGTCTTCAAACCACAGACAGCATTCGCCGTGTGGCAAAAGAAATCTGCGAAGATGCAATCGCGTGTGGCGTCACCACTTTAGAGATTCGATTTGCTCCTCAACTGCATCCTATTGCATCACCGGAAGAGATTGTAGACGCGGCGTTAGATGGGATCGACGGTCGGGCTGGGCTCATTCTTTGTGGGCTCTATGGAGAGGCGCCGTCGATTTTGAATGGCCATGTGGAGATTGCAAAAACCCGGAAGGGCGTAGTCGGCATCGACCTGGCGGGAGCACCACAGCCATCGCATCAATGGAACATTGCAGACTACGCTGACCCCTTTGGTAGGGCTCATGGATTGGGTATGGGTCGCACCGTCCATGCTGGTGAAGGCGGTCGCCCTCCTACCGAGATACGACAAGCAATCGAGTTGCTCCATGCCGAACGAATTGGCCACGGCACCAGTCTTCTCGAGGATCCCTCCGTGGTCGAACTTGTCATAAAAAAAGACGTAGTGATTGAGGCCTGCCCAACATCCAACATGCAAACGGGCATTATCTCTTCTGTAAATTCGCATCCCCTGCCCACTTGGCTCAAGCTCGGTGTAAAAGCATGCGTTAATTGCGACAACTGGCTCTTGTCTGGCATCAATCCCGTGGAGGAGCACCGACGCGCCCTCGGCATTCCCGGCATGACCGATGCCCTATTGGCGCAGTGCCTTGAGACCGGACGAAATGCGGCCTTTGCCTCTTGAGTTGTTGCACATCGGTCGCAAATCGATTCGAAACGCCGACCCCCGACGCCCATAACCGATTCAGGACAAGCGGGCGAGGCGGTCTATCAAAAGATCAAAAAACCGCGCGTCATCAGCGCGCTCGCCCACATGGCAATTGAGATGACGATCGGTGACATGCCACCAGTCGGCAACGGTTTCCCCGCGCGTTAATAACGAACTCGTTTCAACCTCGACATTGACGTGGCGAGTGGTGAATATTTTATCGTCGAGCAGGTGCGCCACGACGCACGGATCGTGCAACGGGCCCCCGTTCATGCCATAGCGATCGAGATCGAAACGGCAATAAAAAGACAACAAGTCCGCGACCACCGCGCAGACTCGCCCACCACGTCGTATGCTCTCCTGGCGCTCGCTTGTCACTAACACCTGGTGGGTCACGTCAAGCCCCATCATGGTCAGCGGCACACCCGAACGAAAGACGACACTCGCTGCATCCGGGTCGACGTAGATATTGAACTCCGCCGCCGGTGTCACATTGCCAGGCGTAATGGCAGCACCGCCCATAAAGACGATTTCCTGAATCCGAGAAATAATGGCAGGCGCCTGAACCAGTGCCATTGCCACATTAGTGAGAGGTCCGAGCGTGCAAAGTGTTACGCTGCCCGGAGGCTTGGATAACAATGTTTCAATGATAAACGTAACCGCATGCTCGGGTTGCAGCTTCATTGTGGGATTCGGAAGAGTGACACCACCGGGGAGATCAAGCCCGCTGTGGCCATGCACATTCTGTGCGGTGACAAGATCTCGAACCAT
>CAJXWH010000023.1 GCA_913062915.1 uncultured Acidiferrobacteraceae bacterium | reverse complement strand
ACGCGATATCTCGGATTTCCAGCGCAGGCAATTACCTACAAAATAGGCGAGCAACGCATTCTCGATCTTCGTGCCGAGGCCGAACAGCAGGAAGGGTTTACCTTGAAGGCCTTTCATGCGCGGGTACTGGGATCCGGGTCGGTCGGTCTGGATCATCTGCGTGAGTTGGTTTTGCCCGCGCAAGAGAGGTAAACGCGCAACCGCTAGGAGTCAGACCCGCGTTACCCAGAAGGTCTTCTTGCGATCATATCGATCTCAACCAAAGCATCCCGCGCCAGAGCGGTGACGCCTACACAGGTCCGGGCAGGTAACCTGTCCGCGGGAAAATAGGAGCGGTAGATGGTGTTCATCGCGCTGTAGTCGCGCGCAAATTCCGTCAGATACACGCGACACGACAGCACGTGCTCGAGGCCGAGTCCCAATCCGCGCAACACGATGACGAGATTGTCCATTACCCTGCGGGTCTGGAGCTCTATACCCTCGGCCAGTGGCCGGTCATCGTCGTTTGGATCGGTCGGCATTTGCCCGGTCAGTTGAATCCAGCCGTCGCATTCGACCGCGTGACTAAACGGCGCTACCTGGGTTGGCGCTTCATTAAAGTTGTGAAAGATCGGTGCACTCATGATAGTGGTCACGCGGGATGCAGGAGAAGGATCTGTACATCGGCTACGTTGGTGCCGGTGGCTCCGGTTACGAGAAGATCGTCGGCATGGCGTAGCGCATGATACGCGTCATTGTTATCGAGCAGTGCCCTGGGATCGTATCCGGCGGCGCGAATCCGGGCCACGGTGCCTGAATCGACGAGTCCGCCTGCTGCATCGGTCGGCCCATCGATCCCATCCGTTCCGCCACTCAGGAAGACCCAGGCGTGATCACAGGGTAGTGACCGAGCGGCAATGGCAAAAGCCAGCGCCAGTTCCTGATTGCGCCCGCCAAGACCGGACCCTCGGACGCTGACCGTGGTCTCTCCGCCGGCAACATAAGCCCGGGGGCGTTCGATCGGGGTTGAGACTTTCGCCGCCAATTGCTCCGCAACGTCCCGTGCTTCACCGATTAACGCCTCGCTCACGACTTCGACATCGTATCCGGCTGCCTTGGCATGTTGGCAGACGGCATCGAGACTGATTCGATTGCTGCCAACGATGGTGTTGCAGACATCCCGGAATATTTCGTCATCCGGCAACGGTGTTTCTTCGATCAAGCCGTCGCAGCCACGCGCCAGGCGGGTACGCACGGAATTCGGAATCTGGTCCCAGATGCCCCGTCGGCGAAATACCTCCTTCGCATCCGCAAAGGTTGTTGGGTCTCCGGCAGTCGGCCCGCTGGCAATGGTGCCCGGGTCGTCACCCAGAACATCGGAAAGGATCAGCGCATTGAGGGCCGCCGGTTTCGCGAGGCGTGCCAGGCCCCCACCCTTTAAGTCCGAAAGATGCTTGCGTACGGCATTGATCTCGTGAATGCCCGCGCCACTCGCGAGCAGCAACTGAGTGGCCTCACGTTTGTCCTCGAGCGAGATCGATGACGGCGGCATGGGCAGCAGAGCAGATGCGCCGCCACTGATTAAGGCGAGAACACGTTCATCCTCTGTTGCGGCATCAACGGCTGCTGCGATCGTTCTGGCTGCGGCCAGACCGTCGGCATTTGGCACGGGATGGCCCGCGCCAAGTATCTGCATGTGGGCGCGCTGGGAGACATTCTCGTAACTCGTGACGACCAGGGGAGGGGCTGATAATTGGTCGTCGGGAATGCACTCGAGAACCCCGTCGGTCATGGGGATCGCGGCCTTGCCAAATGCCACGATCCGCACCCTGCGCCTCGTGGTTCTACGCGGTTGGGAATTTTCGGCTTTTGGCCCTCCGTTTGTGAATGCACTCAGTTCGGCCTGCAGTGCCGCCACAACCGCAGCCTTCGGGTCAGCCGCCTCAATGCCACTCGTGAATACGGCGCGTGCGTGTTCGCGCAGTTGCGCGAGATGGTATTCGTTATTATGTTGATAGTCTGTGGCCACCATCGGTGTGCCCCTCTAGGGTTCTGATCGAACCTCTCAAGGCAGACATAGTATCGAAATTCCCTAATCATATTTTTCACCGCGACGACTATCGAATTTTGTTGACAATCGATAGACTGCCCGCCCGGCAGTCGGCAGCACGAGGTTGTGCCGGGCACGGCTTTCAATCAATCGACCAGCGGTTGGAGTAGATAACAATGGCCATCGATTTTGATACCGAATGGGACCACCGGGGTTTGAGTTCCTTGAAGTGGGAGTTCATTGTCCGGGACGGCGAGCCTGAACCTTGGGAGGGCACCGACCCGGAGCTGGGTGACGACCGCGTGATTCCGATGTGGGTAGCCGATATGGACTTTCGCGTGGCCGAGCCCATCATTGCCGCACTGCGGCGTCGGGTTGAAAGCGGCATCTATGGGTATGCCGGCAAAACGTCGGGCTACCTTTGCGCAGTCGCTGATTGGATACAACGGCGTTATGGGTGGGCTGTTGACCAGGATTGGATCGTTCCTACGGTCGGGATCGTTCCGGCTCTCCACATGATCGTCCGGCAGTTTACCGAACCGGGCGCTGGGGTCCTGATTCAGCGACCGGTGTATCACCCTTTTTCTTACGCTATTGTGAACAACAACCGGCAGGTGGTTTGCAATTCGCTCCGTCTTAACGGCGACCATTATGAGATGGATTTTGACGACCTGGAAATCAAGGCGAAGAATTCGAATGTCAAACTTGCGATTCTCTGCAACCCGCATAACCCGGTCGGCCGGGTCTGGTCGGAAGAGGAGCTTTCCCGATTCGCAGATATCTGTCACCGCCACGAGATCTTGGTGGTCGCCGATGAAATCCACGGCGACCTGATTCTGCCGGGTCATCAATTGACGTCGTACGGCCTGCTCGATCCGGAACGAACGGAAAACAGTATCGTTTGTACCGCAGCCAGCAAGACTTTCAACCTGGCAGGGCTCAAGACCTCCAATCTGATCATCCGAAATGAAGATCTGAGGGCCAAGATGAAGGGCGAGATCCGTGCCACGGGACTTTGGGGCCTCAATCCGCTCGGTCTTGTCGCGACGCAAGCGGCCTATGAAGCGGGTGAGCCCTGGCTAGAAGAGGTAATCCAGTACATCGCAAAGAACCATGCGTACCTGGCCAGCTATATCGGAGAACATATCCCCCAACTCCGGGTCATTCCCGCGGAAGCGACCTACCTCGCCTGGGTCGATTGCCGCAACCTGGGACTTGATGAGAATGCCCTCAGCCATCTGATGATGGAAAATGCCCGGCTCTACCTCGATGACGGATCTATTTTTGGTCCCGAAGGGTCAGGCTTTTTTCGGATCAATCTGGCTTGTCCTCGCTCCCTATTGGAGCAGGCGCTCGGTCGGATTCGACAGGCAGTTGAGCATGCATTGTCATAACAACAAGCGGAAAAACTTTTGTAAATGCTTGGCGTATCTGACAGCTTGAACACCCTTGCTGCAGGGGGTAGTTGTGTTCACCCTCCCTTATACAGTCGGGAGCGATGAAGATTTATTCGGGCGGGCGAACTACAAAGCTTGATCGCCGATTCCTACGAAACAATTCTACAGATGGGCAGTATCGAGTCGGTCAGCCATTATAGTTTCGGCCGCGCAGTACGAGTTCCAGCCAGCTGGATTCATCAATGTTACTGCCGCAAAGAATGGCGGCGACCCGTTTGCCTTTCAGTGTGCCTTGCAAGGGGCCGGTAAGCGCGGCGATCACTGCCGCGCCTGCCGGTTCGAGGGCAAACTTGAGTCCATCATAAACCCGGGCCATGGCCTGGCACATTTCATCATCCTCCACCAGTACCATCCGGTCGATGACCTGTTGACACACGCCAAAACTCATCTGGCAGTGAAGTGGAGCCCCCATGCTGTCAGCAATCGTGCTGACAGATACCTTCTCTAGAGGTCGCCCGAGTTCCAGGCTCTGAGTTAACCCTGCAGCTCCTACGGGTTCCACGCCGATGACTTCGATGGCCGGTTGCATCTGCTTGAGAGCGCTAGCGACGCCACCGATCAAGCCGCCCCCGCCGACGGCGACGAGTATGGTGTCGAGATCTTTTAACGCGTCGCCGATTTCAAGACCGAGTGTGCCGGTACCCTGCAGCGTTGGCGCGCTGTCGAATGGGTGGATGATCGTACGGTCTTCTTTCTCTGCGATTTCGTCGAGAAGGACAAAAGCCTGGGTGATGTCGTCTACGAGCAGGACTTCGGCTCCGTAATGTTGGCACTTTGCTACACGAAGGGGATTGGCTTTTCGATGCATCAGCACTTTGGCCGAGATCCCGAGGGTCTTGGCCGCATAGGCCACCGCAATCGCATGGTTGCCCGCACTGACCGCGGCCACACCCTGGTTACGTTCGGCTTCAGGTCTTGTCAGTGCATTGTTGAGTGCGCCGCGGGGCTTGAAGCTGCCCGTCTGTTGCAGGAATTCGAGTTTTAAATGGAGCTCGCCCTCTCCAAGTTGGCTTCGAACCCAGGCGTCTTGCCAGTGAAAAATAGGAGTGTGATGCAAGTAGCCTTCGATTCGACGAGCGGCCTGTCGAATTTCATCGAGCGTCAGAGCAGGGTGACTGAGTTGGTGCATTAAGACTAAGCAGCGAAACGAAATTGACGTACGGCGACTGTTGCCGGCTATTGAAGATGTCGTATGGCTAAATTTAAAGAAATTCTCTAATTGTTTGGCGCAAGATTCAGTGATTACCTGCCGCGCAGGCGCGGATCCAGTGCATCGCGCAACCCGTCACCGATGTAGTTGACGCTGAGTACCGTCAGCGCAATAAAGACGCCGGGCCAAATGACACGGGAGGGCGTGATCTGAATAAAGTTCGTGCCGTCAAAGAGAAGCCGACCCCAGGTTGGAAAATCAGGCGGGAATCCCAGCCCCAGAAAGGACAGGGCAGATTCGGTGATGATGGCATTGGCAATACCCAGGGTGGCCGAGACCATGATGGGACTCAGGATATTGGGAAGGATATGGCGGAAAACGATGCGGTGGCGACGGGTGCCGATACTGTGTGCGGCGATCACAAATTCGCGTTCCTTGATGCTCAAAACATCCCCTCGAACAATCCGAGCCGTATGCATCCAACTCGTCACACCGATGAGGCTCACAATTAAAAGAAAAATACCTTTTTCGGGCCCGAAAATGGACCGTAAGGGGTCACGAAATAACATGATACTCACCAGCAGGAGCGGCAGAAGCGGCAGCGAAAGAAATACATCCGTCAAACGCATCAGCGGCCCATCCAGGGATTTGACGAATCCCGCGAGTACCCCGATCAGCGTGCCGAGGAATAATGCAATCAAGGCGGCAGACAGGCCCACCGCAAGCGAGACCTGGCCGCCGGCGAGCATCTGCGCCAGTGTGTCGTGGCCAATGTTGTCAGTACCGAGGGGGTGGGCCCAGTGCGGTCCGAGGTTCCTCGCTTTGAAATCAATCGCATGTGGATCCACTCCATGAATCAGGGGGCCGACAGACACCGCGATGGTAATAAATGCAAAAACAAAGACCCCGACAAGAGCGCCTTTGTGCTTTCGAAACTGACGCCAGACGTCGGTCCACAAGGATCGGTGTTCGGTTTCGATTACAGCGAAATCCATCGAGGCCGCGCGCGCGTTCATCTCGTGGTTCGTCGGTCAGTCATAGCGAATACGCGGGTCCAGCATGCCGTACAGCACATCTGCGATGAGATTAAAGAGCACAATCAAAATGGCGAAGAGAAATGTCAACGTCTGTACCGTCGGAATATCCGCCCCTTCGATTGCGATGATCAGCAGCTGGCCAAGCCCGTTCACTCGGAAAATCTGTTCTGTGATGATGGCACCGCCAAAAATAGTCGGGATGCCAAGCGCAATTAAGGTCACCACTGGGATCAAACTGTTGCGGAGCACGTGAATAATTAATACCGCGTTCTCGCTCCGACCTTTGGAGCGAGCGGTCCGGACGTAGTCAAGGTTGAGGTTGTCGAGAATCGAAGCGCGCATGAACCGACTGAGCTGCGCAGCTTGGTAGAACGCCAGTACTGTTACCGGCATGATCATCTGCTTCACTTGCAGCACGAAATTATTCCAGCTGGTGATCTCCAAAGTGGTGTCATAGATCATGGGGAACCATTTCAGTTGGACGCTGAAAAGGATGATGGCAACCACACCGGTGAAGAAGGTCGGCACGGAAAAGCCGACCATGGCCACGAAGGTACCGATCTGGTCAAACAGAGAATACTGGCGGTAGGCCTGTACGATGCCAATCGGGATAGCCATCAAAATCCCAAAAAGAAAAGAGAGCCCTACGACCCAAAGCGTTTGCGGTGTGCGCTCGACGATCAGGTCAATGACGGGGCTGCGCGTCGCCCAGGACAAAATACGGGTCCGGTTTTCTGCGTCGCCAATCGTGATACCAAAACTGTGCTGCAGAATGTTTAACGGCTCATTGATAAAAAACTGCACCACCCACTTGTAATAACGGATGTGCATGGCCTCGCCAAGGCCAAGCGACAGACGGATTTTTTCGCGGACTTCCGGCGGCACCGTCATCGGCAAGCTGCCGGTCGGATCGCCGGGCGCCAGATCAAGGAGCGCGAAAATGACGAAGCTGATCACCAGCAGCGTCGGGATTGCAGCGAGAAGACGCCGAATAATGTACTGAATCAATCCGGTACGCCTGGTGACTAGTTAAGACAAAGCGGTTTGCGGGCAAAAGCCCGCAAACCGCACAAACAATGGCTCAAAGAGTCCGCTTACTTAAGATGCCATTCTGCGATATTCCACAGTTCGGAATCCCATTCGTTCCCTCTGGGACCCTCTACCGCATTGGAAAAAGCGGACACGCCCCCGCGATGGATGAGCGGGATCATGGCGTAATCTTGCATCAACATATCGTTCATCGCCTTCGCTAGGCGAATCCGATCATCAAGGTTGGCGGTCGTGGCCATCTCGGCGGAGAGCGCATCGTAATTCGGGTCGCACCAACGCGGCATGTTGCCGCCGCCCCAGGTGTTTGCTTTCCGGGAGACCTGTTTACAAGTCCAGTTGGCCATGTAGGTCTCAGGGTCCGTACCGCTGAACGTATTGGTGTACATCTCGATGTCGGTATAGAACTTCTGGTAGGTGTCGGGACTGGCGGGGTCGCCACCAAAGAATACCGACGCACTCAGGTTACGAAGTTCTGTCTCGACCCCAATGGCCTTCCACATTTCTTTAATAAAAGCCTGCGTGCCTTGGCGCACCGAGTTGGTCGAGGTTTGATAGAGAATGGAAAGTCTCACCCCGTCTTTCGCGCGAACGCCGTCGGAGCCGCGAGCCCAGCCGGCTTCGTCCAAAAGTCGGTTGGCTTCATCGACATTTTGGGTTTTGCACTCATCATTGGCGTCAGAGGCGTAAATGGCGGGTGCCGGCAGGACGTTACAGCTGATTTTTCCGGCAAAACCATAACCTGCATCCACCAGGATCTGGCGATCAATGGCCAATGACAGGGCCCGGCGGACCGCATACTCCGAAAGGAAAGGATGCGGATTGCGGTTGTTGTTGCCGCCAAGATATTCCGATCGATCTGGATCTCCAACCTCACCAGGGTCGGTGAAATTCACCATCAGTCGTTCTACCGCTGTTCCAAATCCCGCAATGATCGTGCCTTTCCCCGCTTCAGTCATTTTGGTCAGAATTTCGGGCTCGACTTGCAGATTCCAGGCAAAATGCATCTCGCCTGTCTCGAGCACAGCCCGGGCTGCCGACGTTGCATCGCCACCGCCCTTAAAAAGGACGCTCTGGAATGCAGGTTGGCCTTCCTCGCGATAAAGCTCATTGGCTTCGAACACGATCACATCGTTCGGTTTGAAGTCGACGACCTTGAAGGGGCCCGTACCGATGGGATAGAAATTCTGCTCGGTGCATTCCTGCGCTTTGGCACCTATACAGCCATCAAACTGCGCCGCTTGTATGATCGGAGCGTTGTAGCCGACGAATGGGGCATACGGAAACGGTTTGGCTACAGTGAAATTGATCCGGATGGTGTGCGAGTCCACCGCATCCACCGACACGATGTCGTTGAAGTAGTTGGATGACGTACAGCCGGTGTCTGGATGGGAGCAGTATTCGTAGGTAAATACCGCGTCTGCCGAGGTTAACTCGGATCCATCCGACCATTTGATTCCGCGTCTTAATTTCCAGGTGATCGACTTCAGGTCTTCTGAAATGCCACCGTTGGCGACGGTTGGAATCTCTTCGGCAAGCCAGGCGTGCATCTTACCGTCGGGGTCGTAACGAGCCAGTGGCTCAATCACGATCGACGAGGCTTCCAACTCCTTGGTGCCGCCCGAGAGGTACGGCATCATGGTCGACGGCGCCTGCCAGTAGAGCAGCCTCAGCTCGCCGTCTCGGCCTTGTTCCGCAGCCCAGGCGGTGCCCGCCAGTGCGACCGCGGACGAAAGCGCGATACTAAGAAGAAGTGTTTTCTTCATTTTTCCTCCCTCGTGTTGTAGTGTTTGGCAGACCCGAAGGTCAGCCGGTTTACCAAGAACCAAAATACAGCGACAGTTCGGGTCACCTATGCTTATTCGATCACCTGAACTTCACCGCAGTCCGGTTCTACGTCAAAGTCTACCTCAATTTCTTTACTCCACCAGATGACAGGCCACCCAGTGGCCTGGACCCAGTTTTTTCGGTTCGGGCATTGAGACGGCACAGCGCGTTTCTGCCACCGGGCAACGGGTCCGGAACGGACAACCCGTGGGTGGATTGGCGGGGCTCGGGACATCGCCCGAGAGGATGATGCGCTCTCGTTTTGCTTCACGAACCGGGTCGTGCAGCGGCACCGCAGAAAGCAAGGCCTTGGTGTAGGGATGTTGCGCGCGGGTGTAAAGGTCGTTCGCCGGCCCCAGTTCGACAATTTTACCTAGGTACATCACCGCCACCCGTTTGGAGATGTGGCGGATCATCCCCAGATCGTGACTGATGAAGAGGTAAGTGAGGCCCAGTTTTGCCTGCAGGTCTTCCAGCAGGTTGACGACCTGGGCCTGGATCGATACATCGAGTGCCGCAATCGGCTCGTCGCAGATAACGAGCTCAGGATTGAGCCCCAGCGCGCGGGCGATTCCAATTCGCTGGCGCTGACCGCCCGAGAACTCGTGCGGATAGCGGTTGGTGTACCTCGGGTTTAAGCCCACGGCGTCCAGCAACTCTTCGACCCGATCGCTGCGCTCCTTGCCTTTGATGACGGTGTGTTCATCAAGGGGTTCGGCAATGATGCTGCCGACGGTCATGCGGGGATTAAGGCTGTCCTGTGGGTCCTGGAAGATCATCTGCATTTTCGGGCGCAACGCGCGTAAGGCGGAAGGTTTAAGGCGGGTTAGATCGATATTGTTAAATAGGACCTGGCCTTCGGTCGGTTGATAGAGGCGCAAAATGGCGCGTGCAAGCGTGGTTTTCCCGCACCCGCTCTCGCCGACGAGCCCGAGATTCTCCTGTGGCAGCAAATCAAAATCGACGCCGTCCACCGCCTTGATCGTGCCAACCTGTCGACGCAGCAAACCGGCCGTGACCGGGAAATGTTGCTTCAGGTTTTTTACTTGAAGCAGGGGTTCTAAAGAGTGGGCATCACTCATGGGTGCATTCTTTTTTGGTCAGCTGGATTCATCAGCCTGTCTCTCGCGGCGCATTTTTCTCTATGTCCCACCAGCAAGCGACCTCATGACCTTCGGCTACGAACTCTAAAAGGGGATTCTCCCGGGTACAGCGCTCGAACGCATAGGCGCAGCGCGGTGCAAACGGGCAGGAATCCGGTCGTTGTAATTGGTCAGGCGGCTGACCCTCGATGGATTCCAGGCGCTGGGCCCGTTCTCCTTCCATTTCCGGCAAAGTCCGAAGCAGGGCGTGGGTGTAGGGATGTTTCGGCGCGCTGTACAGTTTTTCGACACCTGCACGCTCGACAATAAAACCGCTGTACATCACCATCACGCGGTCCGCAAGACTGGCAACCACACCGAGGTCATGGGTGACCCAGACAATGGCCATACCAAGCTCGTGTCTGTGGGTTTTGATCAGATCGATAATTTGTGCCTGGATCGTTACGTCGAGCGCTGTGGTTGGCTCATCGGCAATCAACAGTTTCGGATCACAAGACAACGCGATGGCGATCATGACTCGCTGCCGCATACCGCCGGAGAATTGATGCGGATAATCATCGAGCCGGTTCTTGGCCATCGGGATCCCGACCAGCTCGAGAAGTTCCACGACGCGTTGCCGGGCAGCAGACTTCGACACATGCTTATGCAAGCGCAATGCTTCCGTCAGCTGGTAGCCGACCGTTAGAACCGGGTTGAGTGACGTCATCGGGTCTTGAAAGATAAAACCGATTCTCCCGCCTCTTATTTTTTGCAGCGTATTGATATCAGCTTGGATCAGGTCCTTGCCTTCGAAGAGTGCCGAGCCCCCAACGATTTTTGCGGGCGGCATGGGCAGTAATTTGACCAGCGACATCATGGTGACGGTTTTGCCGCAGCCACTTTCGCCGACGACGCCCAGCAATTCTCCCTCCCGAACATCGAAACTGACCCCGTTCACGGCATGCACCGTGCCGTCTGCCGTGTCGAACTGGGTGACGACGTCGGTTACGGACAGCACAACATCTGAGGCGGGATTTGATAGCATGGCAGTGAGTGTCTAAGTGAATACCCTATTGAACCGGCAGGTCTTGGTCCTGTCAACGGACTGCCTGTGCCCTCTCACTCTTGGAAAGGAGACACCCTGTGTCCGGGCCGCGAGACCGGGGCTGCTCGTCCGGGTTTGAGATAGAGTTCAATACAAATCATGAGGTATGCGATGAAAAATGGGACCAAGCAGGGAGGAGATTCAATAACCGGAGGGTTCAAATGGCGCTGTATCGGCCCGCCGCGGGGCGGTCGAGTCGTGGCGGTGGCCGGCGATCCCGCGGACCCGATGACGTTTTACTTTGGCGCCTGCGCCGGAGGCATCTGGAAAACCACGGATGGTGGCACCTACTGGGAATGCGTCTCGGATGGGTATCTGACAAGTGCCACCATCGGTGCGCTTGCGGTTTCGGACAGTGATCCGAATGTGATTTACGCGGGTACCGGCGAGACCACGATTCGCGTCGACGTTTCTTTTGGTGATGGTATCTATAAGTCGACCAATGGCGGCAAAAGCTGGGTTCATCTGGGTCTTAATGAGACCCGACATATTGGGGAGATCCGTATTCATCCCGACAACCCGGACATCGCATATGTTGCCGCACTGGGTCATGCGTTTGGGGAGAACCCGGAGCGGGGGGTTTACCGGACCACCGATGGGGGTAAGCACTGGGACTTGGTCCTGCACCAAAGCGCTCGAGCGGGGGCTGTGGATCTCTCGTTGGATCCAACCAACCCGCGGATTGTTTTTGCCTCGATCTGGGAAACCAATCGAAATTTCTGGCATCTCTCGAGTGGTGGACCGGGCAGCGCGTTATTTCGTTCCACCGACGGTGGGGATTCCTGGCAGGAAGTCAGTACACAGCCGGGGTTCCCGCCGGGCATGAAAGGCAAGATCGGTGTCGCCGTGTCGCCCGCGAAACCCGGTCGGGTCTGGGCATTGGTCGAAGCCGAACAGGCGGGCCTCTATCGCTCCGAGGATGGTGGCGACAGTTGGTCGCTGGTCTCCCCGAATCGGGATCTGCTGCATCGTCCTTGGTACTACACCCATGTGTTTGCGGACCCGTGCCATGGGGACACGGTCTACGTCACCAATTTTCAGATGTGGAAGTCAACCGATGGCGGCAGCAGTTTTCGGGAAGTTACAACGCCGCATGGGGACAACCACGACCTGTGGATCGATCCCAAGAACAACCAGCGGATGGTCGAGGGAAACGATGGTGGCGCCAATGTCAGCTTCAATGGGGGCGAGACGTGGTCCACGATTTACAACCAGATGACAGCACAGATTTACCGCGTGGACATCGACAACCAGTTTCCCTACCGGGTCTACGGGACGCAGCAAGACAATACCTCGATCAGCGTGCCGAGTGCTGCCGAATGGGGCGTGATCACCATGAGCGATTGCACTTTGCCGGGTACCGGCGAGAGTGGTTTTGTCGCAGTGCACCCGGAAGATCCTAATATCGTTTATAGCGGGGCCGTCGGTTCTGCCCCCGGCGGCAACGGTGCTTTGCAGCGCTACGACCATCGGACCCGGCAGATCCAGATGATCAACGTCTGGCCGGAAGAGTCGATGGGCTTGGCTCCGAAAGATTTGAAATACCGCTTCGCCTGGACGTTTCCGATTGCCTTCTCACCCCACGATAGCAATACGATTTACGCGGGCGGCAATCATCTCTTTCGAAGTCGTAACGAGGGCCAGAGTTGGGAGGCCATCAGTCCAGACCTCAGCCGTAACGACTCTGAAAAACTCGGTCTGTCCGGTGGCACGCTGACCGTCGACAGTGCCGGCGCTGAGCAGTATGCGACGCTGTCCACCTTTGCCGAATCCCCACACCGCCCAGGTGAGCTGTGGGCGAGCACCGACGACGGCCTTTTACATGTGAGTCGAGACGACGGCGGTCACTGGCAGGAGGTGACACCGAAGGCTCTGCCGGAATGGTCCTACATCGGCGCTGTTGAGATCTCGACCCATAAGAGCAATACCGTTTATCTTTCGGCGACCTGTTACAAATTAGATGATTATGACCCGTACCTTTACCGCTCGCGAGATGGAGGAAAGAGTTGGCAATCCATCAACGGTAATTTTCCGGCCGGGGAAATTACTCGAGTCATTCGATCCGATGCTGTGCGACCAGGCTTGCTGTTTGTCGGCACCGAGACTGGAATTTTTTACTCGCTCGATGACGGAAAGCACTGGAACCGTATGCGAGGGGGCTTACCGGTTGCCCCAGTCTATGATCTCAAGATCAAAGACGCTGATCTGATTGCCGCAACCCACGGGCGCTCCTTCTGGATACTGGATGACATCACGCCGCTTCGGGAAATGCCAATTGGCTCGGGCAGAAAGGCGGCCCCATTGCTGTTTACCCCACGTTCGACCTACCGGCTCAAACTCCAGTGGGCGGCGGGTGTCTTTGATGGAGATGGCAAAGATTACAGTCCAGCCTTTGGTCTTGCCGGCGCGACCTATCGTCAGAAACAGCCCGATGGGGTGACAGTTCGGCGGCACCTTGATGTTGGTGAGAATCCGCCAGGGGGCGCGATTTTCTATTACTGGCTGGAGGGCAAACCGGAATCTGCCGTAGAACTTTCGGTCTGCGATAAAACAGGTGTTGTGATTGAAAGTTTTTCCAGTGCTGAAACCGAGAAACCCGAACGGCGACTGCCCACAAATCCGGGATTGAATCGATTTGTCTGGAATCTAAGCTATCGGGTTGCAAAACCTCTCGATCCAACCTTGGTCACAAGGGATTATGAGCCGTTGGCTAAAGAGCCCAAGGGTAAAGGACCTGCCGCGCCTCCGGGGCAGTACGGCGTTCGCTTATCTCTCGATGGAAAAGGTGCCACTGCATCATTTTCGTTACTTAAGGATCCCCGGGTGGATACCACCCAGGCTGATCTCGATGAGCAGTTCGAGTTGCTACAGCAGTTGACCGCCAAACGTTCCGAGTTGCGGACGCATGTCGATCGGATTCGTCAGATGAAACGACAACTCGATGACCTCGTCGAAAAATTGCCCAAAGGTGTGCGAACAGCCGTGTCAAGCGCCACTTCGATTCGAAAAAAACTGGAAATCATCGAGAACGTGCTGGTCGATGCGCGGCGCGAGAGTCCGCGTGACGTCTTACGCCACCCGGCGGGCCTCGATGACACCTTAGGGGGCCTGATGTGGTCTGTCACGATGGCAGATACGGCGCCCCCGATTCAGACCCGGGAAGTGTCGGTGGAAGTCGTTCGAAAAATCGATGCTGAAATCAGAAAGCTCAACAAACTTGTCGATGGACCGATCGCCACGTTGAATGAGAAAGTGAAAAAGGCGGGTGTCCCCGCGGTCATTGCCTGAATCTTCACATCGTGCGAGTTCCGCTGGACTTATGGCGCATTACTTGCGCTGATCTGATCGTACGTACCGCCTACCAGGTGGGTAAAACGCCGCTGATGCCGCTTTTTGCCGCGTCCCTTGGGGCCGGGGAACTTCTGGTTGGAGCCATCGTATCGGTCTCGACGATGACGGGCATGGTGTTCAAACCGATTTTCGGCTGGCTTTCGGATCGGTGGGGAAGAAGACTTTGGCTTTTGGCTGGTCTTGTGCTGTTCTCGGGTGTGCCGTTTCTCTATTCATGGGTCAATACTCCGGAAGAACTTTTTGCACTGCGCCTCCTGCATGGGCTTGCGACTGCAGTTTTCGGGCCTGTCTCCCTGGCCTTTGTGGCTGAGATGGCTGCCTCTGGGCGGGCAGAACGTCTGGGGTGGTTTGGTATGGCACGAAGCGGCGGGTATCTACTGGCGCCGCTCATGGGCGCAGGGCTTCTTACCTGGCTGGATCCGTCGACCGTGTTTACCTTGATTGGATTTGCGAGTTGTCTCGCCTTTTTGCCCGTATGCATGATGGATTTTTCGCGACCATGGCATAAACGCGGCATGGAACAGGAAAAAGAACTTGGGCGAGCGTGGAAAAGCGCTTGCAGCGCCGTGCTGTCCAATTCCGGACTGTGGTTGGCCGGCGCACTCGAGATGCTGGTTTACTTGGTGACGTATTCGATCAAGGCATTCATGCCGCTCTACGCGTTGTTCGTGGCGGATTTCAATCTACTCGCAGTGGGATTGTTCTTTACGGTACAAGAGGCAGCGCATCTCGCGATGCGACCCCTAGGCGGCCGATTGGGTGATCGAGTGGGCTATCTGACGGCAATCAATGCCGGGTATTTTGCCCTCGTGATTGGACTGTTGCTGTTGCCATACGCAACTGCACACGCGGAGTTGTTGGCCATTGCCGTCGTCCTAGGCGCCGGTCAGGGGCTGATCTTTCCCTCCACGGTCGCATTTGTTAGCCGGTGTGTGGACGCCCGTCATCTGGGTATCGGTATGGGGTTCTTGGGTGCGGTACGCAATTTTGGCAAGGTGGCGGGACCGGTTGGTGCGGGTGCACTCCTGACCCGTATGGATTACAGTCAAGTTTTTCATCTGGGCGGCGTAGCGGCGCTGCTGGTGGTGATGGCTCTTTTGCTATTGCAGAGAAATTATTTAGAAGCCATCTTCCTCCGCGCCAAACTCACGACCCCGTCTGAAGACGAGGCAATGTTGCGATGACTGATTCACCGACCAAGCTTACGACCCCGTTTGATTTTGACGCACCGGGTAAGCACTGCGATTTCATTCGACTGCCGCACTCGGTGCATCGCTCGGCGTATGGTTGGTTGCCTCTTCCGATTGTCTGCATCACGAACGGCGACGGCCCGACCGTCCTGGTGATGGCCGGTACCCACGGCGATGAGTACGAAGGGCAGGTCACCGTCGCCCGGCTGGCGCAATCCCTTGAGGCCGAAGACATCACGGGCCGGGTGATCCTCTTGCCCATGGCCAATTACCCGGCCGCCAAGGCCGGTCTTCGCACCTCGCCGATTGATGAGCTTAATCTGAACCGGGTCTATCCGGGTGACCCGAATGGCTCACCGACGATGATGATCGCGCATTACATCGAAACAGTGTTGATGGACCTCGCCGATTATGCACTTGACCTGCATAGCGGCGGCTCGTCTTTGCATTACCTGCCAAGCGCCGTGGCCGGTTTCGATGAGGACGAAGAACGAACCCGACGGATCCAGGAGTTGATGCAGGTGTTCGGGGCGCCCTACGGTTTCTTCTTTCCCGGGGGGCACGCCGGTGGCGGCAGCGGCAATGACGGCGCAGTTCGCCGAAATGCGCTTTTCCTTGGCACGGAGATGGGTGGTAGCGGCACCGTAACGCCGAACTGTCTTGAGATCTGCTTCAACGGTGTGGCCCGGGTTTTGCATAAAATCGGGGTGCTCAAAAACGTCCTCGTCCCGCCGGCGGAGCAAACGACCCGAATGCTGCATGCTCCGAATTTCGACTACTTTGCCTATGCCCGCGATGTGGGTCTGTTCGAACCCGTAGTGGAACTTGGCGACGAAGTACAAAAGGGCGATCTGGCCGGCCGCATCCATATGCCTGAGACCCCGTGGCAAGCGCCGGTTGAGGTGTTATTTGACGCCGATGGCCTGGTCATCTGCAAGCGGATTCCTGGGCGCGTAGAGCGCGGCGACTGCCTGTTTCACCTCGGGACGGACTTTACTGCCTGAACCGCTGGTTTTTCTCCGGCAATATCTTCCGGAATCCGGCGGCTGTCAGTCGGCCAGATAAAACACGTCGGCGTAACGGGCCTCACTTGGCGGCAGATGCAAACCCGCGTTGCCCCAGAAAATGACCTGAAACGCGGGGTTGTCCTCGTCTTTGTTGTACCAAAAGCCCGCCTGGTATGCATTTTGGAAACCGAAACGCTGATAGTAGGCGGGGCTGCCAAGAACAAAACAGGCGAGGCATCTCGATGATTTGCACTTCGCAAGCCCCTCTCGAATCAGCGCACTGGCAATGCCTTGCCGCTGGTGCTCGGGGTGGACGCAGACGGGTCCGAGCCCAAACAAGAGGTCAGACGCTTGCGTCTGCGAAAGGGAGATTTTCGAGAAAAGCACGTGCCCTACGATCATTTGATCTCGCACTGCAACAAGCGAGATCGGATGGAGGGCGCTCTCCTTTCTGACTCTTCGCACGATCTCGGCTTCGGCTGTGTGGCCGAATGCTTGCTCCGTTAGATGTTCAACAGCCGAATAATCTTGCGGAATTTCAGCGCGAATTTGAATCGATTGTGAAATGTCTCGTGGGCGGAGATGGCTATTTTGAGGCATGATAGCAACGGAGAATAGAGCTTCTTTTGATTATAGTGGCGGGAAAAGCAGGGCCGGAGAGGCATTCGTATGAAAACTCTGATCAGTGAGAGACTGTGTCTTCGTCCTGTGACCACGAGGGATTTCCCGGCGATGGCAGCAATGGACTCGGATCCCAATGTCATGCGCTATTTGTGCCTGAAAAGTCCCGTGCCCACTTACGAACAAGCCCTTGAAGAGCAGCACTACATCCTCGAACTGTCTGCCCCTCAGGGTGCGGGTACGTGGGCGATCACCTGCAGAACCACGCAAGCATTTTACGGTTGGATCTGGTTGGTCTACCTTGGTGATGGGAAAGATATCGACTTTGGATACCGGTTAGCTCAGAAGTTCTGGGGCTATGGATATGCGACCGAGGCTGGTCGACAGGTTGCTCATTACGGGTTTTCGGATCTTGCAATATCGTATCTTGCTGCGCTGATTCATCCCCTGAATCTCGCTTCGGCTCGGGTAGCGCAGAAACTTGGGCTGTCATTGACTGGGACAGTGGATTCATTTGGAACGGCGCTTGATCGCTATGCCATCTCACGGGAACGCTATGTTGCTTTGTTGAGCAGCGAGGAAGAGTGCACCGCGTAGGGTCTTGGTGGCGTGCCGTATAAAGACCGTCGTTGATGTTTAGCGGCCGCAGAAAGTAGCATCGCACGTTGAAATGAAAGAAACCGATCTTCGGGACAACTTTCTTGGCTGGCAGTGCCGCGTTCGTCAGATCGCGATGCGCGAAGGCGGCGGTCGACCCACACCCGGCATGCGACCCCATCTTTGTCTCACGAGTGATGGGAATTTCTCTGACGAAATCACGGTGCTTCTGGTTCGACGCGACCCGGGTCACGATGCCAGTCAGTTCCGACATATGGTCCTAAAAACGCAGGACCCCGCGGCCCGCTATGAGAGTGCTGTACAGTTTTTGTCGGCAACCTACTACCAGCGGCCCCGCGAGTTTTCTGATGAACTGACAGGGCTATTCCAACCCTCGATGTTGCTGGTCCGGGCGCTGCTCGCACGAGGAGATTGCGTACTCGATTTTCGCCAGTTCAGCGCTTCATACCGGCTGCCTTGTGCGGTCAGGCGACTGGGAGAAGACGAACCTGCGTACCAGGCGACCTATTGGCACAATCGCTTATTTAATCCCAATATTCCCGGCAATATCATCGTGCTTGGGTTTTTGCCGGACTGGAGCAAAGCCGAAGCGGAACCAGCCTAAAGCCGCTTGACTACTGAAACATGGAGTGAGTCTTAGGTGATATGGTAGGGCTACGGCTGGTCTGTGGTAGTTCGCCTAGCGGTTATTGTTAGCGCCCACCAAATCGGTACGGGCCCGTTCTAGGTGGCGAGTGATGGTGTTGACAGCGCGCTTAAGGTTTCGACTGGCAATCGATGTAAAAAGTTCACGGTGGTGGACATTGTATTCAGCAATCCGCTCGGGAGTCAGGATCTTGTCTCTCATTGCGGTCCATTGCTCGTGGCCGCGAGTTTCATTGACCAGCTGGTAGAGCCAGACCATCAAGCGGTTTCTCGTGCATTCGGCGAGGGCCAGATGAAACTCACTGTCGGCCAGTGTGAACGCCGCTGGGTCATTCGTGCTTTCGACCTGCTCCAGTGCGCGCCGCAACCTCTCTATATCGACTAGGGTTGCGTTGGCTACTGCAAGTCGTGTCATCTGGGGCTCGATGCCAAAGCGGACGTCGATGAGCTCCAATGGACTGGTGACGTCCGCGATTTCCATCTGCCCGGACATCTCACGGTAGGTCACAAAGGTCCCACTGCCGACCTGCCGACTCACCATGTTCATCTCCTGGAGGCGGCGAAGCGCTTCACGAATGGTGCCGCGTGAGGCGGAAAAATGTTCAGCGAGGTAGCGCTCGGACGGCAACCGTTCATTGAATCCGTAGGTACCGCCCAGGATTGCCCGTCGAAGTTGCGCGGCAATTCCAGCGGAACCGCCGATAGCGATCGAGTCGGGCAGGTGCTCCGGGGTCGGCGTAAGAGTTAATTCCGGGGGATTCACGCTGGGCACAGGTGTTCCTTAAAAGGTATATCTTTGGTACGGAGTGGTCTTACTATAAATGCGGAATGGTACTGATGCAAATCGGCATATTCCTTGACATCACTCAATACCCCGAGCTAACGTTCCATCTAATGACTAGACCGATCTAATCAATAGGACTGAAAATGGATCATGATAGGTTAATGAATCGTTCGATCGCTGCTGGCGATCGGGTCTTGGAGATCGAAATGACGGTCGATCAAGGTCGTGGGTGGGGTGAGATCCCGCGGGGCAGGAGCTGATGGCATTTCCATCCACTACCCGCTACCTCATCATTGGCGCGGGCGTTCATGGTTTGAGTACAGCGTACCATCTGGCTTTGCAGCTCAAGGCGCGCAATCAGGGCAGGGGTGAGGACATCCTGGTTCTCGAAAAAACAGCGCAGGGTGCGGGCGCGTCGGGGATTGCCTGCGGTGTGGTTCGTAACAACTACTTTCAGCCTGCCATGCGTGAATTGATGGCACACAACGTCGATGTCTGGGAAAGCGATCCTAAAGCCTATAGCTATCATCCGGTGGGCTACATGCAGATCAGCCCCGAGTCGATGCATGCGGATGTTGCCACCATCGCCGAGCAGCAAAAAGAAATCGGCTACGAGTCGGTCTTCGTTGAGGGCAGGAAGGAATCGAGCAACTACATGAAAACAATTGTGCATGACTGGCAGGCGCAGGGTATCACTTCAGTGTTGCATGAGAAGCGCGGCGGTTATGCCAATAACACCGGGACAGTGCACGGCCTTGCCGGAAAGGCCGAAGCAGAGGGCGTTCGCATCATGACCGGCGTCATGGTCCAGGGCTTTGAGAGCGGCAACGGCAGCAGCGCCATTACGGCCGTCCAGACCGATCGCGGGACAATCCAGTGTGATTACGTCATCGTTGCAGTGGGGCCCTGGGTAAAGAGCGTATGGGAAATGCTCGAGTTACCGCGCGCCGTCACGATTAAGGGCGCAGATGGCGTGTTTCACGAGAATGTTCCGATGTGGGTGTTCTGGTCGCTGCAGGAAGGAACCCTTGGGGTGGACCCTAATCTGCAGCGGACCAACGACGGCGAGATGCCGCCCGTGATCCATGTGGATACTGATATACCGCTCTATTCTTGTGTTGACGGTTCGTTGGTTACGGATCAGATGTGGGGTATCTACTACAAACCCGACTTCCACTTCGGTGGCATTCAAGGCGGCGCGGCCCCGTTTAAGGTCGAAGCCGATCCAGACGACGTAGCAGTCGATCCTTATGGGCCAGAATCGCCCGACTTCGTCGTTGGGGAAGACTTCGCTCACATGTGGGTTTCGGCACTTGCTCATTGCCAGAAGCGGTTCGAAGGACAGATGCCGAAATACAAGAATGAACCTTCCGGTGGAATCGGCGCGTTTACCCCGGACAGCTTCCCGGTCTTCGACGTATTCCGGGAGAACTGCTACGTGATTGCAGACTCCAACCACGGGTTCAAGATGATTGGCGTCGGAAAGCTCGTGGCAGAAGAAATCTGTGGAACCCGCAGCAGACTGATGGAGCCGTTTAGGTTCTCACGTTATATTGAGGGCAAGCTGCATCCGGTCTCGAACAGTCCGTTTCCCTGGAGCTAAATAGGCGTTACGGCGACCGAGTGTGAAAGTTGAATTCATAAAACAAATCAAACCAAAAGTGTTACAACCAGAAGCAAAGGGGGTGCGAAGATGACCGATCTTGAAGCCCATGTTGCACAGCCAGGTCGAGAGGATTTGGTTAGGCAGGTTCGGGAGAAAATTAACGAGCTGGGGGTCAGTTACATTTATTACCAGTTCATCTCGGTTACAGGGCGAATCGTTGGCAAGGGGATTCCAGCGGACCACTGGGAGCGGACTGCAGAGCGGGGATTCCAACTTGTTTACGGTTCGACTGCGAACCTTTTCGTTGACCGTCACGGCAACTACATCGGTTATGGCCCAGAGTCAAAGGAACTCGTTGGTCTTCCGGATCCGGAAACCTTCTGTCAGTTGCCGTGGGACAAGCGCGTGGCCCGCGTGTTTTGCGTGTGTTTCCGTAACCGCGAAGAGCGAGAGAATCCGGGGATGGCACTGACTTCGGACTGCCGCGGCAATCTCAAACAGTTTCATAAGGAGTTTAGGGACAAGTACGACATGGATTTTCGTGTCGGTACGGAGCCGGAGATGATGTGGTTGAAGCGAGGTGCCGACGGCAAGCCAGATGGCGGTTTCTCGAACCCATACTGCTACCACATTGACCAGTTCGAATCGCTGCGGCCGGTTTTCATGAAGGTCATAGAATATTGCTATGCCATGGGGTTGGACATGATTCAGGGCGACCATGAAGACGCCCCGGGACAACTCGAACTGAACTGGATGTTCGACGATGTCACCCGCAATTCGGATCGGCTCGCAACCTATCGACAGATTTGCGCCCAGGTCGCACGAGAGAACAACCTGATCGCGTGTTTTATGACCAAGCCCTTTATGGGCGTGTCGGCCTCTGGTTGCCACACCAACATCTCGCTTTGGACCGGTGGCGAAGAATCTGTCAATCGACTGCATAACGACTCGTTGCCTGGTATGGAGGATGTGTTTACTTACCGCAGCGGCGGTGAGAACACGTTCATGCCTGACACGGATGACGTACAGCTTCCGGGTAAGGTTGGCCTGCAATGCGTCGGCGGAATCGTCAAGCACCTTGGCGCGCTCACTGCAATTGGCTGCTCGACCGTGAACTCTTACCGGCGGTTGTGGGACACCGGCTTCTGGGCGCCGGTCTTCGCTGACTGGGGCTACCAGAATCGCACCACCGGATTGCGGGTTTCCGCGCCGGGCCGTTTCGAGTACCGGGCTGTTGATTCAATGGTGAACCCCTATCTGATGGGCGCGGCTCTGTTGAAGACTTTCGAGGACGGCATTGACAACGACATTGATCCCGGGGAGCCGGAAAACCGCAACATCTACCAGGCGATGGAAGCGGGCAAGCAGGTCAAGAAGTTGCCAATGTCCCTGGGGGCCGCGCTTGACCGCCTCGCCGAAGACGAAGTAATCAAATCGGCCATGCCAGACGAGATGTACAAGGTCTTCCACTGGTACAAGAACGACGAGTGGGAACGGTTTATGGCCACCACGACCGAGTGGGACATGGA
>CAJXWH010000022.1 GCA_913062915.1 uncultured Acidiferrobacteraceae bacterium | reverse complement strand
GCGAGTTGTTCGGCTTGGCTCAAATCGTCAGCCCAGCCCTCGAACATCGCAATACCGGCCACCGCACCGCGCATCGGGCCACACATCCGGTCCCACGCAATCGGCGGTCCCGCATGCAGGATCATGTGCTCGGCCAACGCCGGGATTGCCTCTGTGGCGGGTATGACATCCACCAGCACCGGATCGGCCTGAAACAAGCGCTCGAGGGCCTCCTGATTTGCGGCGTCGATCCGCTCCGGTACCGATGCCTCCCGCATTATCAGTCCATCAGCCGCGACAGCAGATTGGTGAGCCGTGCGTTACCCCGGGCCGGCGGCGCCCAGTCGACCTGCACCACCTCAACGTCCTGGCCAACCAGATCATCCGCGAACTTCTGTAAACCGATATTGACGACCCGCATGGGCGTTTCGAGCAAACTCGACCCTCGGCTTGGCTGGTCGGGTTCCGCAGATTTTCTGTCGTCAGGTGGCCGCGTCATCGTAAACCCGGTAGGCCGCATCGATCCCGGCACCCGATGTGGTACCGAATCCGTGGCGGCGAAGGACGCCCTCCATCGCGCTCAGGCAGCGCAAGACGTTGGCCTTGCGGCAAACGTACCCCATGGTCCCGATCCGCCAGATCTTTCCCTGCAACGGCCCGAACGAGGTGCCGATCTCAATCCCGAAATCCTCCAGCAGTGCTGCCCGCACCGCGCCTTCCTCATCGATCGCCGAAGGGACATGCACCCCAGTCACATTGTCCATTCGGTGCGCCGAATCCCCGAAGAGCTCAAGGCCCATTGCGGTAAGCCCGGCCCGCAGGGCACGGCTGGTAAGCCGGTGCCGGCGAAACCCGGCCTCTAACCCTTCCTGCAATACCACCCGGGCACACTCCCTCGCGCCGTAGAGCATCGGCGTGGACTCGGTATGATGGTTGAGTCGCAGCGGGCTCCAGTAATCCATCAGCATGGCGAGGTCCAGGTAATTTGACTGGATCACGACACCGTCGGCATCGTCGGCATCCGCAGACCGAATTCCTGCCTCGACGTGCTTGCGTCCCTGCACCTGTTGCGCTGCGCGATCGCTCAAGGTAACGGGCGATGTGCCCGGCGGTCCCGACATGCATTTTTGCAAGCCGGCCGATACCGCATCGAGACACCAGGCATCGGTGTCCACCCGCATGCCGCCCAATGTTGCGGTCGCATCGACATAGATGAGAACACCCGCTTCGCGGCAGATGGGTCCGATCTCGTCCAACGGCTGCGCCATCGTGGTAGAGGTATCCCCATGCACCAGTGCAACGATTTTCGGTTGGTGTTCTCGGATGGCATCGGCTAACTGATCTGGCGTAAATACGTTGCCCCACTGGGTTTCAATATTGACGACCTCACCGCCGGAACGCCGTGCAATTTCGGTCAGTAGATGACCGAATCGGCCAAAAACTGGAACCAGCACCCGGTCGCCTGGCGAGATCAGGGAAGTCAGGCAGGCTTCGATGCCAGCTCGCGCGGTGCCATTGACCAGGAAGGTCCAGCGATTCTCGGTACGGTACACCTGTCGATAAAGAACCATGACCTGGTTCATATATTCGGTGAATTGCGGATCGAACTGACCGAGCATCGAATTCGACATCGCCCTGAGAACCTGGGGATAGACGTCGACCGGTCCCGGTCCCATCAGAAGGCGCGGTTCCGGATCGAGCGGCCCGAATATTTGTGTTTCGTCTGGATTTGAATGATCACTCATCACCAATGGCTACTCCTTTTCTTCATTCGAAATGCTGACCGTCGCGCAGCGAAGACGGGCACTGGTCTGACGTAACGGCGGGGTATTTTCAGTCATCAGCCACGATATGCGTGCCGACTTCCCCCATCAGTGCCGGTAACGATTCTTCGAGATGGGCGATGATGGCCCGCCTGCCGCCGCGCTCAATGAAGCGGATCGCTGCCTCCACCTTGGGGCCCATACTGCCGGCGGCAAAATGCCCCTCGCCCTGGTAGCGTTTCATCTGCGATACCGACACCGTGCCGAGTCTTTGCTCGCGGTCGGTCCCGAAGTGCAATGCGACCTGGCTGACGCTGGTCAGGATCATCATGTGCTCTATGCCCAGCACGTTCGCCATATGCTGCGAGGTGAGATCCTTGTCAATCACGGCTTCAATCCCTCGTCGAATTCCCGCTGCATCCCGCACCACTGGGATTCCACCACCACCGCCCGCAATGACTATGGTGCCACGGCTGGCCAAGGCATCGACCAGGGAAATGTCGCAGATGTGTCGCGGTTCAGGCGATGGCACCACCTGGCGCCAGCCTCGCCCGGCATCTTCTACCATCGTCCAGCCAAATTCAGCCTCGAGGCTTTTTGCTTCTTCCTCAGTGAAAAAATACCCAATCGGTTTGGTCGGCTGGGCAAAGGCAGGGTCGCTGGGGTCTACTTCGACCTGCGTGACCAGCCCGATCGCGTGTCGAGGATTTCCCGTCTTGCGCAGCGCGTTCTCGAATGCTTGCATTAAAAGGTAGGCGGTCACGCCCTGCGTATTTGCGACACAGATGTCGAGCGACATCGGGGTCACCCGGTGACGCGCGAGCACTTGACGCAAAATGGTCTTCCCGACTCCGGGGCCATTGCCGTGGGTGACCACGAGTTCCCGCTCGAGCTCGAGGATCGGCAACAGTGTTTGGGCGGCCTCGGCCGCGACCGTCATCTGCTCCTCCGACGTGCCCTTAATGCCTTCGGGATGGATGGCATTGCCCCCGACCGCGATTAACAGCCGAGGCGGCAGATCCGAGAGGTTGTGAGGCTCTGGCATCACGTTATTCCGCAATGTCCGCACGCGTAAAGACGTCGATCGGATCACTTCCGGTCGCCAGGGCCAGGGCTAGCAAGACCGCTGACTTTTGTGGGTTGAGGTGACGTGACGCCACGACATGGCCGCCCTCTTTCAAGGTCATCGTCTCGGGCAAAACGACGGTATGGTTCACCCGCGAGGACACGACGATCGGCATTCCCCGCTCTGCGATGGCCTTTGCGCCGGGCACAAGCGCTTCGGGAATCTCGCCGCTGCCAAAGGCCGCGAGTACCAGCCCCTGGTAACCTGCGGCCTCCAACGAAACGAGCGCTTGCTCGTCGTCGCCCGCAGTGACGAAATGCACCCCCACCTGGGGTAGGACCTGATCGTTTTGCAGTACACGGTGAAAAGCGCCGTGAAGGGGAGGAAAGCCTGGCGACACAAAGAAAAACGTATGCCCGCTGTACGCGTTGCCGATCAAACCACCGGCCGAGGCTGAGAACGCATCCGTCGCAATCGAGTGACCTTTGATCACGCGGGTCCCCGAAAATATTTCTCCGTTTAGGACCACCAGCACCCCCCGCCCTGCCGCCTGACTCGACGCGCTGACCTGCACCGCTTGGTAGAGATTGGCGGGGCCATCTGCGCTCAATGCCGTGGCCGCCCGCATGCTGCCCGTGATCACAACCGGTTTTTGGGTGCGCAGCGTCAGTTCCAGAAAAAGTGCGGCCTCTTCCAGCGTATCCGTGCCGTGGGTCACGACAACGCCGGCAGTGTCTTGATCTTCGGCGCAAGTTTCGACGCGCCGCGCCAATTTAAGCCATTCGCCAGGCCCCATGTCCTTCGAATTCAGGGCAAAGAGATTGGTGGCCGAGATGTCAGCAATGTCTTTGAGTCCAGGGATGTCCTCAAGCAATTCATCCACCGACAATTGCGCAGCATCGTATGCGAGGTCAGTGGCCGATGCCGACCGACCTGCGATGGTCCCGCCGGTCCCAATGATGTTGATTTTCGGTTTTGCCGTCATGGCATGACGTGCTCCGCGCCCGCCCGTTCAGGACGCTCCTACGATATTCGCAAGCAGCGACATTCGAAGCGGCACGGAAAACCCGATTTGTTTGAAATAGAGCTCGTGTTGCGTGGCGTCGATACCAAAATCGAACTCTCCTTCGTTACGAGGCAAGGAATGCATGACGCCAACGATCTTGCCGCTCTTCTCGCGGATTCGGCTTAATCCATCGACCGTGAAATAGTATTCCTCCATTTTCTTCATGAAGTCATCCCGACCGGGATCGCCTTTCTTGACCGAACAGCCCGGCAAGTACAAAAGATCGATCCTCTCATCTGCAATCAAATCTTCCTGTTGGGTAATGGTCAGATCGTTGTGTTCTTCGTAATTCGCATTCACGGCGTCCAGTTTCTCCCGGATGACGTCGGGTGTGCGCAATCCCGTGGTGCCGGAATACACGATTCTCGCGCCCATCCGGGCCAGGCCAAGTGCGAATGACTGGCCCGAGCGGGCCCGGGACAGGTCGGGGGTCGCGATCATGACGGTCATGGCAGAAAAGTCTCCCCCTAACACACGCCATGCGGTGTACATGTCAAGCAGCCCCTGGGTCGGGTGCGTCACATTACCGTAACCGCCACTGATGATGGGTACCGTATCCGAACCCAACTGCTCGATGTCAGCCAGTACCCGTTCATCGTCTGGATGGCGTAACACCAGTACGTCCGCGTACTGGGAGATGACCCGGATCGAGTCGTAGAGTGATTCGTTCTTTGCCGCCGCTGAGCTGATCAGCGGATTCGATTCGGTCAAGACATTGCCCCCCAGTCGATACATCGCTGTTTCGTGGCTGAACCGGGTGCGGGTGCTCGGCTGAAAAAACAAGGTGCAAAGAATCCGGTGTCGGAGGAGCTCCAATCCGCTTCGCCAGAACGGCTCGAGCATCCCAGCCGTGATAAATAAATTTTCAAGTTCGTCCGACGAGAGATCATCAATAAAATTCAGATGACGCCCTTGGATACCCGTACGTTCAATCTGCGCATAGATATCCTTTGGACCAAATTCTGGGGTCAATGCCATCGCTGCGTTTCCTCTTGCAAATTCAGTTAACAGAACAGTTCTCGCCGGATCATCAATCTGAGCTCAAATTGGCTCAGACACAAATACCGCTGGCACAATGGATTAACGAGATAACGGTAAAGCGGGGATCGAACTTCCGGGCCTCTCCAGTAGCTGGCGTAATTCTAGTACAGCTACAAGTTCATAGCCGGGTCAAATTGTATTCCCAACATTTCGTGCAGAGACTGCAAGCGGTTCACTGTGCTTTTTTCGCTTGCCGTGCGATGGGCATCACACGCAGCACGTGCCGCAGATAAGGTCGTAAAATAGGTTACCTCATGAAGTAGTGCCTCGCGCCGGATGGTCTGCGCATCCTGGTGACTATTAGGTCGGCTGGCCGTGGTGTTAACGATTAAATCGAACTCGTCGTTGCGGATGCTCTCGAGTACATGTGGGCTGCCCTCCCGAACTTTGTTGATGACTCGAGCATTCATTCCCGCCGCGCGAAGAGATGCAGCAGTCCCCTCGGTTGCCACCAGTTCAAAACCGTTGTCTTGAAGATAGCGTGCAATATCAATTACCGCTGGCTGATCAACGGTGCGAACACTGATAAGCGCCGTTCCTGACATAGGAATGGTGGCCCCGCTCGCCATTAGCGCCTTGTGGTAGGCCTCCCCAAAAGTCGCCCCTACACCCATGACTTCGCCAGTGCTTTTCATCTCGGGTCCCAGCACGGGATCGACCCCTGGAAATTTTATGAATGGAAATACAGCCTCTTTGACTGAGTAGTACGGTGGGACAATCTCATGCTCCACACCTTGTTCGAGCAGTGTCTGACCGACCATGCATCGCGCAGCAATCTTTGCCAGTGGCCTAGATGTCGCTTTAGAAACAAACGGTACAGTCCGTGAGGCCCGCGGATTGACCTCAAGCACGAAAATGTCTCCATTTCGCACAGCGAATTGCACGTTGATCAGGCCCACTACATCGAGGGCTAACGCCATCTCTCGTGCTTGGCGGCGAAGTTCTTTTTGTACATCGTCCGGGAGCCCGGCGGGGGGCAATGAGCAAGCGGAGTCGCCAGAATGAATGCCTGCCTCTTCAATGTGTTCCATGATGCCACCGATAACGACCTCTTGACCATCACTGAGCGCATCCACATCCACTTCGATTGCATCGTTTAAGAAACGATCTAACAGAACGGGTGATTCGTTGGAAACGTCAAAAGCGTCGCGCAAATAGTCTCTTAATTCATCATCGCTATGAACGATTTCCATTGCCCGCCCTCCGAGCACGTAGGAGGGTCGCACAACCAGGGGGTAACCAATCTTCCCCGCAATTCGAATGGCATCAGTTTCATTAGTGGCTGTTCCGTTAGGTGGCTGACGCAGACCCAGCGTTTTTAATAGGGCATGAAAAACTTCACGGTCTTCGGCTTGGTGGATCGATTCGGGGGTAGTACCAATAATTTGAGCGCCTGCGGCCTTGAGTGCCCGGGCAAGCTTCAACGGGGTCTGTCCACCGTATTGAACAATGATGCCCGACGGATTCTCTACGTTTATGATTTCCAGAACATCCTCAAGGGTCAGCGGTTCGAAATAAAGTCGATCGGAAATATCGTAGTCCGTAGACACCGTTTCCGGGTTGCAGTTGACCATGATGGTTTGGAACCCGTCTTCGCGTAGAGCCATTGCCGCGTGCACGCAACAATAATCAAACTCGATCCCCTGGCCGATGCGGTTCGGTCCACCACCGAGTACCATGATTTTCTTTTGGTCCTCCGGTGATGCTTCACATTCCTCTTCATAGGTTGAGTAGAGATACGCCGTTGCTGTAGCAAATTCCGCAGCGCAGGAATCCACCCGTTTGTACACTGGCCGTACTTCAAGACGATGGCGTATCTCCCGGACGTCGTGTTCCTGGCAGTTTGTCAAGGCCGCAATTCGAGCGTCGGAAAATCCTTTACGTTTCCAAGCGCGCAGGTTTTCAGCATCGACATCGGCAAGAACGGTCCCCGCAATTTCCTCCTCGATCCCCACTAATTCTTCGATTTGGGCCAGGAACCATGGGTCGATACTGCTGATGCGATGAATCTCTCCCAGTGCCATCCCCGCGCGAAATGCATCAGCGACAAACCAAATTCGTTTGGGCCCGGGCCACCGCAGGCACTCTTCGAGACCGTTATCCTCGGTGCTGAACCCCGGTGGAATCTGCGGGTCTAAGCCAGCATTGCCGATTTCAAGACTGCGCAGCGCTTTTTGAAACGACTCCTGGAAAGTTCGACCAATGGCCATTGCTTCCCCGACTGATTTCATCTGGGTCGTTAGGTGTGCGTCAGCTCGAGGAAATTTCTCAAAATCAAATCGTGGTACCTTGGTTACCACATAGTCGATGCTCGGCTCGAACGAAGCTGGTGTTGCTCCACCTGTGATGTCATTGGCAAGTTCATCTAGCGTAAATCCCACTGCAAGTTTGGCGGCCACCCGGGCTATCGGAAAACCGGTCGCCTTGGAGGCCAACGCCGAGGACCGGGACACGCGGGGATTCATTTCCACGATCACCATGTGACCATCACTAGGTCGGATACCGAATTGCACGTTAGATCCTCCGGTATCTACACCGATCTCGCGCAATACAGCGATACTGGCGTTTCGCATTCGCTGGTACTCCTTGTCCGTCAGAGTCTGCGCGGGGGCCACGGTAATGGAGTCGCCAGTATGGACTCCCATTGGGTCTAGGTTCTCAATTGAGCAAACGATGATGCAATTGTCATTTTTGTCGCGGACCACCTCCATCTCGAACTCTTTCCAGCCAAGAATACTCTCCTCGATCAGTAACTCTTGGGTCGGTGATGCATCGAGACCTCTTTTGCAGATGGCGGTGAATTCGTCCGCATCGTAAGCAACACCTCCGCCCGACCCGCCCAGCGTAAACGAGGGTCTTATGATGATGGGAAACCCGATCTCTTCAAGAATCGAATGCGCATTTTCCATAGAGTGTGCCAACTCACCCCGCACGGTTTCCAATCCAATCGAATGCATGGCTTCACGAAAACGTTCTCGATCCTCAGCCTTATCGATCGATTCTCGACTGGCGCCGATCATCTCGACGTCGAACTCTTGCAGTACCCCATGCCGATTAAGGTCGAGCGCGCAATTAAGACCGGTCTGGCCACCCATCGTCGGCAGGAGCGCATCGGGCCGCTCCACGTCGATGATGCTTGCAATCGTTCGCCAGCGGATCGGTTCAACGTAGGTCGCATCGGCAAAATCAGGATCGGTCATGATCGTGGCCGGATTGGAATTGACCAGCACCACTCGATACCCCTCTTCCCGTAGTGCCTTACAGGCCTGCACGCCAGAGTAATCAAATTCGCAGCCCTGACCGATGATGATCGGGCCGGCCCCGATGATCAGAATAGATTCAATGTCGCCACGTTTAGGCACAGGCCAACTGCTCGGGGGATGTCATTTGAACAACGAAGCGCTCGAACAAAGCCTGAATATCATGTGGCCCGGGGCTTGCTTCTGGGTGACCTTGAAACGAGAACGCCGGGGCGTTTAGAAGTTCAATGCCTTGAATCGATCCATCAAACAGCGAGCGGTGAGTAACCCGGACTGTGTCCGGCAACCCGTTCGGATCGACGGCGAACCCGTGATTCTGGCTGGTAATCAGCACTTGGCCACTTACAAGATCCATAACAGGATGGTTGGCTCCGTGATGCCCGAATTTCATTTTGAGGGTGCGAGCGCCAGCCGCCAACGCCAATAATTGATGGCCGAGACAAATCCCGAAAATTGGAATGCTAGCGGCGAGGATCTCGCGGATGGCCTGAATCGCATAGCCGCAGGGCGCCGGGTCGCCGGGACCATTGGACAGGAAAACCCCGTCTGGACGAAGCGCTAACACCTCGGCTCCGGTTGTTTCGGCAGGAACCACCTGGATCTCACAGCCGTGCTCTGCGAGCAGCCGCAAAATGTTGTGCTTTATCCCAAAATCATAAGCAACGACCCTGCAACGCGTGGCTGGGGCCAAGCCTTTTCTTCCCTCCAAACGCCACACCCCCTCGTGCCAAGCGTATGGCGTCTTGGTGGTCACTTCTCGAGCGAGATCCATACCCTTAAGGCCAGGAAAGGCCCGCGCTTTCTCTAACGCGGTCTCGGGATCAATCATCCCGGCTTGTAGACAGCCATTCATGGCTCCCCTGTCGCGCAAAAGCCGCGTCAGCTTGCGGGTATCGATGTCACTGATGGCGACAATGCCTTGGCGACAAAGAAATACCGGCAAAGATTCTTCAGCGCGAAAATTGCTGAGCGTTAAGGGCAAATCTCGGATTACCAGACCAGCCGCGTACACGCGACGTGACTCATCATCATCTGCGTTGACGCCGACGTTGCCGATGTGCGGACAGGTCAGCGTGACGAACTGACGGGCATACGAGGGATCGGTCAGGATTTCCTGATAGCCGGTCATGGCGGTATTGAACACAACTTCGCCGACAGACTCGCCTCGGCTACCCACGGAGCGACCTGAAAACAGCGTGCCGTCCTCGAGGATAAGGACCGCTCTTTCAGCCAATTAAAGCTCCGCCTTTGAGACAAAAAAAAGGAACCGGCCCGGTTCCTTTGACGTTACCACTTGAAAAACTTGTCTCATCTCAAGGCGCGAATGATACAGGTCAAGGCAATCTGTAGCAATCTAATCACCGTACTAAATTGCAACTCGGCAGGTTTATTGAATGTCGCTGAGCCGCAGCCGGGCGATCTGGTAAACCTGCTGCAATGCTTCCCTGAATTCATCCTCGACATCGTTGTCCACTCGGCGCCTGAAGACCTCCAGTATCTCGGTGCGATGGCGACTCCGCACCGCGAGAATAAACGGAAAGTTGAACTTTTCGGTGTAACGCCGGTTGAGGTCCTGAAATTCTTCAAATTCGGCGTCGCTGCAATCGTTAAGGCCAGCGCTCGCCTGCTCGTTTCGAGAGGCATCGGTCACGTCACTTCGTCGGGTCAGGCGCCCCGCAAGATCCGGGTGAGCGCGAAGCAGCGCCAGTTGAGGCTCGCGGCCTGCTGCTTCGACCACGTCGATGAATGCGCTGCAAAGACCTGCTGCGGTGTCGTCCCGCAGCATAAGGCCGGTGTGCCAGATCTGCATTGCAATCCAGGCAGAATGTTCGAATACGTTACCAAAAATAGCGACAAATTCGTCGCGATCCATCTGGCTTGGACGGTGATTCGAAAATGAATGATCGGGGATGTCCTGCAATCGGGGCATCACGTCCTAGGCGGTGGATGATGCTCGCGCCAATGGCGCGCAATATCGATGCGGCGGCAGAACCAGACCTCGTCGTGCTGCCGGGCATGATCGATAAACCGCTCGAGGGCACGAATGCGCCCTGGCCGCCCGACCAAGCGGCAATGCAGGCCCACCGACATCATCCGCGGGACTCTAGCGCCCTCCGCGTAAAGCGTATCGAAGCTGTCACGCAGATAGGTGAAGAATTGATCGCCTGAGTTGAATCCCTGGGGCGTTGCAAAACGCATGTCGTTCGCATCAAGGGTGTAGGGCACCACCAGGTGATCTTTGTCTGTGACCCGGATCCAATACGGCAGATCATCGTTATAGGCGTCGGCGTCATACAAAAATCCGCCTTCTTCTACGACCAGCGCGCGGGTGTTTTCGCTGGTCCGACCGGTGTACCAACCAAACGGCCGTTCGCCGGCTACGCGCTGAATGATGTCGATGGCCTTGTAAAGATGCTCGCGTTCGACCTCGAGTGGCACATCGCGGTAATCGATCCAACGGTAGCCATGCGAGCAGATTTCGTGACCCGCTTCTAGCGCCGCATCGGCTACAGCCGGGTTGCGCTCGAGCGCCATGGCGACAGCGAACAGCGTCAGCGGAATGTCTTTACGCCGAAAAAGATCCAGCAGCCGCCAGATACCGACCCGTGCCCCGTACTCGTAGATCGACTCCATGCTCAGGTGCCGCTGACCGGGCCACGGCGCCGCCCCGACAATTTCGGAAAGAAAGGCTTCCGATGCCGGGTCGCCATGCAACACACAGTTCTCGCCCCCTTCCTCGTAATTCAGCACAAACTGCAGCGCAAGCCGGGCGCCACTCGGCCACGCTGCCTGCGGGGGACTTTGACCATAACCTTGAAGATTTCGTGGATAAGCAGAATGATCAGCCATCGCTGTTTTCTCGTCGCCTGCGCTCCATCGCCCGGTACTGGGGGACGCATTTCGTGAGGATCCGCTGACGCTAAAGCGCGCGGTTGGCTCCACGAAGTTCATCCCTGCCATCTTGAAAGGCCCGATAATACCGGTACTCTGCAAGCTCAGCCGACATTTGAAGGCGGCGGATTCGACAAAACCGCGAGGAAAAGACCATTGGGCCAACTAACAACTCACGTTCTGGATACCGCAGCCGGCCAGCCCGCTGGGGGGATGGCCTGGGTCTTGTACCGGGTCGACCCGCAGCGTAGCGAAATCGCGTCAGGGCATACGAATACCGATGGCCGTAATGACGGTCCCGTACTTGAGGACGCTGATTTCACGGTCGGCACCTACGAGCTGGTGTTTATGGCCGGGGATTATTTCCGGTCAAGAGGAGTGGACCTGCCCGAGCCCCCGTTTCTCGACCGGGTGGTGCTGCGCTTTGGCGTCGCAGAGCCCGAGGGGCACTACCACGTACCGCTTCTCATCTCTCCGTACGGGTACAGCACCTATCGCGGCAGCTGATGCCGCCTAATGGTCAAGGAAGCTGAATGCAAAATGCCAGAGGGCGCGTTCGTTTTCTGCTCGGGTCTCAACCGACCGAGGTGGAACTCGCCGACCCAAATCTGACCCTGCTGGATTACCTTCGCACCCACGCCCGCCTGACCGGCACCAAAGAAGGCTGCGCTGAAGGTGATTGCGGCGCCTGCACCGTCCTCATCGGCGAAGTTCATGATCAGGGCTTGCGTTACTTGCCTACCAACGCCTGTATCGTTCTGCTCGGCATGGTAGACAATAAGCAGGTATTAACAGTCGAGCATCTCGGTCGGGAGAAAATTCACCCGGTGCAACAGGCCATGGCCGACCAGCATGGGTCTCAATGCGGCTTTTGTACCCCAGGGTTTGTCATGTCACTCGCAGGACTACAGTGGGCTGCATCCTGCAAGAACGAATCGACCCCGGTCGACCGGGCCCAGATTGACGAGTACCTCGCCGGGAACCTGTGCCGCTGCACGGGCTACGGGCCGATTGTGAGCGCGGCTCGCGAAGCTTGTTCGGCGCCGCTGCCAGAATCCTGGCAAGCACATACCGCAGTTGCAGAAACCACTCTTCGTGCATGGCAAAACCAGGGCCAGCCACTTTGCTGCACAAGTGATCGGGGTTTTTTTGCAGCCCCACGCTCTCGAGCAGATCTGCACACCATCATGTCCGACCACCCTGGCGCGACCCTCCTTGCCGGCGCGACCGATATCGGCCTTTGGATTACCAAATGGGGTCAGCGATTGTCCGCCGTCATCTATCTCGGCCAGATCCCTGAACTGCAACGCCTTGTGCAAAACGATGAAAAACTTGAGATCGGTGCCGGTGTCTCGTTGCAAGATGCGAGTACGACACTCAGCGAAATATCACCGGATCTTAATCGCCTGCTGCGTCGCTTCGGGTCCCGGCAGGTCCGTAACCAAGGTACAGTTGGCGGCAATATCGCGAACGGATCGCCCATTGGCGATTTGCCTCCAGTGCTGATTGCGCTGGGGGCCCGGTTGCGCATCGCCAGCACCGGCGGTGTGCGAGAGATTCCACTGGATACTTTTTTTGTCGATTACGGCCAACAGGACCTCGCGCCGGGCGAATTCGTTGAGTCGGTCGTAATCCCCCTCGATCGTGACCTTCGATTTCGCTGCTGGAAAATCGCCAAAAGATTCGATCAGGACATCAGCGCGGTGCTCGGCGCTTTTGCCGCAAAGCTTGAGGGGGGAATCGTCCGTGAAGTGCGGATCTGTTTCGGCGGCATGGCGGCAACCCCGAAGCGTGCGCGGCAATGTGAAGCTGCACTTACCGGCCAGCCACTGGATCACGAGACCTTAGCGCGGGCTCGCCAGGCATTGGCAACCGATTTTGACCCGATCACGGACATGCGCGCGAGCGCGCACTATCGACAACGTGCAGCAGGAAATCTTCTTGAGAAGTATTTTCTCGCGATGACAACAACCGATCTGCCAGACCTCTATGACGAGAAAACATGGCCGGGTCTCAGCAATCAGTCTTTTGCCAATGGGTGAACGACCTGAATTTCGTGGTGTGGCTGGCGAGGCACTTCGTCATGACAGCGCGCTCAAGCACACGACCGGCGAAGCGCTATACGTTGACGATATCTTCGAGCCGGCGGGTACCCTTTATCTTGCGCCGGGTACGGCTGACGTCACCTGCGGCTGCATCCTGCGCATGGATCTTGCCGCCGTTCGCGAAGCCCCCGGTGTTGTCTCGGTACTGACTGCAGCCGATGTGCCTGGCAACAACGATGTCAGCCCGACAGGCTGCGGCGACGACCCCCTGCTGGCGAAAAGCGAACTTCACTTTCATCGCCAACCGGTCTTCGCGGTGATCGCTCGCAGCTACCAGGAAGCCCGGTCGGCGGCACGCCTTGGAAAGATCGATGTCGCGCCGTCGGATCCGATTCTGACCATCGATCAGGCACTTAAAGCCGGCACTTTCGTCAGTGAACAACGGCAGATGGGGCGCGGTGACTGGCAAACCGCCCTCGAAGACGCGCCACATCATGCAAAAGGCACCGCCTGGAGCGGCGGCCAGGATCACTTCTATCTGGAAGGTCAGGTGTCTCTCGCGGTTCCTGCCGAGGACGGGGGTGTACATATCTATTGCTCGACCCAGCATCCTTCTGAGGTGCAGCATGCAACTGCCACCGTATTGGGCCTGACCGATCGGTCGGTCACCGTGGAAGTCCGCCGCATGGGCGGCGGATTTGGCGGCAAGGAGACGCAAGCCGCGCAGTGGGCGGCCCTGGCCGCGCTGGCAGCTGTGAAGACCGGCCAAGCGGTGAAGTGCCGTCTCGATCGTGACGACGACATGTTGATGACCGGCAAGCGCCATGAATTTAAAGGGGACTGGCATGTCGGTTTTGATGATGAAGGACGCATCATGGCGGCCGATATTCACCTGGCCTCCCGCTGTGGCTTCTCGCGGGATCTTTCGGATCCGGTCAACGACCGCGCCATGCTCCATGCCGACAATGCGTACTTCTATCCCGCCGTTCGAATCCGATCGGATCGCTGTCGAACCCACACGGTATCCAACACTGCGTTTCGGGGCTTCGGTGGACCCCAGGGCATGCTGGTCGCAGAACAAATGATTCAGGCCATCGCCCACCAGGTGGGGAAAGACCCTCTGGATGTCCGAAAAATCAACTTTTACGGGCGGGGCACGCGTGATCTAACGCCCTATCACATGCAGGTAGAGGACTTCATCCTGGACGACCTGGTCGAGGAACTGGAAGTCACCAGTCGCTACCGGCAACGTCGGCAGGAGATAGGCGAATACAACCTTTCAAGCCCCATCGTTCGACGGGGGCTGGCGCTAACACCCGTGAAATTCGGAATTTCTTTTACCAATACGATCTTTAACCAGGCGGGCGCGCTGCTGCATGTCTACAAAGACGGCAGTATCCAGCTCAATCATGGCGGTACAGAGATGGGCCAGGGCCTCTTTATTAAAGTCGCACAGGTGGTCGCACAGGAACTGCAGGTTGATATCGATCAGATCCAGATCACTGCCACCCACACGGGCAAGGTACCCAATACCTCTGCGACCGCAGCATCATCCGGCTCCGACCTGAACGGCATGGCCGCAATGAACGCGGCCCGTACCATCCGCCGACGCCTGACGGCATTTGCGTCCAATCACTATGGCGTACCGGAAACAGAAATTGCGTTTTACTCGGGCCGTATCCAAATAGGAGCGCGCAAAGTTTCGTTTTCGGACCTGGTCATGGAAGCGTACCTCAACCGGGTGCAGCTCTCGGCCACTGGTTTCTATCGCACGCCAAAAATTCACTGGGATCCGATCACTGCAACGGGTCGACCGTTCTATTACTTTGCCTACGGCGCTGCAGTCACCGAGGTCGCAATCGACCTTTTAACCGGAGAGAACCGCGTGATCGCAGTCGATATTCTTCATGACGTCGGCCGATCGTTGAACCCGGCCGTTGATAAGGGCCAGATTGAAGGCGGATTCATCCAGGGTATGGGCTGGCTGACCACAGAAGAGTTATGGTGGGATACCAGCGGTCGACTCAAGACCCACGCACCCTCAACCTATAAAATTCCGACCTGCAGTGACCGGCCAGAACACTTCCGGATACGCATTTTCGAAGCCGGCAAGAACCCGGAAGCGACCATCTACCGGTCAAAAGCCGTCGGAGAACCGCCGCTGATGCTGGCCTTATCGGTTCATCAGGCGATCGTGGATGCTATTTCAAGCGTCAATGCGTATCGCGATCTGCCACACCTCCCGGCCCCCGCAACCCCAGAGGCAATCTTGAATGCAGTGGATGCCTTGCGTGAACGGAAGGCCGCATGAGTGAAGCAAATACACGGGCCGTGGCGGGGCCAGTAGACTGGGTAAGCTCGGCTCTAGAACGAATCGGCGCTAATGACACTGCCGTCCTCGTGATGGTCACCGAGGATGCAGGCTCGACCCCGAGAGACGCGGGCGCCTGGATTTTAGTCAGTCGCGAGGCCACGCTCGGTACTCTCGGCGGCGGTCAACTCGAACAAATCGCTGAAGATGCCGCAAAGGAACTGCTGGATGACCCCGGGCGCGGGCGCCGATCAACGCTGCGCTGCATACTCGGACCGGACGCTCGACAGTGCTGCGGAGGGGCCGTAAAACTTGCCCTGGAACTTTTGGATGCAAATGCGGCTCCGTGGCTCAAAAAAGCCGCGGAATCGATTCAAAGCGATACAAACGATGCAGTGCTGTTCCCGACCGGCGATGCCAGCGCCACACCGCGAGTAATCTCGGCAAGCCGCAGCGTTGCTGCCACCGCCGGTGTGCACTTGCAGTCACTGCGCGACCCGCGGCCCCGGTTATTCCTTTTTGGTGCCGGCCATGTTGGGCGCTCGCTGTGCACCATCGCTTCCCAGTTGCCGCTGCGGCTGGTGGCGTTGGATTCGAGGGATACGATGCGCGCACTCGTGCCGCGTGCAGACAACGTGACGGTGGCTGACATGACCGAACCCGAAATCTGCGTGCGCAGCATTCCCCATAATGCGGCGGTACTTGTGATGACCCACAGTCATGAACTCGACTATGAGTTGTGTCGTGCTCTGCTCAGACGAAACGACTTGGCATTCGTCGGATTGATCGGCAGCCATAGCAAGGCTGCCCGGTTTCGTCACCGACTTCGAAAGGATGGGTTATCGCCGCGAGCGGCTGACCGCCTGACCAGCCCGATTGGGACGAGCGGCCCAACTAGCAAGGAACCCGGCGTGATTGCGCTCGCTGCGCTGACGGAAATTCTGACGGTATTCGAAGAGCTTGGAACCGAAAACCGAGTAGAAGTAGATTCCCAATCGGACTCAGTTTCGAACCAACAGGGATAAATACAATGGATCCAAAACACCTTCGTTTCATGGATCTTGCTGGGCAAATTTCGCAAGAAAAGATGCGTGCCGGAGAAGGCGGGCCATTCGGCGCCATCATTGTTCGTGATGACAAGATCATTGGCCAGGGCTGGAACCAAGTCACATCTCAGTGTGACCCAAGTGCCCACGCTGAGATTGTCGCGATCCGAAATGCCTGCAGTGCGCTTGGGGCATTCTCACTTGAGAGGGCCAACATCTACACCAGTTGTGAGCCCTGCCCTATGTGCCTCGCTGCGATCTGGTGGGCACGGCTGGAATCCGTCTATTACGCTAACACCCGCCAGGATGCGGCTCGAATCGGCTTCGATGATGCGGAAATTTACCGCGAGGTCGGCCGGAACTTGGCAGATCGCCAAATCCCAATGATCCGATGTGAAAGTCGTGTCGCGGCGCTCGCTTTTCAGGACTGGACAAAAAAAGAAGATAAGATTCCTTATTAATTTGGTCCCGAAAGATCGAATCTTCGTCAACCTATTTGCCCGTGCCCATCCCTGACTCTCCGCTTCTCTCCCTCACCGGAATCCGTAAAGTCTTTCCCGGCTGTATCGCAAACGACGCGATTGATCTCGATGTGCAACCCGGGGAAATTCATGCCCTACTGGGTGAGAACGGTGCAGGCAAGAGTACGCTGGTAAAGATCATCTATGGCGTACTGCGACCCGATCAGGGAGATATCCACTGGAATGGGGATCTCGTGCAAATTGCCAATCCGGCACAGGCGCGAGAATTCGGGATCGGCATGGTGTTCCAACACTTCTCTTTGTTCGAGGCACTGACAACCCTCGAGAACGTCGCCCTCGCCCTGCCACGCGAAGATCACGATAAATTGCGAGCCCGCCTGGTAGAAACTGCCGATGCGTACGGTCTCGCCTTGCAGCCCGACCGACACGTACACGAACTCTCGATGGGCGAGCGGCAACGAATTGAAATCGTCCGTTGTCTGCTGCAAGACCCACAGCTATTAATCCTCGATGAGCCGACTTCTGTCCTGACCCCACAGGAAACAGAAACGCTGTTTGAAACTTTGCGTAAGCTTGCTGCGGAGAGACGCGCGATTCTCTATATCAGTCATAAGCTGGAGGAAGTGCGATCATTGTGTGACAAGGCAACGATCCTTCGGAACGGCCGCCGTGTCGATGACTGTATTCCGTCGGCAGAAACTGCACGGTCACTCGCAGAGAAAATGATCGGGAAGCGGGTCGAGTCGGTAAGAAAACGGGCCACAACCCAACAGGGAAACATCGGCCTGCAGGTGTCCTCCCTTACGACCCACTCCCATCAACCACACGGGATGGATTTAAGTGACATCGACTTCGCGGTCCGAGGTGGAGAAATCCTCGGCATCGCCGGTATCGCCGGAAATGGACAGATTGAGCTGATGGACGCGCTTTCGGGTGAAACCGGCGCGCCACTCGGGGGCACAATTGAGATTCTAGGTACAGATGCAACTCATCTAAACCCGAACGAACGGCGCGATCTCGGCGCCGTATTCGTGCCAGAGGAGCGGATCGGACAAGCCGCCGTCGCCGACATGACACTGGTTGAAAACAGTTTTTTGACTGCTTCCGCCCGAATGAAATTTTCCCCCAATGGGCTGATCGATTGGAATGCTGTAGGCAGTTTCGCCGACAACATCGTACGTGACTTTGATGTCAGAACGACCGGCGTCAGTGCGCTCGCCAGCAGTCTTTCAGGCGGCAACTTGCAAAAGTTCATTGTCGGTCGTGAAATGCTTCAAGAGCCACAGCTTTTGATCGTATCGCAACCGACCTGGGGCGTGGACGCCGGCGCAGCTGCAGCCATACATGAAGAAATTCAACGTTTGGTCAGCGCCGGCGCTGCAGTACTCGTGATTTCCCAAGACCTCGATGAGATTTTCCTGCTCTCTGACCGGATTGCCGTAATTTCACAAGGCACGCTGTCAAGCGCGACCCCGGCCAACGATGTCACACCGGAAGATATCGGCCTTTTGATGGGTGTTCGACACACACAACAAGAGAAGACGAAATATGCTGCGGCTTGAACCAAGAAGCACGCAGTCCTTATCGGCCGCCTGGCTGTCGCCAATGCTGGCGCTGGTGTTAACGGCCGTGACGGGCGGGATAATTTTCCTCGCGATGGGCAAAGATCCGGCAACAGCGCTTTACATTTATTTTGTTGAACCCCTGACATCGAGTTCCGGGCTATCAGAAGTCGCGGTTAAAGCAGGCCCCCTGGTACTGATTGGCATCGGTTTGTCGTTTGGCTTTCGGGCAGGCATCTGGAACATCGGCGCCGAGGGGCAGTACATCGCGGGCGCCATCGCCGGCGGGGGACTCGCAGTTTTTTGGTACGAAAGTACAAGCGCGTTCTTGCTCCCCGCAATGTTACTGACCGGCATTCTCGGCGGGATGGCCTGGGCTGCGATTCCCGCGCTTTTGAAAACCCGGTTCAACGCCAATGAAATTCTGGTGTCACTGATGTTGGTTTACGTGGCCGAGTTGCTGCTGGTGCACCTAGTCCAAGGGCCGTGGCGAAACCCCATGGGCTGGGGCTTTCCTGGCACCCGCGTGTTTCCAGACGCGGCGACCATGCCCCTGCTTTTCACGGGAAAACGCGTACACCTCGGCAGTGTACTTACCCTAGCTGTGCCGTTTATCGCCTGGTTCCTGCTGGCCCGAACCCGGTTTGGCTTCCGGATAAAACTATTTGGGTCAGCGCCTCTCGCAGCACGCCACGCCGGCGTGCAAAGCAACCGGATTATCTGGCAATCGCTGCTGATCGGTGGAGGACTCGCAGGGCTTGCCGGGGTTATCGAAGCGGCAGGGACCATCGGCCAGTTGATGCCTGACATTTCCCCGGGTTATGGATTCACCGCAATCATCGTTGCGTTTCTCGGGCGATTACATCCCGTCGGGGTGCTGCTCGCTGGCATCGCGATCGCCGTCACCTACATTGGCGGAGAAAGCGCCCAAATCTCAGCCGGTTTACCGAAGGCGGTCACCGGCCTCTTCCAGGGCATCATATTGTTTTATTTGTTGGCGTTTGATCTCTTCACACGCTACAAGATCGTCCTACCCTCGAGACAAGCGGTTCAACAATGACCGAACTCATCATTGCTTCCATCATGACGATGATGACTGCAGCAACTCCTTTGATGTTTGCTGCAACTGGCGAACTTATCTGTGAACGATCCGGTGTGCTGAACTTGGGTCTTGAGGGCATGATGCTGATCGGCGCAGTGTTCGGATTTGCCGCTGCGGCGGTCACGGGCAATGCCACCCTTGGTCTCCTGGTGGCTGCGACGTCAGGTGCTTTCGCTGCTCTGATCTTTGGCATCCTGACGCTCAACCTGCTTTCGAACCAGGTTGCAACCGGTCTGGCCTTGACCATCTTCGGCACAGGCCTCTCGGCGTTGGTCGGAGTTGATTATGTCGGGGAGACCATCGACCAGATCGGATCGATTCACATTCCGATCCTTAGCGATATACCGATCGTCGGCAGGTTGCTGTTCGGTCACGATCCTCTGGTATACCTCGCGATCCTCATTCTGCTCGGCGCCAGCTGGTTTCTAAGCCGGTCCCGCTGGGGCATGATTCTGCGCGCAGTGGGTGACTCCGATGTATCGGCCCATGCCATCGGCTATCCCGTCATCGCCATCCGTTTCGCTGCGGTCACTTTCGGCGGCCTCATGGCAGGACTCGGCGGCGGTTATTTGTCTCTGGTTTACACGCCGCTGTGGGCTGAAAACATGACGGCCGGTCGCGGCTGGATTGCGCTGGCTCTGGTGGTGTTCGCCAGCTGGCGCCCTGCGCGGGTGCTGTTCGGCGCCATACTTTTTGGGGGCATCACGATTTTGCAGTTGAATGCCCAGGCGGCTGGCCTTGGTATTCCCGCCGCTTTCATGTCCATGCTCCCTTACATTGCGACCATAGTTGTATTAGTCTTGATCTCTAGGGATGCGATCAAAATTCGTCTCAACGCCCCGGCCTGTTTGGGTCGGCCATTTCGGGCCGAACGTTGAGTAGAATTACACCTGTTGAAATTCTCACCATAAACGGAGGAAATTGAAGATGAAGCACCTCATCAAACTGGCCACGGTAATGCTCGCTGCGCTGTTGAGTTTCGGCGTGGTCTCTACTGCGTCTGCAGACAAGCTGAAAGTTGGATTTATTTATATCGGCCCACCAGGCGACCATGGCTGGACCTACGCCCATGACCAAGCCCGACTGATGGTCGAAGAAAAACTCGGTGATCTGGTAGAAACCACATTTGTTGAAGGCGTGCCAGAAGGGCCGGATGCCGAACGTGCGATCGCTAAACTGGCCGAAACCGGGCACCAACTCATCTTTACCACTTCCTTCGGCTACATGGAACCGACACTCAAAGTTGCAAAACGTTTCCCGGACGTCAAATTTGAACATGCCACGGGTTACAAGCAGGCCGACAATGTTGCCACCTACTCAGCGCGCTTCTATGAGGGCCGCTATGTGCAAGGCCAGATCGCCGCGGAAATGTCGAAGAGCGGTGTCATCGGCTATATCGCTTCGTTCCCGATTCCAGAAGTGGTGCGCGGCATCAACGCGTTCATGCTCGGTGCGCAAACTGTAAACCCGGACATGAAGGTCAAAGTGGTGTGGGTATACACGTGGTATGACCCGGGCAAAGAAGCCGACGCAGCCAAGGTGCTGATGGATCAGGGCGCTGACATCATTACGCAGCACACGGACAGCACCGCAGCAATCCAGGCGGCAGCGGCTCGGGGGATCAAGGCTTTTGGACAAGCCTCTGACATGATCCACTTTGCGCCGGATACCCAGTTGACAGCAATCATTGATGCCTGGGGACCGTATTACGTCGCCCGAACCCAGGCCGTCCTTGATGGCACATGGACATCTGGGGACACCTGGCATGGCATGGGCCCAGGAATGGTAGTCATGGCGCCGTTTACAAATATGCCGTATTCGGCGGAACAAATGGCCCGGAATACGACGGCAGCACTGACCTCTGGTGCGCTCCATGCGTTTACTGGCCCCATTTACAACCAGGCCGGCGAACTAATGGTTCCCGCGGGTGAAGTGGCTGCCGACTTCCCGATGCTGGCGACGATGAACTGGTACGTACAAGGCGTCGACGACAAGTTGCCCGAGTAGGGATCCACTCGTTGTCTCAACGAAAACCCGCTCCTACGGGAGCGGGTTTTTTGTTCTGAACTAAATCATTGAAGTAGTCATCATGTCTCGACTGTGGATTCGGGACCCGCTTGCAATCTTTGCTGATGGCGCCGAGCGCGGTCTGATCATCGAAGGACACCGGATTGCCGAACGTGTCGCAGCGGGACAAGAACCGAGACAATCGGTCGACACGGTATTTGACGCATCTCAACACGTCGTTCTGCCAGGCCTAGTCAATACGCACCATCATTTTTACCAGACCCTGACGCGGGCGCTTGTACCCGCCCTTGGCAAAGAACTGTTCGGCTGGCTGCGGGCACTTTATCCGGTCTGGGCCGGACTCGACCCTGAGATGCTCTCGGTGGCCACAGAACTCGCGCTTGCCGAGCTTTTGCTGTCGGGCTGCACCACCACATCCGACCATCATTACATCTATCCCGCGGGGCTGGAGCAGGCAGTCGATATCCAGGCTGAAGT